>CAYQFP010000030.1:0-14516 GCA_964416865.1 uncultured Methanotrichaceae archaeon
CCATTTTTAGGAGGGGATCCGGAATAGGAAGTACAAGGACAATAGCCTTAAAGAATACGATGAAGACCTGACGTTCAGATTGTGGAGATATCGAGGTTAGAAATGACGCCACGGCTGGGAGACAATAATCCAAATATAATCTATACTAAGTACGAGACGCCCTCGGCGTTCAGAAAAGCCGGGGCCTTCCTCCCACGCGATCTCATCAAGAAAGAGGTCTACGAGTACAGGCTCTCACCCTACATGGGCTGCTCCAAGAGATGTCGGTACTGCTTCGAACTCCATAACGAGTTCATACATGAAGACGAGGTCAAGATAAAGACCAATACAATCTCGGTGTTGAAGAGCAATATTCCAAGCCTGGACAAGACCAAGGCGATCTTGTTAGACGGCTACGACTGTGAGGCTGCAGAGCAGAGAGAGAAGCTCATCAGGTCGTCTCTGGAGGTGATCGTCGAGTACGGGATACCCCTCCTCATCCAGACGAAGTCTGACCTGGTACTGAGAGACCTCGACCTGCTGGAAGAGTTGAACGACTCCGGTATCTTTGTGAACGTCTCCTTCTCGCTGACGAGCCTGAACCAGGATCATGCTCGAATATTCGAGCCTTATACGTGCTCCCCCCTCGACCGGCTAGAGGCCATGAAAAAGATATCCGATGCCGGCGTACAGACCGGCATTATACTGATGCCGGTACTCCCCTTCATCTCGGACGCCGATGAAGAGCTGGACCTGTTGTTTTCGAGAGCCGCTGAGAACGGATGCAAGTACGTTGTTCCGGAACCCTTGAGGATCACGAGCAGCGGAAAACAGCGGGATATGTGCTTCGACGTCTTAAGAAGGCATTTCCCTGCGCTGGTAAAGAGATACGAAGAGCTCTATCCAGCAAGACGGTTCGGCCCCAAGTTCGGTTCCGGACCACGGGATAGCACCTACCGATCCAGCCTCTTGAAGAGGATAGACGAGGTCTCCAGACGCTACGGTATTCCAACGGTCTTTCCCACGCTTCCAGAACCACGACCCGTGAGTAAAGAGCCGATATCGAGGCGCCAGTGTACATTGGACCGCTTCATGTAGGGGCATGTAATACGTCAACCATATGACTCGTCGGCAACGGACGAATGATGGCGCCTGCCGCCAGGATAGCTACAGAAATTCTTTATACCATCTCGACGATGGTTATATTATGACCGCTCCCTGTGAGAAGTGCCCTCTGAAGGGTTATGCCGAGAGGAAACCTGGCTCACCCATAGCCAGGATCTGGAAGTGGCATACCGGCTGGTGCCCGGGATGGAAGGCCTATCAGAGGTCATTATCCCAAAACAATATACGTCGTACATAATATAGCACTGTATACTTCGAGCGAATCCAACCGAAGGTTCCGCGGCACCCGATCACGCCGGCCCACAACGCTTATATAGAAGTTTAAACACTCACCAGACAACTCTGATCAATAAGAGGTGGAATAACATGGCAGGACTAGGTCAAACGCCAATACTCATACTTAGAGAAGGCAGTCAAAGAACCGAAGGCCGCGAGGCTCAGAGATCAAACATCATGGCCGCCAAGGCAGTAGCCGCCGCGGTAAGAACCACGCTTGGTCCCAAGGGCATGGACAAGATGCTGGTGGACACATTGGGCGACGTCGTCATCACCAACGACGGCGTAACTATCCTGAAAGAGATGGACATCGAGCACCCAGCAGCGAAGATGATGGTGGAGATCGCCAAGACCCAGGATGACGAGGTCGGTGACGGCACTACCACCGCGGTCGTTCTGGCCGGCGAGCTGCTCAAGAAATCCGAAGATCTTCTTGAACAGGAGATCCACCCGACAGTGATCGCCGCAGGATACCGGGCGGCAGCAGACAAAGCCATGAAGATTCTGAATGACATGGCTGTCGAGGTCACCTCCAACGACGATGAGCTCTTGAAGATGATCGCCATCACTGCCATGACCGGTAAGGGATCCGGGTTGGCCAGGGACGACCTGGCAGACCTGGCCGTCAAGGCCGTCAAGGCCGTCGTCGACGAGGATGGCAGCGTCGACATAGACAACATCACAGTGGAGAAGAAGGTAGGCGGCGGGGTCATCGATACCCAGCAGATCTACGGCATGGTGATCGACAAGGAACGTCTCCACCCCAACATGCCCAAGAAGGTCAAGGACGCCAAGATTGCCCTTCTCAACACCCCCATCGAGATAGAGAAGACCGAGGTCGACGCCAAGATAGAGATCACCTCACCAGACCAGCTCCAGGCCTTCCTGGACCAGGAAGAGGTAATGCTCAAGGATATGGTCAACAAGGTCGTGGACGCCGGAGCCAACGTGGTCTTCTGCCAGAAGGGTATCGACGACCTGGCCCAGCACTTCCTGGCCAAGGCAGGGGTCTTCACTATCAGGCGGATCAAGAAGAGCGACATGGAGAAGCTCTCCCGGGCCACCGGAGCCAGGATCGTCACCAGCATCCAGGACCTGAGCACCAGCGAGCTGGGCAAGGCAGGCCTGGTCGAAGAGAGAAAGATCGCCAACGATTCCATGACCTTCGTGGAAGAGTGCGAGAACCCCAAGTCTGTATCCATAATCCTCCGGGGCGGGACCGAGCACGTGGTTGACGAGCTGGCACGAATGATGGAAGACGCCCTCCGCGTGGTTGGCGTGGTCCTGGAAGATGGAAAACTGGTGGCCGGTGGCGGCGCACCCGAGATCGAGCTGGCCCTGAGGCTAAGAGAGTTCGCGGCCACCGTGGGCGGCAGAGAACAGCTGGCCATCGAGGCCTTCGCCGACGCCACCGAGATAATCCCCAAGACCCTGGCCGAGAACGCCGGGTTCGACCAGATCGACACCCTGGTCTCTCTACGCAGCAGCCACGATAAGGGCAACAAGACGATGGGCCTGGATATGGATACCGGCAAATCCATAGATATGCTCGAGAAGAACGTCGTAGAGCCCCTGAGGGTCAAGACCCAAGCCATCAACTCTGCAGCCGAGTCTGCGATCATGATCTTGAGGATCGACGACGTCATCGCCTCCAAGTCAGGCGGCGCACCTCCTGACATGGGCGGTATGGGCGGCATGGGCGATATGGGCGGCATGGGCGGCATGGGCGATTACTGAGATCACCCCACCCAACCCCCTATTTTTCTTTATTATCGTCAAGACTCCTTTCACGACTTTTTTTTTCTTCTGACCACAAAAATTTTCACGTCTGTCTGGGATAGCAAAAGGGTTATCATCTAACCTGGGATAGGACGACCGATGGATCGCAAGCCTTTGAGGATGGGCTCGGTCAAAGAGGTCTACGACCTCGGCCGGGAGCTAGAGTTCAGGTTTACAGACAGGATCTCCGTCTTCGACAAGGTGACGCCCAGCATGATCCCCTCCAAGGGGGAGACGCTCTGCCGGGAAGGGGCCTACTGGTTCGATCGGGCGAAGATGATGGGGATTACCACACACTTCGAGAGGTACCTTCCGCCGAACGGGATGTTGGTCAGGAAGGTGGAAATAATCAACCCAGAAGATATCACAGACCGGTCCAAGAACTACCTGATCCCCCTGGAGGTGATATGCAGGTGGTACGTGGCAGGTTCGATATACGACCGGTTGAGGGGGGGCGATATTGGCCCCGAGGTGCTCGGTTTCCCCAAAGGCCACACCGTGGAGTACGGCGAACGGCTACCAGAACCCTACGTCGAGGTATCTACCAAGCTGGAGAAGGTAGACAGACTTCTGGACAGATCGAGCGCCCTGGAGCTGTCCGGGCTGACCCCTGCAGAGTTCGACGAGATCACGGAGATTGTGCTCAGGATAGACGAAGATATCCAAAGAGAGGTAGAAATGCGCGGCCTCATCCACGTCGACGGGAAAAAGGAGCTCGCCTTCGACCAAGACCGGAACATTATGGTGGTAGACGTCTACGGAACCGCCGATGAAGACCGGTTCTGGGCCAAGACCCAGTATGAGGAGGGAGAGTTCGTCGATATGAGCAAAGAGTTTGTCCGCCAGCACTATCGCAGGATCGGGTACAAGGACCGGCTCTATGACGCCAGAAACACCGGATCGCCAGAACCAGAGATCCCGCCGCTGCCGGATGACATCATCAACCAGACCAGCCAGATCTATACCAGGCTCTTCGAGATGATCACCGGCGAGAAGTTCGTGAGGCACAACTGAACGCCCGGATCTGATACTCGTCGAAGGAAAGGGATCTGCAGGAAGACTTTAAATCCGGCGGGCACCGATCGGCAGCCTGGCCAGGTCGCGGGCGGAATAAAGGAGTTTCGGGGATCGTATGAAGAGGATTTTATTGGTGCTGGTCTTGATCGTTGCAGTCTTTGCAGGCTGCATCGGAGAGAAGAAAACCAGCGCAGAAGATATTATGCTGGCGACAACAGACGCGGTCGATGATCTGGACACCTACAGGTACCTGATAACGATGGACCAGGCCGTAAAGTTCAGCAACCTCACGGGGATGGGGATCGCCGAGGGTGAAAAAGTGTCACTAAGCTGGGCAGGAGCCATCAACCTGACCGGCAAGAGCACGATGGAGAGCTCCACGATCACTCTAAAGAGCCTGGACGGCAACCAGAGCATCGTGGAGTGGAGAGAGACCTACCACCTGGACAATATGATATACCAGAAGCTGGGGGAGAACTGGACCCGGCTCCAGCAGCCCTATCCAGAGTACGGCGTGGAGAAAACGAACCAGGCGAAGCACCTGGTGGAGATGCTCAACCGGTCCGAGATGGGGGTCGTGGGATCGGATAAGGTCGATGGTGTGGATTGCTACAAGCTAAAGGTCCATCCCGACGACGATACCAGCTACGGGATCATGGTGGGTCAGATTGGATCCGTGGACTTTCGGTTCCTGTTCATGATAAACCTCACCGAGCTATTCATCAACGGCAGCGAGATGGACTGGACGGTCTGGATAACAGAGGATACCTATCGGCCGGTGAGGAGCCAGATCAACACCAAGTACATGGCGACGTCGGATATGATAGCGGTCCCGCCGGGAGATCTCGGTGAACTGAGGCTGAGCTTCGAGACCGATGAGGTAAGAAAGTTCTACGATTACAACGAGCCCCTGGAGATAGCGCCGCCCGAGGAAGCTATGAACGCTTTGCTCATAGGCCCTCTGGAGATGGAGCCGACCGCCCGAAGAATATGACTGAACGACGCGAGTTCTTCTTCCTAAGGGAGAAGCCTGCCCAGGCGCTGCTGGCGGTGAGAGACCTGGATCCGGCCTACGCCTCCAGGGTGGCCAAGAAGATCGACTCCACCTTCCCCCACACCACCAAGATACTCATCCAGCTCGATGAGATGGGCCTTATAAGGTCCCGTCTCGAAGGGCGGATAAGATATCTGGAGCTGACCGATCACGGGGAGAAGGTGGCTTCGGCTCTCGCCGACCTTATCGAGGTCTTGGCGTCCTCCAATCATCTCTGGGAAAGGATGAAGCGGCTGAGAGAGGCGATCGATGGCGTGAAGGTCACGGGACCGGAGGCGGCGCTCTGCCTGGGGCCGCTGCGAAGAGACGCGGCCAGGCTCAAGGACGAAGGGGATGAAGATCTGCGTCGGGCGGCCGAAGAGCTGGACAGGACCATCCTGGCCATGATGGCCCGGTGAGGGGGACGATGACCTCCATCTCGGATAGACTATGACCTTCTGTTTTTATGCGAGAAGATGAATGTGGGTGAGATTCATGATACTTCTCCAGCCAGTGGGAACCGTGGATCGGGATATGATAAAGACCCTGGAACAAAGGGTCGCATCGATCTTCGGGGCGGCGAAGGTGATCCCTGCCACGAAGGTTCCTGCCAGCACGTACGTTCGGGAGAGGAACCAGTTCGATGGTGAGAATATCCTCTATGATCTCTCCTCGGAAGGCGATGTCACCCTGGGGATCACCGAGGTCGATATCTTCGTGAAGGGGCTGAACTTCGTCTTCGGCCTGGCCGATGATGGGATGGCACTGATATCTCTTCGGAGGTTGAGGCAAGAGTTCTACGAGCTTCAGGAAGACGTCTTGTTGCTGGAGCTCAGGGCGCTCAAAGAAGCTATTCACGAGCTCGGCCACGTCTTCGGGTTGGCGCACTGTCCTGAAAGAAGATGCGTGATGTACTTCTCCAATAGCATCCTGGACACCGACTTCAAGGACTGGAGGTACTGCAAAGGGTGCGCAGAGGTCCTCAGAATATCCGGTCAGGCGGTGCGCCTGTAAGACCGGGCCTTACCGATCTCTTTGATATTCGGGTTTTCTGCTATCAGGAGGGCCTTCTCGTAGCTTTTTCGGTCGGTGAGTATCAGGCCCATGGCCATCCAGAAGTTTATGGATGATATGTTACTGTGGTGGTTGACCACAACGGTATCAGCTGTTCAGCCTCTCTAACCCGAATGACTCCTCCAGCACATCAGGGTTGAGCCCGCCGCTGACAAAGGTGCGCCTGGACTTCAGGTCGTTCATCACGACCTTGGCTGGAGCGAAGACATTGTGGTCTACCTTGAAGAAATCGAAGCCGCACTCTTTGAAGGTCTTGTAGAAGGGCGCGCCGTAGTCTTTGGAGGCCTCCGACGGCATCGCCTTGAGGTACTGCACTAGTTCCTCGACCGGCTCATACTCCACGGTGTAGTAGGTCTCGCCACCGTAGATTATGGCATCGTTGGTGGCACCCATGCACATGGTGGCATTGCCGACCACGGGCGCGATGGGCGCTCTGCCCCATCCACTCTTTATGGTGGTGATGTCAAAGCCCAGGGTGTAGAGCTTGTGCAGGCCTGTTTCCACCACCCGGGCAGATACCTGGACAGATCCTGCTATCGAGTCGGTCGGCGCTACTACCAACCTCAGATCGGCAGGATCGATGCCACAGGCCTGGGCTATATGGTTGGCCGCCTCCACGCCGGGAAGGGAGCTCGATTCCAGGAACAAGACCCCCACGTCGGAGTGCTCCTCGAATTCTATGCTCTCGTAGAGATCCTTAGTCTTCTTGGCCAGGACCCTGGCAGGTCCCGACCCCATGGCAAAATACTCACCGACTTTGATCTGCCACATGGCGCACTGGGAAGCCATGCAGGATACTACAGGATGGTCGGTGGTCACCTGAACCGCGGGCAGAGGCGCGCCGTTTATCTCGTAGGGGACGAGCTGAACGTCCGCCAGGTCTGCCATGCAAATCCGACTCAGATAGATCCCCGCCCCCAGTCCGCCCTTCGCCGCGTCTGCCACCACGGTGCCGTTCTCCAGCTCAGTCACGACCACCTGGAACTCTTCGGCGTAGTCCAGCATCTCCTCAAATACCTCAAATCCCAGCTCGTTCAACGACTGCAGATGCATCACCTGTCGTTATCGAGCTGCGAAGATAGATATAAATATGGCGATGGCAGAAAATTAGATAAGATGGGTGGATTACATCCAACCCGGTGAAGACGGGCGACCCTAGCTGGCGAAGCCCCAGGGAAGCCTCTTTCTCTCGGGCCTGGGTGCCCGGTCACGGGTGCGGTCCATGTCGTCTACAGGACTGTCGTCTGGCGACTGCAGGACCGGGGCGGGCCCAGGAGCGGTCTGCATACCCTGCGGGCGGTCTCCTGCATCGTTCTCAAACCGAACGTCGTAGGCGGCTTGACATTCATACCCCGTCTTCGTATTCGTGTTACTCACCCGAACAGGCATGTCTCCGGCGAAGCCGGGGTTCTCCAACTCTCTGAGCATCAGTTCCAAAGTTACCAGCCCCCACTTGGACATATCTATCTCCTGAGTTCCATTTCGACGATCCGTTATATTCACTAGGGCAGCTAACGTGATTTTACTATATATAGGTTACTAAGATGAACTTCTATAGGCAGGTCTGTTCAGGACGAGTCTTCGGTCCAGGGCGCTCGCCATCGAGCAGGATCGGTTCCGAGTTAGTGTACAGCAAGGAACTTAAACGCCGTCCTCATAACCACAGGCGAGAGGTCAGGAAATGAGCGAGCCTAGTGATCAGGACATCTACCGGGCGCTTAAGAGGCGCTTCGGCTATGAGTCGTTCGTCCATCCCCAGGAAGATATCATCAAGGATGTTCTGGCTAAAAAAGACGTCTTCGTCTTGATGCCCACCGGTGGCGGTAAGTCTCTCTGTTATCAGCTGCCGGCCCTTCTATTAGAAGGCGTGACGGTGGTCGTCTCTCCGCTCATCGCCTTGATGAAGGACCAAGTCGACGGTCTAAGGGTGAACGGAATCGCGGCCGCCTACATCAACAGCACCCTAAGTTTTTATGAGATAGAATCTATAAAATCTGATCTGCTGGACGGCAAGATCAAGATCATATATATAGCACCCGAACGGCTGATGGTTCCCAAGTTTCTGTCATTTTTGAAGAGCCTGAAGGTCAGCCTGATAGCGGTCGATGAGGTCCACTGCATATCCGAGTGGGGGCATGATTTCAGACCCGCATACCGGCAGCTAAAGCTGCTCAAGGTGCACTTTCCAAACGCGTCTTTGATCGCTCTCACCGCAACTGCCGTTCCCGAGGTCCAGAGAGACACCATAAACCTACTGAGGCTGGAAAACCCGAGGGTTTACAGGGGGTGCTTCAACCGGAAAAACCTCTTCTATCATGTAAGACCGAAATCCAGCGCTTATACGGAGCTTCTCCAATACCTGAGGAGCCACAGACGGGATCCGGGGATAATCTACTGTTTCAGCAGGAACGCTACGGATGGCCTGGCTAAAAAGCTCCAGGAGGAAGGCTTCCGCGCTCTGCCTTACCACGCCGGGCTCGATCCTCATCTGAGGGCGGTGACCCAGGAGCGGTTTATAAACGACGATGTCGATATCGTGGTGGCTACCATAGCGTTTGGGATGGGGATCGACAAGTCGAACATCCGTTTTGTGATCCATTACGACCTGCCAAAGGACCTGGAGACCTATTACCAGGAGACCGGGCGAGCGGGGAGAGACGGAAAACAGAGTGACTGCTTCCTCTTCTTCAGCTACGGCGATACGAAGAAGATAAAGTATCTGATAGAGCAGGGCAAGGATGAGAAACAGAAACGTATCGCCTACAAGAAGCTACAAGCGATGGTGGACTTCTGCGATTGCCGGACCTGCCGCCGGGGGGTGCTGCTGGGATATTTCGGCGAAGAGCACCAGGTGGAGAACTGCGGCAGCTGTGATATATGCACGGAGACGATCGAGACGATAGAGGGAACCTTGATCGCCCGGAAGATCGCGCTCTGCGTCTTCCAAACCGGAGAGAGGTTCGGAGCCGGTCATATCGCCGACGTCCTGCGCGGTTCCAAGAGCCGGAAGGTAGTCCGGAACGGACACGACGTCTTGGAGGTCCATGGCACGGGGAAGGAGTACTCGGCTAGCCAGTGGTCGGCCTTCATGAGGGAGCTGGTCCTGCTCGGTTACCTGAGGCAAGAAGGAGACAAATACCCCATCCTAAAACTGACAGAGAAAGGGGCAGGGATTTCGTCCGGTGGCGAGAATATCCTGCTGACAAAGCCCGCCGAAGCGGTCCCGGCAGCTCGTGACCCTCCAGACCAAGGCTTCGATCACCGCCTATTTGACGTCCTGAGAGATCTGAGGAAGCGACTATCCGATGTCGAGAAGGTCCCGCCCTACGTAATCTTCCACGACTCGAGCCTAAGGGAGATGGCCACAAGGCTTCCCAGGAACAGGTCGGAGTTTGGGATGATCGGTGGCGTTGGCGAGAAGAAGCTGGAGAAGTACGGAGAGCTGTTCCTAAAAGAGATCGGAGCGTATCGCACAAGAACGGGAGACGCTCCCACCACCATCGCGAACCCGGCGAGCCTTCGTTCAAACGCGATCGAAGAGACGGTGGAGAGGAGAGACGAGGTCGGCAGGCCAAACGATGAAGATATAAATGTCGATAATCTTCTCGAAAAAACCTATTATCTAGGGCTACATGTCAGAGATCTCCAAGGAAAAGTGAAAGAACTAAAGAACAAGTACGACGACTGTATCGAGGCCGCGAAGATGCTGGAGTTGGACCAGCAAGGACCCTACAGGCTGGAGAAGGTGGTCACGAAGAGGAGGAAAGTTGATGTAAATGTCCTCAGAGAAAAACATCCTGATATTTTTCTTAAGCTGGCCTCGGTTCCTGTTATCACCACAGAAGAACTCGTTGGCGAAGAAGATATGAAGAATTTCGTCACTTATACCACTCAAGAGTCGTATGTGGTCACAAAACATTCCAATCATCGGGTAGGTCACCGAGACTGACAGAAAAAGAAATGGATTTGGACTCAGATCAGACGGAGATCTTGGTCCGGGCGATGTACTTGATCATATCCTCACCTAGACGGGTCTTGTTCTGGATGGTGTTCGTGGTATCTTCGAGGTTCGCGCCTTGGGAGATAAGAGACTCGATCTCCTCGACGGTCTCTTCGTTTACCTTGAAATACTCATCTATGTCCTTCCTGTGACCCCAGACGTCGCCCTTCAAAAGATCCACGCCTTGCATCTCCAGAAAGAGCCTGACCGCACCGGACATGGTCTTGTGATAGGAGGGCGGTATCTGGACCACTCTGAGCCGGGGACATCTCCTCAACAGGCTCAGGAGGTCGACGTTCGAAGGTCTGAAGGCCAGGTGAACCATCCTTTCGTTCGCATTCAACTCGGAAATCTCATCTCTGGAACTAACTATTCTAAGTCTCATAACTATCACCACGCCGAGACTGCCATCAATATATTAATAGACACTTGTGGTGTGTACTTGTGTATAAATAGATTTTAACAGAGGTTACGTGGTGAATCAAAAAACACTGTAACACGATACGATAGCAGGGCGGTATCCTCCCTACCGATCTGGTTACATAATCGTCGCCGGTGCGGCAGATGACTCTTCGGTGGGGTTTAGGTCTCAAGAAGTTATATTTTATGTACTACCACAAACCTGATTAACCAGGATGTGATTATCAACAATGCCGGAACGTTGCTCATATAATAGCGATGATACCTGCATGGAAGGGGACGGAATGAAACTAAAATCGCTACTGATGCTCTTTGTGCTCCTGCCCGTGGCGGCCCAGGCGTCCACGATCACGGTCGGTCCGGTTGGATACGATTACGTCAACATCCAGGATGCCGTCGAAGGGGCGAGTCCTGGTGACGTCATCGAGGTCTACAGCGGGACTTACTACGAGAACGTGAACGTAACCAAACTGTTGACCCTGAGGGGGCAAGGGATGCCCATCATAGACGCAGGCGGAAGCGGTAACGCGATTATCCTTAATGCAGATGGCGTTACGCTCGAGGGCTTCATAGCAACAAACGCGGGTGAGAAGAAACCGGGGATTTGGGTTCTCTCGAGTGGGAACGTTATTAGACGCAACATCGTCAATGATAACGATGTGGGATTCTTTATCGAGACTGCCGATAACTGCATAATCACAGGCAACGATGCCAATAATAACGGCATGATCGGTATCGGTCTCACTAATTCCAACGAAAATACCATATCAGATAACAATGTCAGCAATAACGGCAGATACGGCATCGTCCTATCGGAGTCCAACAAGAACACTATTGTAAGTAACAACGCCATCAATAACGGCGATGACAGCGATGACGATATCTATCTCTGGCATTCCTACAACAACAACATCCCGTTCTTGGAGGCCCAGGCGCCCACGATCACAGTCGGTCCGGTCGGGTACGACTACGTCAACATCCAGGATGCCGTCGATGAGGCAAGTCCGGGTGATGTCGTCAAAGTCTACAGCGGAACCTATTACGAGAACGTGAACATAACCAAACAACTGACCTTAAGAGGGAAGGGGATGCCCGTCGTGGATGCCGGTGGAAATGGTAGCGTGATTGTCCTTAATGCAGATGGTATTACGCTCGAAGGCTTCATGGCAACAAACGCGGGTGAGAAAAAACCAGGTATTATGGTTCTCTCAAGCAGGAATGTTATTAGACGTAACATCGTCAATGATAACGATGTGGGACTCTATCTCAACACATCCGATTACTGCATAATCACGGACAACGATGCCAACAATAACGGCCTAATCAGCATTGGCCTTACGAACTCCAACGAAAATACCATCTCGGACAACAGCGCCAGCAATAGCGGCAAATACGGTATCCTCCTCTCGGAGTCCAACAAAAACACTATTACAAGTAACAACGCCTGCAACAACAGCGGTGAAAATATCTATCTCTGGCATTCCGACGACAACAACATCACGAGCAACGATGCCAATAATAACATGGATGGCATCTACATTCTCGCTTCCAATAACAATATCGTTGCCGGCAACAATGTGAGTTACAACGATGAATATGGCATCGCTCTTTCAGAATCAAACAGAAATACCATTGTAGATAACAATGCCAGCAACAATTACGGCGAAAGTATCTACATCGAGTACTCCAGCAACAACAAGATCGCAGGCAATAACGTCGACAAGAACGCAGACGGCATTTGCCTCTTCGTTTCCAGCAACAATATCGTTAGAAACAACAACGTCCGCTACAACCAAAACGATGGTATCGGTCTAATCTATTCCAGTAACGACAATATCATCACAAACAACAGTGTCGAGAGCAACGGGAACGGCGTCCGGTTCATTTACACCTGTAACAACAACACCTTCAGAGACAACGATGCCAGCAACAACATGATCGGGGTATGTATCGTTAATTCCAGCAACAACAATACCGTAACATACAACGACGTCTCCGAAAACAGCAGAATAGGCATCGGCATCGTTGATCTGAGCAGCAGCAACATCATCACAGACAACAACGCCAATAACAACAATGACGGCATCTATCTCGCCGATGCCAACAACAACATCCTCTACCGAAATAACCTCATCGGCAACCTAGAAAACGACGCATTCGACGATGGCATCAACCAGTGGGACAGTGGCAGCATAGGCAACTACTATAGTAGTTTCGGTTGCATAGATAGTGGCAGCGACGGCACCTGCGATTCAGAGTACAATATTCCCGGCGGCTCTAGTGTTGATAGATATCCCCAGATGTTTCCTTTGAAATCTGAAGATCGGATGATATACGTCAAACCTGATGAGGAAAACTCCACGGCAGGTAACTCAACCATCTTCAGTGAAGGTGGCGTCTTCGGTGAGAGCGGGCCCTTCGGCAGCGATGGACTCTTCGGCGACGATGGACTCTTCGGTGGGGACGGATCTCTCGATGGGAACGGACCCTTCGGCGAGGATGGACCCTTTGGCGAGGATGGACTCTTCGGCGAGGGCGGGCTCTTCAGCGAGGGCGGACCCTTTGGCGAGGATAATGAGACTACCTGAAAGGCACAACAGGATGATGATATGGGCAGGGGATGAGGCCTGGCAGACTGGGCACCCGGCGAATAGAACGGATATCGAGCATCTGAAGAGGATCGCATACGAACTCGAATGGGCAAGACCCCGGATTAAAGATCTAGGGCCTATGGAGGGGATGTCATTATGAATGAAGATGAACAGCGTGATAGTGGGGTAGACGACGTTAATAACCAGATAAAGAAACAGACTCCACCGCAGTTCTTGCCAAAGTTGTTGAACCAGACGATCATGGTCCGTATGGTCGATGGTCGTCCTATTAAGGGCGTGCTCGAGGGTTACAATAACTATGAGCTGAAGCTCGGTTTAGGTAGGAACAAGAAGGTGATCCTGTTTAAGGGGGCGATTGCCTCGATCGAATACCAGAAAGATAGCTGGTAGCGGGATAATTGTGGTCCAGGTCGATAGGCTGTGAAACTCCGGATGGGTCTAACCGTCTCGGGGATGGTAATTGGGGTCCTTCTCTGTTTCCAACCCCTCTGGTGAGTCGAAGTGCTCGAGGTAGGGTTTGATGTCCAGCAGGGGGCTCTTGTCCAGGGCATCCAGACCGGTAACTGTGATCTCGTTCTTCTCGATCGTCAGGATCTTCGCCACGGTCACCCCTAAGGAGTTGGGCCGCCGGGGGGTTCTGGTGGCGAAGAGACCTCGTTTGGGCAGGGTGGCGTCGCCCATGGGGTGGACCATGAGGTCGTAACCTGCGGCCCGGTCGATGTGGTATACCACCAGGATGTGGTCGAACTTATCCAAACCCTCCAGCGCCTCTTCGTATATTTTGTCGATTATCAGGGCCGAGACGGAGTTTCTCATGGTCTTGGGGTCGGATGGCTCGCCGAAGTCTGAACGAACCTGTCCGATGGGGATGAAGGTTATGGGTTCGAGGTTCATGCGAGGTGGATAGGCGCTTCTGGGTGATAGATTTTCTGCTGACCACGCCGTGTGCCCCGCGGTATTTTACCTAAAGTCGTTGTATCGCTCCAGGACTTAGTTGGCTCTTTTGTAGATTTCTTGGCACTAGTTCATGGAGATCCAGATCCATCCGCTTCAGATAGCATTGATTTAGTAGCTATAGTCATGAACTTCCCATTCCGGACCCCCCTCCAAAATCGCCAATAATAAAAGAGCAAGATCGTGGTCGAACGCGGCCAGATCGTCAAAATCGGAGGGTAAAACCGCGAATGAACGCGAATTAAAA
>CAYQFP010000031.1:0-14483 GCA_964416865.1 uncultured Methanotrichaceae archaeon
GCTCTAAGTTCCCCCTGGGGGCGAAAGAGGGCCTCTCGCATCCCATCATGATTGGAGCACAGGGCCTCAAGCAGATTTCTCATCGTCGAGCCATCGCTCAGCTCGATCTGGACTTCTCGGCCCATAACCTCTCTGAAGCTGGCGAACCCCCTCACATTCACCCTCATCACTTCGTCCTCATCCTCAACCTCTCGATCTCTTCCTTTCCCTCGACGCGGAGGACGAAGGTTCCGTGACAGGGTTTGGTGTAGGGGAAGATCACCTGATCCCCGTCCACCCCTATGAGGATGGGCGGAACTCCGATCAGGAACGAGTCGAATATCCTGTATCCGGGCGGGACCTCGTGCACCTCTTCGAACTTGCCCTTGACGAACTCCTTTGCGTCTTTAAACGTGCACCGGGAGAGGAGGATCTCGTACTTCAGGGTCTCGATGCAGCCCATTATATCACCTCGTCCACCAGTTTCTTCAGCTGGGTCGGGTTATGAACCGCCTTGGCAACCAGCTTCTCACAGTCGAAGTCGATCGTCTCGGCGAGCTCTTCAGCAGCTCTTCCGAAGATCAGCACGAACAGCCCGGCTTTGGAGATGCTGCTCATGGTGCCGGCGTAGGATATGCCGGCGTCGTTATGGGCGAAGACGAAGGACAGGTCGAAGTCCCGCCGACCTTCGGCCAGGTCTGCGATGCACCGGTCCAGGTCGATCATCTCTCCGAGATAGTGACCTTGGGGATCGGCTAACTTCATCAGCTTGAGGGTGGCGTTGGTCCCCGCCATCGCCACCTCGTTCCCGGCATCCTTCAGCTTATGGGCCAGGTAGAGAGCGATGCTGGTCTGGATCGGGATCTCGGGACATCCCAGAAGGATCAGGGCCTTGACGATATCAGACCTCCTTTCGACGATTCACAAAATATTTTCATATTCTCCACAATATCCTTTTGACAATGTCCTTACTTAAACTTAGCTCGGACCTCGCTGCAATCTTTGCATCTCGGGTTCTTTTCGATTACCAGCTCGTCCATCCGGCATCTGTTACCGTCCCAGATGAGGAGCCTGTTCTCCAGAAGGTCGCCTTTTCCCAGAAGGTACTTCAGAACTTCTGTGACCTGGACCGAGCCGATCACCCCGCAGGTGCAGCCCAGGGCGGGTGAGGTCTCTTTTGGAGGAGCTCGGGGGAATATGCACCTCAGACAGGCGGTCCTGCCGGGGATAACCGTGGTGGCCTGGCCGTCGAACCCGGATACGGCTCCGTGAATGAGGGGGACGTTCTCGGTTATAGCGGCCTTGTTGAGGACGTACCGGGCAGGGAAGTTGTCCAGCGCGTCCACGATCAGGTCCGAGTCGCCCACCAGGTCCCGGACGTTATCTTCGTCTATGGTCTTTGAGAAGACCGCCACAGAGACCTCGGGGTTCAGTCCCTGGAGCGTCTCCTGGGCGGACCGGGCCTTGGACCTGCCCAGATCGAGGGTATGGTGGAGGATCTGCCTGTTGAGGTTGCTCGGATCCACCGAGTCGTTGTCCACGATCCTCAGATGGCCCACCCCGGCGACAGTCAGGTAGATGGAGACCGCCGACCCCAGCCCACCGGCACCGGCGATGAAGACCTTGGCGCTCTTCAACTTCTCTTGGCCCCGGTGCCCGAAGAGCCTGATCTGCCTATCGTACCGCTCCAACTCCGCGTCCCCTAACATCGTCTCCTCGAGTTCAGCCGCCCACCACGGCGGGGAATATGGCTACCTCGTCGCCTTCCTCCAGCAGGGTAGCCACGCCGTCCAGAGACTCGATATGCCGGCCGTTGACCAGTACGTTCACGTCCTCTCTGACCTCGCCCGGTTGGTCGAAGACTTGGTCCCAAAGATCGGGAGATCGGCTGAGAAGGTCGGCCAGGAGGTCGGCGACCGTGGCGCCCTCATCCAGACCGATCTCGGTTTCCGTTCCGAGGACGTCTCTAAACCTGGCAAACGCCTTCAGCTTGACTATCATACAGACTCCATGATCTCCTTTATCCTCTCCAGCGCCCTGATGGCATCCTCTCTCTTCAGGTCACCTTTCTCTTTTTGGATGAAGTTCTTGAACCTCTCCCGTTCGTCTTCGTCCAGGTCGGCGATCTCCAGTATCCGCTCGTAAGTCCGATCGGGGAAGTAGAGAGATTGGGCGCTCTTTAGGATCTTCTTGCCTGCACCGGCATCGATGACCATCTTTTCCTCGGCTTTTCTGATGTTGTCTCTTATGTTGATCAGAGGTTCGGAGAGGGGATCGAAGGATACCGGATCGAATACCAGAGCCACCTCGTCGTCCGATACCAGCGTCCCATCCATGTAAAGCCGGTATATCTCGCCGATTCCTTCCATCCCGTAGGGATAGAGCTCGGCGGCCCTGAGCGCGCCCATGCTGGAGGAGCCGACCACCTTCGTTTTCATCTCCAATACGTGGAGGATCTCCTTATGGGCCACGGCGCTGTCCTGGAAGAAGACGCCGTCTATGAGCCCGATTATGCGAGCACCTTCCTTCGCTGCCTTGAATACGTCGCCCCTCTTGGCAGGGGGACGATAATCAGCATCCAGGATCTCTCTGGCCCCTTCTCTATCGAGACTTGGACCGAGAAAGACGACGATTTTTCTTGATCTCATCTTTGCACCGCTGGCCCTTGCGTTCGGGGTCCAGAGCGTAGACCTCCATTCCGGGAACGATCACTCTGACCACGGGAACGCCCACTTCTTCTCGGGTCATCTCCACCACGATGGCCCGGTCCATGCCCGCGTCTTCCAGTCTCTGGAGCATGTATCCGATGTCATCTAAGAAGTCGTCGTTGTCGTGAGATTTGATCTCGGAAAAGGGTCTGGACTCGGAGTCCTGGAACCAGTGTTTGTTCAGCCTCTTCGTTCTTTCGTAGCCGATACCCCGCCGGAAATCGGCGGTGGTGGTATCTTCTCTGGCCCCGTGGATCTGGGTCAACCTGCTCTGGGCCACCTCGGTCATGGCACGCAAGACCGCTACCTCGGCGCTGGTATGGGTTCCCATCCCGATGGTGAGAAGTGCTGGGTCCTTGAGCTTGACGTCATCCGAGGCGGCGGCGATGGTGGGAACGCTCACGTCGCTGGTGATATCCTTGAGACGTACCTCCACCATGGCGTCGGAGAACTTCTTCAACAGCTCTCCGGCCAGACCATCATCGGTCTCGGTGACGATGGGGCCGGTCTTCCTGGTCGCCTCCACGAGAGACCAGGCATCCCTCTCGATCACCTCGGATAAGCCGTGGAATATGGCCTCCTCCAGCTCGTTACCCGAGGCCAGGCCGTTGGTGTTGGTCCTGAAGAGCTGATGGAACTCTTTGGGCAGAGGGTGAAAGACGGCGCTGGCCGGGACGAAGATCTCCTCATCGTTCATCAGGTCGTAGCCCTCAACCCAGGGGATGGCAGCATCGGGGTCGGACTCCATGGGCAGGATAAGATCTTTCGGGTCCAGGGTGTTCGCCTCGTCTTTCAGAGAAGAATAGTTGGAAACGACTGGCTCGCAGTCGTGGACCTCGGCAGAGTAGCGTTCTATCCCCTCCATCATGGCGGAGACCTTGGCCTCTGCGGGCGTCGCTCCTTTGCCGTTGTAGACCGAGACGGCACCTTTCTCCGCGCCGGGCCGTATGCTGGAGAATACTGGGATGCCGATCCGGTCCAGGTTGGTTATGTCCGCCACCCTGGTTATGCCCGCGATGGTCATCTTCGATTCTATGCTGGAGAAGGTCTCTTCGGGAGAGACGGCTCGATGGGTGTCTTTTTTGTATCTCTTGATGCAGGATCGAAGCTTCATTCAACATCATCTCTTGAGCTCGAAGCATTTAGGTTCTTCGAATGAGGGCGTCTGGTTGGAACTATAGACTATCTGCAACTGGGGTTTTAGGGTTGTGGTCGCGGCGAAGAAGCGATCGAAGACTGCCTGGAACTCATCTTTGGACGTTACCGTTTCGTTTTCTCTTTCATCGCCTCTACGAAGGCCAGGAACGGCGGCGACGGCCTTCCCGGCCGCGACCTCATCTCAGGATGGAACTGTGACGAAAAGAAGAACGGATGTGCCGGGATCTCGACTATCTCCATCCGGTTCTTGTTCCAGCCGGAGAATATCATCCCCTTCTCCTCGATCATCTTCACATAATCGGGGTTGACCTCATACCGGTGCCGGTGGCGTTCCACTATGGAGGCGGCGCCGTAAATCTGGTGTGCAAGGGACCCCTCCCTCAGCTCGGCATCGTAGTTGCCCAGACGCATGGTGGCACCCATGTCTACTACCTCCTCTTGCTCGGGGAGGATGGCGATCACTGGATGGGGTGTGTCCCCGAACTCGGTCGATCCAGCACCATCCAGGCCCACCACGTTCCTGGCAAACTCCACCACGGCAAGCTGCATCCCGAAGCAGATCCCCAGGTAGGGCACCTCGTGCTCCCGAGCATAGCGGATGGCTTTCATCTTCCCCTCGGTGCCCCTCTCGCCGAACCCGCCGGGCACTAGGATGCCGTCCACGTTCCCGAAGATCCTCTCAGGCGCCCTTTGTTCCAGCTCCTCGGCATCGATCCAGGATATCTCCGGCCGGACTCCTGCCTCGATCCCGGCGTGCTTGAGCGCCTCCCTGATGCTCAGGTAGGCGTCCTCCATGGGTGCGGTGCTCTGGGAGGCAGCGGTGTACTTGCCCACGATGGCTATCTTGACCCGGCCCTTGACGGCATCCATCCTGGTCACGAGCTCTTCCCATATGCTGTTCTCCTCCAGTGGGTGGAGCCGGAGCATCTTCATCAGATAAGCGGGAAGACCCTGCTCTTCCACCATCAGAGGAACCTTGTAGACGTCGTCCACGTCGTGACAGCTCACCACCGCCTCCACCGGGACGTCGCAGAAGTGGGATATCTTGGACTTCGTCTCGTCGCGGAGCGGCTTGGCACACCTCACTACCACCACGTCTGGCTGGATGCCGAGAGACCGCATCTCCTTGACACTGTGCTGGGTGGGCTTCGTCTTCTGCTCCCCGTCGGTGGTCATGGGCGCCAGGGTCACGTGCACGAAGGCGATGTTGCCCATCTCCTCGTTCCTCAGCTGGCGCATGGCCTCTAGGAAGGGCATGCCCTCGATGTCGCCGACGGTACCGCCTACTTCTATCAGGCATATCTCACAGCCGCTGTTCCGAGCCACCGAACGGATGCGCATCTTGATCTCGTCGGTGATGTGGGGTATTATCTGGACCGTCTTGCCCAGGTACTCTCCCCGCCTCTCTTTCTCGATAACCGTCTTGTAGACCTTGCCGGTGGTTATGTTGTGATCCCGGGTCAGCTCCACGTCCAGAAATCTCTCGTAGTTCCCAAGGTCCAGGTCCACCTCGCCACCATCCTCGAGCACGAAGACCTCGCCGTGCTGGAAGGGGCTCATCAGCCCAGCATCCACATTTATGTAAGGATCGATCTTGATAGAGGTGACCTTGTAGCCCCTCTTCATTAGCAGACGGCCGACGGATGCGGCGGTTATCCCCTTGCCCAACCCGCTCATGACGCCGCCTGTAACCACGATGTATCTCACAGGTATCACGCCTCTAACAAGCTAAAGTGCCATAACTGATAAAGTTAATCGATCGGTGATGCAAAAACCCGAAAGTGGACGTAAAGACTCTTCCCAACCATGCACGGCTCGAAGTAATCGATCTACCGTAGCTCCTCGTCTGTCATATTAGACTTTCACTCCGCTACTTAAGATCGGAACCTCGGATCTCAGGAGGCAGCATGTTGGGGATCCCGTCTTCGATAGGGTAGTACTCGTCGCAGGCCTTGCAATATATCCTGCCGGAAACGATCTCCACGTCATCCTCCTCGAAGACCTCCAGCTCCAAGTCGCCCTTGCAGAGGGGACAGGCCAGTATTTCCATGAGGTCGCGCTTCATGCGTCACCCACATGTCACCCAAATATAAAAACCTTAGACCGGTTTATATCCTCAAGAGCCTGCGGGCGTTCCCCTCGAGGATCATCGCTCGCTCTGCTCCGGACAAGTCCAGGCTCTTGATTAACTTCAGCTCTTCGGCCTGACCGGCCCAGGGATAATCGGTGCCAAATAGCACCCGGTCCGCGCCCATATCCAATATCAACGTCAGAGTCTCCTCCAAAGAGAGACGCGCAGAGACGTAGGATGTATCGAAGTAGACGTTCTCTGCCGGTGGGATGAGGAACTTTCGCACGTCTCGCCACATCCCAAACCCGCCAAGATGGCTTAGTACCAAGGTCAGGTCAGGATGACGATCTGCCACCCGGGCGAAACGATCAGGTGTGCCGAATACCTCCCGGAGGTCTATCGGTTCCTTGCCTGCATGGAAGACCAATACCATCTCTCTCTCGATCAGGGCCTTGTAAAGGGGATCGCAGCGGGGGTCGTCGGGGTAGACCTTCTGCAGAAAGGGTACCACCTTGACGCCCCGTACTCCCCTCTTTTTCAGACGGTCCAGTTCCTCCACAAGATCTGGCTGGAATGGATGGATCGCCCCAAAGGTGATCAGCCCCTCACCCGCCGCCCGGAGAGACCAGTTGTTCACCTCTCCGACCTGTTGAGGTTGCCGTGCCACCGGCAGAAGAACTGAGAGATCGATACCAGATGAACGCATCGACTCCCGGAGGTCCGAGACGGTCCCTCGCCCACCAGCCTCGATCCCGACTCGCCTCTTCGCCGCGGCGATTGCCTTCGGCGCATCTTGGTCGGTGTAGACGTGAGCATGAAAGTCGATGATCATCGGAGCACCTCATAACACATCTCGACTAGCCTCGACCAGATCGAAAACCACGCCCCTTCGCTCCAGCTCTTTTTTGATCTCCTGCATGAATATCCCCATGCCGAGAACGTGCCGGTGAGGCTCGGCCCAGACCCTCCCGCCGTGGTAACCCTCGGTGGTGGCGCTGATCCCACAGTTGGGGCTGTCGGCCACGCCCACTATCTCGATCTCGAACCCCTTTTTGGCGAACTGCTCTATCAGGTCTGCCTGGTGGAGGAATGCATTCCTGCAGTAGCGCCGGTACGCGGGAACGTCGAGCTGGTTCCTGGTGACCGCCCAGCGATCCAGCCCCAGATACCCCGCCTCGGGACATGGCAGCTGGATCAACGGCGGCCCAAGGTCGAACTTAACCATCTCCAGACCCTTCAGCCTAGTCTCCGGGTTGAGGAGACAGTGGGCCACCACTCGCAGCTTCATCTCTCAAAAATTTGTTTTTAATGTATTTATAAAACTCTACCCCTTGGCGCTCATCGTAGAAGACAACATTCTCTGCCATCTCCCCGATCCTCACCGTGAGGGTATTGGTGTGGAACTCATCGACGTACTCCACGCCGGATATGCTCTCCTGCGGGAAGCTCTGCACCCTGTTTCGCAATAGACCGGCCTTGACGAAGACGAGGCTCTTCTCGGTCAGCACCAGCCAGCTGGAGGTATCTTCCTCGTCGGCCATCCCGACTCTGGCCAGGGCAATGCTCTTTTCATCCCGGTAGCTCCTAGGGATGGCGGGAACTACCATGACCAGCACCTCACCGCCCTCTTCCAGCTTTCTCAGCGTCTTAAGGAGCTTCTTAGGATGCTTTCCGCTTCGAGACATGGTTGCTTTCCCGTTTAGGTAACGATCTTATCCAGGGCATCGTTCTCCAGAGCGATCCTGACCTCTCTCATCAGCCTCCGGCCGGTGCTCATGTTCGTCCTCCAGAGGGCGTTGCCGTAGGGATGACCCATGGCCATGTGGACGTTGGTCCCACCGCCGATACGCGGCGCCACGTCGTAGATGTAGAAGTTCAGATCCTTGTCCACGCAGGTCTGGAGGCAGAAGGGGCCTATGATCCCCGGGCTGTAATACTCTTGGGTAGCAGCCACGTACTTCTCCGCCAGCTCGAAGGCCTTGTCGAGTAGCGACTCCCTCAAAGTTGCGGAGTTGTGGCCGCAGACCGTGTACTCGGGGTTGATCTGCATATCGTTTAGGGTAATCTGCTGCGGGGCGGGAAGCCTCACATGACCGTCTAGGCTGGACTCGAAACGCCAGTCGACCCCAATAAGCTCGATCTGATCGAGGAGGGGTGAGTAGAAGAAATCCAGGTTGAATACCGGCCCGATTATGTACCTCTCTATCCTGGCCAGGTCCAGATCGTCCTGATAGATGATCCCTTGTCTCAGCAAGGCGTCTGACTTCTGGACGTACTCGTCGTAACTGGACGCCGTGAAGAAGCCTCTCTCCAGGGTCTTGACCGCATGGGGAAGCTTCACCATGACCAGCTCTTCTATCTCTTCCGGTTCTACGGTCTCTGGATAGGGCAGGCCAGCTTTCTCCAGGATCCAGTAATAGTCTTGCACCTCTCCTCGCTCCTCTGACCGGAGGAGGTTCCTGCTCCCCAGCAGCGGGATCTTGAACTCGTCCTCTACAGCATCTATGCCGCAATAGGAGGTAAAGGATCTGTTGGGCACGAATAGGACGTTCTTGGATATCAAAGACTCCTGCTGGTCACTCTCTATTATCTCGGAAAACTTGTTGAGTATCCTGACCTCGTCGACTACCCCGCTGATCACCGCCCCGCCTAGGCGGTTTGTCCTGAAATACTTCGCATAGGTCTTCTCTCTTCCTTTCTGGCAGATGGCCAGAGTCCTAAAACATTCCTCGATGGCACCATCACAGGTGTCCAAAGCAGAGTGGGAGGCGATCATGCCGATCAGCGGGTCGCTCAGGTCATATCCCTCCAAAATCTCCAAAATCTTTCCGCGGTCGATCAACTCAAAACACCTCGAATTTTATTATGTCCTCAGACATCTAGAGTCATTCTCATTTATCAAGCTGACCGTCGTCTTCAACCAAGGCCACATAGAGCTCCCCCTTCCCCTTCTCTACCAGGTCTCCCACGAACTTCCAGAGGTGCTTGCCCTCGACTTTTGCAGTCTCCTGGAACCCGTAAGAGGGCAGAACTCTGGCCCGGCCTTTGACCACGATGGTGCCGCTGACCATCTCAGCTCCGGGAAGGTGAGCGTCACCTCCGATGGTGATGGCGCCACCTCGGTTGGAGGCACCGGGAAAGTCTCCAGCATTGCCCTTCACCTCGATTCTGCCGCCGCAGATGTGATCCCCCAAGTAGGCTCCTGCCGCCCCCTCGATCACGATCTCGCCGCCGCGCATCCCGCATTTCTCGCCCCAGTAACGGGAACCTACGTAGTTGCCGGCGTTCCCCTTGACGCTTATGGACCCGCCGCGCATCTCTCGCCCCAGCCAGTCCCCTGCGTCGCCTTCGATCTGCATGGACCCGCCGCGCATCCCGCTTCCGGCACGCATGCCCACGTCGCCTCTGACAAGGATCTCGCCCTCGCGCATGCCTTCGCCAATCCGCTTCACCCTGGAGAAGTCGCCGTCCAGCCTTATCAGGCACTCTCCCGCCCCATCGTCGCCGGCAACCGAGAACAGGTCCGAGAGAACCCGCCTGCGGTTACCTTCCCAGACCTCCAGGTTTTTTATCTCTCCCAGGGACTGGGTAGCAAAGAGGTCCGGTCGGATATTTTCTGCCTCTAAAGGCACCTCGAACTCCTGGAGCGGTACGATTGCGATCTCTCTCATCTAGATCACCCCTGCCTTGACCACCACAGGATCCGTGATGTAGGCGTCCTGGACCATGTAGTTGGACTTCTGGATGCTGTAGTACTTCTCAAACTTCCTCACCATGTCTGCCTGGACCCGTTCGGCATCTTTTTCGGGCACGGATGCATCGACCCAATAGGTTCTGCCACGAGGCACCG
This sequence comes from uncultured Methanotrichaceae archaeon, assembly GCA_964416865.1. GTDB lineage: Archaea > Halobacteriota > Methanosarcinia > Methanotrichales > Methanotrichaceae > UBA204. The sequence continues at coordinate 9,767 of CAYQFP010000031.1, forward strand.
CCACGATCTCGCCGTCTCTGACCACCGCCTCGCCGCCTTTTATGGTGTACTTGACCTTGCCCAGGGCCTCTTTGACCCTTTTGTGGTCCTTGGCAGGATCGATCTTTCCAACATTCAGGTCGTAGACGGTGACGTCGGCATCGGCGCCCACGCCCAGATGCCCCTTCTCTGCCAGTCCCAGGATCTTGGCTGGCGCGGCCCTGGTCATGATGGCTATATCTCCCCAGTCCATCTCCCTCTCTATGGTGGGCAAGACGGTTCTCTTGGCGACCAGCTCGTGGAGGGTGGCCATTTCCTCCTCTCTCTTGGCCCCGCTCATCAGTAGGGTTATCACTTCTGGGTAGTTGACGAAGGGTCCACCGTTCGGGTGATCCGTGGTCAGCAGAGTCTTCCAGGGACTCTCGGTGAGGAGGGCCAGCTCCAGTCCGATGGCCCATTGGATGGCGTTGATGGGCATCTTCCTCCCGTAGACCAGGGGCACTACCCCGCTGCTCTCCTCCAGCTCTATGTCGTGGTTGGACCATTTGGCATGGAGCAACCTGGCGTTGCCGTACTCCAAAGGAGCGTCCGCGGTCATGGTGGTGGCGTTCCCGAATATGAGCTGACCCATGTCCATGGTGACGTGATCGTTTTTGTTGAAGTACTCGGCTATCTGCGGTGCCTCCGACTTGAAGTCGCGCCAGCCCGTGCCGCCGTAGGAGCCAAACTGCATGTGAGTGATGTGGAGCACCTGCCGGTCTCTGGTGGGCGCGATATCTTTTACAATGTCCAGGGTCTCCAGCGCGGTGGTGTAGTTGCCTGGCTTGCCCAGGTTGTTGGTGTGGAGGTGGACGGAATGGGGGAGGTTGAGCATCTCGTTGGCCTTCACCAACCCCCTTATGATCTCCCTGGGGGTCGTATCGAAGTTGGGGACAGGATCGTCGAGACCTTTGACGTTGCCTCCGAAACCCCAGGCCTCGCCTCCACCGGGGTTCACCACCTTTACCCCGTAACCGCGGCTGGCCCTCAGGCCCCAGGCCACGTAGGCGGCCAGCTTATCCAGGTCGCCGTCACGAACGCACTCCAGCACCTCCCAGTTGCTGCCGAATAGGGTCAAAGCGCCCTTGTCTACGATGGGGATCTCCTCCAGCTCCTCGTGGGTGTGTCTGGACTCTATGATGGGTGTTGCAGCCTCAAAAGCGGTGGTGTAACCCATCCTGGCATACCGGTACCCTATGGCGTAGCAGTTGGGTACGGTGTATCCTGTACAGGGCCTCAAGATCTTCGTTTTTGGCTCCTGCCCCGATCTGGCGTCCTCGGGCCGCATGATCCTGCCCGTGTTGACCTTCGTGCCCGCAATGTGGGTATGGGCGTCGACCCCGCCGGGCATGACAAGGAGGCCACGGGCATCGATCTCCTCGCCTTTAGCCTCTTCGACGACCTTTCCCTTATCCAGGAAGATGTCCATCTCCTCGCCGAAGATCCCGTTTGTGGGATCGTAGACGATCCCGCCCTTAATTATCATCGTCAAGCCTCCCAACTTCCTCGATGATGCCATCGAGAACCTCTTCGTCGCTAGGATAGGGCGAAGTTATCAGCTTCTTCATCCGGAGTGAGAGCCCGTCCATACGATAGGCGGTACCCTCTACTTCTACTCCCGCCACCGCGCTGGGGATGACCACATCCGAGATGATGGTGGTGGGGTTCTCGAAGGGATCTATCTGTATGACGGGTATCGCGGCCAGCCTCTCTACCACCGATCGGGGGAAGTTGGACGCCGGGTCGGCGGCCACAACGAGGGCGGCGTCGGTCTCACCGTTGGCCAGGACGTCGCAGGCGGCGGTCTCCCCGGGGTTAAAGTAGGAGATGCCTCTAGAGAAGTCCACGGCCATGGGGTATCCCGTCTCCCAGGCGCATACCTGGCCGAACCCACCGACGTTGTAGTGGCCTCTCATGGGCATGATTGTGAACTTGGTGTGAGAGTTCAGCTCGTTAACCAGGGAGAGGCAGTTGTCTATGTTCTTGTAGCTGCCCCGACTATGGGTCAGGCCCAGGCCGAAGAAGAAGGCTCCGAAGCGTGCGGCCTTCATCATCTCTACCGCATCCACCAGGTCGTCCTTGGATATCCCGGCCACTCTTTCCGGCAGCAGGTCTCCGCTCCCGCCAACGATCATCCTCAAAGCGGAGATCACCTCGTAGTCGGTTCCCGGCCTTATCTGGAGGAACTTGTCTGCGTTCTTGGAACTCCTGGTCTTCCTGACGTCGACCACGATCACCTTCTTATCCGCCCTCCCTCCCTCGGTGAACTTGCCGCGGGCGTTGGTGGAGTAGCGGAGGCTGTGTCGGGGATGAGCCTCGGCGGGGTTGGACCCCCAGAAGACTATCAGGTCAGCTCGGTTCTTGACCTGACCCAGGGTGGATCCTGCCAGGCCCTTCTCTTCGATGCCGATGATGGAGGGGCCATGACAGACGGTGGCTGTGGAGTCGATGACGCCCCCGACCTCCTCTGCGAGGAGGATCCCTTTCTTGTGGGCTTCGCAGACCGTGGAACACCAGCCGTAGAGGAGGGGCCGTTTGGCCTGGTACAGTATCTGGGCCGCCCTCCGGTAGGCCTCCTCATAAGAGGTCTCCACCAGATCGCCGTCCTCCCGGATCATGGGCGCCTTTATCCTCTCGTGTCCTCTTATTTTGCTGGCACCCAGCCGACAGGCCCTGTTCACCTTGACGATTTGATTATCTTCCACTTCCACGCGGATGTCGTCGCAAAGACAGCCGCAGAATGGGCAGAGAACGTCTTTTATGATCAAAGTCCAGCCCCCCACAGGCCGCGAAATAGCTCGCGCACGTCTTTGACCTCCGCCATCGTGGGTTCTACCTGGGCCTCTATGCCCTTGAACCGGGGCGTTCCGCAACCGCAGGTGTCCGGGCCCACCAGGGCGTTCGCCCATGGTCCCATGGGTATGAATATTATGCCCTGGGGGAGACCCTCGTCCCGTCGGACCGAGACCACTACCTGCCCGAAAGGCGTGGTGACCAAGACGTTGCCCTCTCCCTCGGCCAGCCCCATGGAGCCATAATCCTCTTCGGACAGGGAGCAGACCGACACCGCCTTGAAGAACTCCGGCGACATCTTCGCCTCGCAGGTTGCGCCCTGCCCCAGAGTGCGTCCTGAGATCATGATAAATTTCAACAAAATCACCGTGCAACTTTTAGCGGTCGTACTTAGCCCGTCAAGAGGTAAATAGTGTTGCGGTCTGGCAGGACCTCGTTGCAGTCCCAAAGGCTTCGACCATGTACGGCCTTTAAATACACTTGAAACTCGCCAACAGAATTTAATATCCGGCTTGGTGGCAATCTATATAGGGATAAGTCATATAATTATCTATATAGGAAAAGGCCATATAACAAAAGATGTTATGACTATTCTCGTCGATAGGCTGCAAGAGGGAATCAAGATGAGAGCGGTAGGAACGATTACATGGACCGGGGCAGTTATTCTGACGTTGCTTTTCGTGGCGGCTCCTTGCTGGGCCGCCGACAACCCGGATGGGTATTACAAAAAGCACGAGCATCAGTTCTCGCAGGACGTATCGGGCGATGGGTTTGCGATGGTGCACCAGGTGGTGAACACCGAAACCCTCCAGCTCCAGAACTACATGCACGGCAGCGGGAGCATGGATATGGCGACTCTGATCAACTCCAGCCAGAAATCTGATAGCTACAAATGGTTTAATGCAACTACATGGGAAGAGGAGTCATTTCATAGCGGCAACATAACCTTCTTGGAGCAGAACGAGATGAGTTATGCGCCGCGGAGCTTCGCCTACGGGACAGGCTACTACGAGCGAAATCCGGTGGTCTACAACTCCAAGCTGAAGGAGAAGACCTGTGGCAAGAACTACCAGCCTGAGGTAGGAACCACCATGCACCACCAGATCGAGTACGCCCAGGGTTTCATCAAGGACATCGCGGTCAACCTCGACTGCAAAGCAGCTACGAGAGACGCTAAGGGGGTCGGGCTTGTCGAGATGAGGATCGATGAAGAGGTGACTGAGGGCGTGGTGCACGTAGGTGAACTCATGACCGACATGAACACAACCGGCAAGAACTGGAAGAAGCCCTTGATAGAGATCGACGAGAACTACGTGGGCAGCTTCAAGATCAAGAAGAACATGAAAGTCATCGTCGAGAAGTGCAATGAGTCCGACGAGAAGGACTGGCTGTCCTGCTGCTTTGGCGGCTACGGTGGCATAGATGACGAAAACAAAAAGTGGGGCGAAGAGGAGATCTTCGACTGCACCTGCCGCCAGGTGGCCTGGGAAGGATCGGGGTGGGGCAACCTAACCCAGGAGCAGTTCCAGAACACGACCTCCATATGAATGATCCGGAAATGTGCTGGCCCTCGGCGCCGTTCCCTCCATCTCTTTTCAACGCTACATACCCCCTGCCCGCGCTAGACAAGACCCGAGATCGAGATCCTGGCGCGAGAGCCTCCGTCCGGTGCGGGGCGAAGGAAGGATGAGAACGATCACTTTAATATACCACCTCGGCACTGCAAGAAAATGCTCGCTTACGCTCGCATTTACTTGAGCACATAAAACTATACATTATGTACAACATGTACAACAAGAAAATGTTCGCTTACGCTCACATTTGCCATGAAAATGACGACCCAGACTGCCCATGCCTGCCGATTTTCATTCTTCGGGCATGAGACTGGGTATCATGAACGTTTACT
>CAYQFP010000032.1:0-14411 GCA_964416865.1 uncultured Methanotrichaceae archaeon
CTAGGGCTAAGACGGCCAGATATGCACCGAGGAATGACTTGTGTAGCACTTTATGCTCCTCTGAGGATGGATGGAGGACGACTATACGTTACCGGCCGGATGGTAGTGTCCTATCTGCTAACGCCCAGGAATGGTTGAGTGAAGCTGAGACGGTGTACAACTCCATCATAGTTACCATGCGCCTGGATGGGGTGATATGATGCGACATATGGACGAGGCGAGAAAAGCGGCCACAAAGTTCTTCCGAGAGTTGATCGAGCAAGAGGTGGCAACCGTAGAGAAGATAGCGCTGCTCGATGACCTTTTCGGCATGATGCGGGTTGTAATTTGGTGTAGGGGCGAGTCTGAGGAGATGATCGAGAGGATAAACAAGGGGCTTGAGTCGGAGGCCTCGCCCTACTGGAGTGGAGATATCTTCATCGCTCCGACCAAAAACAACGCAGATAAGAAATTTTACGAGAGGGCCTGGGAGGAGGGTATAGAGGACGAAAAATGCTCCAAGCTCCGCCTCGTCGACAGACACAGAACCCGTGGGTACTGGTTGCAAACCATGGGCGATCCGCCCTGGGAAGCTGACATCGACGAGGGCGGCGGACCGCCCGTTCTGGTCTTCTACTCCTTCAAAGGGGGCGTCGGCCGCAGCACAGCGCTGGCGGCCTTCGCCATCCAGCGGGCCAGAATGGGTGAGCGGATAGCGGTCGTGGACTTCGATCTGGATGCTCCCGGGGCGGGGGTGTTGCTGGCGGCCGACGAAATGGGTACCACAGCCGCCTGGGGCGTTCTGGACTACTTGCTGGAGCGGCCTTATGGTCAAGGGGATTTGGGCGACTATTTTCGTGTCTGCCGGCGGGAAGATGTTACCGGTCCCGGTGAGATTATGGTATTTCCTGCAGGTCGAATGGACGAGCGGTATCTGGCAAAGCTGGCAAGGATAGACTTCGAGCCTCATGCCGAAGAAGAGGGAAAACATCCCCTCTTGCTGATGCTAGAGCAGATACGAACAGAGCAGAATCCTGACTGGGTGCTTATAGACGCCAGGGCAGGCCTCTCGGACCCGGCAGGTCTCCTCCTGGGCGGGCTGGCCCACATGTATGTCGTCTTCGGCACATCCTCGGAACAGAGCTGGCAGGGGATCCGTTTGGTCATCCGGCATCTGGGGGCCCAGAGGGTGCTGGAGGGGAAACGTCAGATAGAGGGTATCCTCGTCCAGGCCATGGTTCCCGAGGATACCGAGGCTGCGAAAAATGCCAAGGCAGGATTCTCGGATCGTGCCAGGGATGAGTTTGCAGATCACTATTATGCGGAGGATCCTGAAGATCCGGAGGAGGATCGTCTCTGGTACGTGAGGGATATCGACGATTCGGAGGCGCCCCATGTACCGGTTGCCCTTTATTACAGTCCCAAGCTGGCCCACTTCGATCTCATAGATGACGTGGCCGACTACCTGGCCGAGACGCGAGAGTATCGGGCGCTGACAGATCGCATCGCTGGGCGCTTTGGGAAGAGCGAGGGATGACTATGTCGAAGCAGCAGGATAGAAGAGATCAACTTCTGATGGATCTTACCGATCTAGGTTACGGTCAGGCGGAGGGCGAGGATCTGACCAAGTTTCCCAAGACCTTCTACCCGGTGGCCGAGCATGTAAGGGCCTTCGATCCGGGTGTGATCCTGGTGATCGGGCCCAGAGGATCGGGCAAGTCGGAGCTCTTCAGGGCGGTGATCGAGCTGAACCTGTTGCAGGCCATCCAGCGATGCCTGCCCGATTCGAGGCTTCCTTTCAAAGAGCTGGACAAGGTCAAGTGGATCGCAGGTTATCCAATAAAACAAGAGTTTCCCGACAGTAGGGGGCTGGCCAGATTTCTCCGTGAGGACTATCCAGACTGCGATGATCCGCCGATGGAGGTCTGGTTTGCCTATCTTGTGAGGGTGCTCTGGGAATATCTGAACCCTGAAGACCAAAGCGCCCTCGAGGAGCTCAAGAAGATAGACGGCGGTGACATCGACAGGGTCTACGAGACGTTCCAGCGCCTGAAGAATGCACCAACTCTGGCCCTGGACCACCTGAATACCAGACTGGAGGAAGAGGATCGGTACATCTTCGTAGGCTATGACGAGCTGGAGACTCTTGGAGCCAAAGCCAAGGACTGGCTTGCCATGAGCCAGGCAATCGGCGGGCTGGTTGCCTTCTGGGCCGCCTACACTCGCAGATGGCGAAGACTCCGGGCCAAGATCTTCCTGCGGACAGACCTCTTTCAGCGCTATGCGACTTATGGTGGACCCGATCTGGCGAAGCTGGCCGCGAACCGGGTGGAGCTCACCTGGAGCGACAGGAACCTTTACGCCATGCTCCTGAAGAGGATCGCCAACACCAGCGACAGGCTATGGGAGTATGTGGAAAAAAACACTCACGGGATTGAGTTCTTCTATGATAAAGACCTCGGCCACGTTCCCCGTCTCGCCAGGAGCGAGGATGTGAGGCCCTTTGTCAAGAAGATAGCCGGGGAGTTCATGGGGACCAACATAAAGAAGGGATACACCCATCGCTGGCTTCTGAACCATATCCGGGACGGACGGGGACAGGCGCTGCCCCGACCGCTGGTTCGTCTGATAGAGGAGGCTGCGCGTCTGCAGAAAGGCTCCTCCCGTAACCTCAAGAGGCCCAGGCTAGTCGATCACATATCCCTCCGCCGGGCCCTGGATAAGGTATCGGAGGGACATGTCAAGTACTCCGAGGATGAGTGGCCATGGCTATCCGATCTTAAAACGCATCTCGACGGCCAGCAGGTTCCCTGGGAGCGGCGTGAGCTGATGGATCTGATCAGGAGATGGCTGCACGACGAAGAGGGCGCTCAGCGCAGGGACCTTCCTGAGGACAGCGCCCCGGGGCTCGTGGACTATATGGTCGAGGTGGGCATCTTCCGTGAGCGCACCGGCGGCCGGATCGACGTTCCCGATCTATTCCTCTCCGGTCTGAAGTTGAAGCGAAAGGGCGGGGTGCGAAAGAAGTGACGCTCGCGGGAGTGGCGTCTCCACCGGTCGCAGTACCCTATCGGCCGATAGCCTGAGTATCCGGAACTTGAACTTAAGCACCAACAGATATAAACCTGAAGTCTCAACTCCCATAACCGGAGCCGGGGTGGCAGAGCGGACTAATCTTCTGTCTCCGAGGGGCCTGAAGAGTCCATACGCGGCAGGCTCGAGACCTGTTGTCCCTTTGGGGACGCTTGGGTTCAAAATGCTGAGGCGATAAAGCTTCTTCATGAAAATCCCAACCCCGGCGCCACAAGATCTGCTGGAAAGGTTAATATTGCAGCAGTTCGCTTGCGGTTGCGACATCATATAAACGAGGTAACTATTATGGCCAGGTTCCCAGAAGCCGAAAACCGGATCTTGAATATGAAGATATGTATGCGTTGTAACGCGCGCAACTCTGTGCGTGCAACCCGCTGTCGTAAGTGCGGCTACAAAGGGCTTCGCATGAAGTCTAAGGAGAGCAGAGGATAATCGATTTTTGTTGGCTGGGGATATTCATGATCGGCCCTGTCGAGGAGAGGCTATTCCAGGTCGTGGAGACGACAGGAGCAGCTCATCTCACCCTCATCGATCCAGATTTCCAGAGCCCGGCGGAGGCAGGCCAGATGGCTCGAGCAGGGGCCAGGGGCGGTACCGATGCCATAATGGTAGGCGGATCGACGGGAGCCACTGGAAGGATCCTGGAAGATACCGTAGAAGAGATCAAGAAATTGGTCGACCTCCCGGTGGTGCTCTTTCCCAGCTGCGCAGGAGGGCTCTGTTGGAACGCCGATGCCGTCTTCTTCATGAGCCTCCTCAACTCCAGAAACTCGAGTTACCTCATCGAGAACCAGGCCCTGGGCGCGCCTCTGGTCCGCCGCTACGGACTGGAGTCCATACCCATGGCCTACATCCTGGTGGAACCCGGCGGCACCGTTGCCTGGGTGGGCGACGCCAAGACGATCCCCAGGAACAAGCCCGAGATCGCCGTGGCTTATGCCCTGGCGGGCAAGTACCTGGGCATGAGATTGGTCTATCTGGAGGCGGGATCGGGCGCTGACCGGCCGGTGCCTCTAACCATGGTCAAAGGCGTCAAGAAGGCCTTAGGCAGCTCTCTTTTGGTGGTGGGCGGGGGGATAAGTTCCGGCGAAATCGCCAGAGAGCTGGCAGAGGCGGGTGCCGATCTGATCGTTACCGGGACCGCCGTCGAGAGGAGCGAAGATACAACTTCCTTAGTTCGCGAGATCGCCGGGTCCATAAAGGTCCGATGATCCAGCTTTTTATATCTCCTGCGCATACTGCTTATCATGTCCTATTTTGCAGCTGAGAATATGAAAAGCTTCCTCTCCGACCGCGACCTTGATGGTCTTCTCATCATCGGAGATAGCATCTGCAGTCCGGACATCTACTACTTATCCCGCTTCTTCGCGCCCGACAGGTTCAGCCTTCTGGCCACCGATGCGGTTACCATATTTGTGTCGGGTCTGGAACATGGCCGTGCGACGAAAGAATCCAAGGCGGACGAGGTGATCAGCACCACAGACTACGATATATTGGAGAAGCTGGAACATTTCGATAAGCCCGAAGATGCCTACACCGCAGCTCTGGTAGAGTTTCTGCGCGACCGCGGTATGAAGCGCCTGGGCGTTTCCCGGAGCTTCCCGGTGGGCATCTACCAGGACCTTGCCGATGAGTTCTCCATGTCGATAGTGGAGTGCCCCGTATCTGAATGGCGTGCCGTCAAGACTGCCGAAGAGATCGAGGCCATCAGGTCCACCCAGCGCGCCACCGAGGCGGCTATGAAGGTGGCGATAGATATGATCGCCAGGTCTCAGCCCAGAGGCGAGCATCTCCATCTGGACGGGTCGCTTTTGACTTCGGAGAGGGTGAGATCTGGCATAGATATCTCCCTCTTGGAGGGAGGATGCGAAGCTGCAGATACCATAGTTGCCGGCGGCCAAAAGGCTGCTATCGATCCACATTGCAGCGGCACGGGTCCTCTTCCCGCCAACGCTTCCATCGTGATCGACATATTTCCCAGGTCCAAGAGGTCCCGGTACTTTGCCGATATGACCAGGACCGTCCTCCGGGGCGAACCCGACCAGGATATCATGGACGTTTACGAAGCCGTACTGGAGGCCCAGAAGGCCGGCATCGAGGCCGTACGGCCTGGGACGACCGGGAAGGAGGTTCATGCCAGGGTCTGCCAGGTATTCGAAGACCGAGGCTACCCCGAGCGCAGAGATCGTGGCTTCATCCACTCCACCGGTCACGGTGTAGGCCTGGAGATCCACGAAAAGCCGAACCTCAGCGAGATCGGTGGCCCTCTGGTGGCAGGCAACGTAGTTACCGTGGAACCTGGGCTTTATTATCCCGACCTGGGTGGCGTGCGACTGGAGGATCTGGTGGTCGTAAGAAGCACAGGATGCGAGAACCTTACAAGACTTGAAAAGCGACTAACCCTCTGAAATGAATGTGATTCGTCATGGAAGCTGAAGTGCTCGAAAAGTACAGAAAAGCGGGAACGATCCTCTCAAAGGTCCGGGAGATGGCTAAGTCCAGGATCGATGTGGGCGTGCCGCTCCTGGAGATCGCCGAATTCGTGGAAAAAACCACCAGGGAGCTGGGTGGCGAACCTGCCTTTCCCTGCAACATATCTCGAGACCGGGTGGCCGCTCATGATACTCCTGCCCCCGGAGACGAGAGCGTCTTCGGTGAGGAGATGGTGAAACTAGACATCGGGGTGCACGTGGACGGCTACATCGCAGACTCTGCGGTGACCGTAGACCTCGGCGGTCATCCCGACCTCGTGGATGCCTCTCAGGCGGCTCTGGCGGCTGCCCTCGAGCTGGTGACTCCTGGAATCAATACCGCCACGCTGAGCGCGGCGATCGATGAGGCCATAAGTGGTTACGGTTACAACTCTGTGACCAACCTCACCGGGCATGGGCTGGATCGTTACCTGGCCCATGGCCCACCTATCATACCCAACAGGTCGGTAAAGAGGGGGGTTACGATAAAGGCCGGTGAGGTGATCGCCATCGAACCGTTTGCTACCGATGGGGTGGGCAGGATCTCCGAGGCGCCCCATGCAGAGATCTATAGTTTCATCGCCAGAAGGCCGGTGAGGTCGAAGCCTGCGAGAGCTCTTCTTAAGGATGTGGAAGAAAACTACACGGACCTGCCCTTCGCCCGCCGATGGCTCACGGGCGATAGGAAAGACTACGCTCTGGGCCAGCTTGTGAAGGCCAGGGTTCTTCATGGGTACCCTTTGCTCTGGGAAGCAGAAGGTGTGCTGGTTTCTCAGGCGGAGCATACGGTGCTGGTCCTGGAAGGTGGGTGTGAGGTGACCACCAGGTAGCACCTAAGACGATCTCAGGGATGGTCAGACGTTCTTGGCATCGACGTCTTCCTTGTAGCTGTCGTCGCCTATCATGGCCGCAGATATGGCGTCGATCCCGTCCAAGAGCTCGGCCACGGTGCTGTCGGGAAGGTCTGCGAAAACCTCCTCTGGTATCGTCTCTCCGCCTATTACCCTGGCCCCTGCTTGGCTAAGTATCTCCAGAGCATCGTCTATCCGGCCACTGCCCTCGGCATCGAGCGCCTTCTCGACGAGCACCTGGATGGGGGTGTCGCTATTGTAACTTTTTCCGATATAGCGCTGGCAAGAGCAGAAAACGGATGTCAAAGAAGTTCTCAGCGAGTCGATCATGAGGTCGGCGTCTTCGCCCAGGGGTTCATGTTCCTCGGATACGATTTCCCGGATATCGTCAATCGAAGTGATGGCGGTGTCATTTGATATGAGATCGTGCTCCTGTCTGGCGATGATCTTCAGACATGCCAGGACCACGTCGTCCATGGCGTTGACGAAGTCTGCGGCTCCTGGTTCATCTTCAGATCCCTGGAGGTTGAACTCGCTCTCCTTTATCTTATTTATCCAGTTCTGCCAGCGGTTCTTGGTGTAAAATTCTTCCTTCATAATTCTTCCTTCATAATTATCCTCTCATCGGTAGGCGTCCACCAGTGCCACCCGTTCCAGCACCAGGTCAGGTATCTTATATTCACCCACCGCCTCGATCTCTTCGTCTGAGATCTGAAAGATCTTCTTTACTACTTTAGGGTTCCAGGTGGGTCCCTGATCATCAAGTTCGATGATGCCGGATAGTTCTGGCGACCTGCCGTTTTCTATCACTAAGAGCGCGATTCGCTCGGTAGATCCTGATATGCCCATGGAAAGGGCCCGCTCGATCTGTCGTTGCCCGGAGGCATAGCGTAGGATCTCCAGACCCAGGTCCTTTGCAACATTCCTGTCCTCGGCGAAGGCCCTGAGCGCCTTCTTCGCAGCGGAGGTCACGTGCATCTCGTTCACTACCATATCCGCGTCCAGGGCCTGGATAACGCACCCGTATTCGTCCTGTAGGTCACCGATGGTAGTAAGAAAGGCATCTTTCTCCCTCACCTTCGGCCTTCCTAAGAGCATATGAACCCTGCCGCTCATCTAGAGGGGGTTTGGTAATGGAGGTTAAAAACTTGCGGTCGATCGGCGGCGTCTTGCCCCCTGAATGAATTCAGAGTTCGATGATGAGCCGAGTGTTGTAGTGCATGGAGATCACCACGCCTCTCACCCAAAAAGAATTTGTGCTACACAAGCTATCTACACAGCCTGCGAGAGGGTGGGGTTCGCATCTAAAACGAGATGAACGGGCAGCTTATATCTGCCCTGATATGTTCACACTAATCTTGCGCGCTGAAGCCTCAACAGATCTGCAGTGTCCAGCTTTTCACCTTGTCTGAATTGAGTAAGGATATCCTCGGCTTCTTTTCTGGCATCTGCCTTTACGCGATCTCCTCTGCGTTCCCTGCTCTTCTTCCTGAGGCCTACGATGACCTTGTCAAAGTCGCGGATCTCTCTTTGAGTCCTTATGAACTCTTTGTGCTGCTTATCTGCGGCTTCTTGAGCCTTCACGAACTCTCTATGAGCAGAATCAGCCGCGGCCCGAATCTTGTCCGCCTCTTTGAAGGTGCGAATCATCTGGTCGTGGTAATCTTGGGCCTGTTCGGCATACTTGGTGACCAGCTCGTGGTACTCAGATGCCTTGTCCTTGAGCTCCTGAGCGTCGTTCAGAAGATCTTTGAGCACATCGTTCTTCTCCAGCTGTGCCTTTCTCGTCTTGAACTCCGAACTAAGAGCAGATATCTTCTCCACCAACTGTTTCTCCTTATCCGGGCTGAGAACTTCCGTCTGTTGTTTGAACTCCAGGTGGTCGATCTCTCTGCGCAGGCCCCTGATGGACCTGTCGCCGCTCAGGTTGTACTTCTTCCGGATATCATCGATCTTGGTGTAGAGATCGTTCGTCTTCTCGTTGTACTCGTCCCGCTTCAGCTTGGCCATCGCGACGTTCTTGTTGTCGTCATCTCGGAGCTTCTTGAGCTCTTGGGCCTTGTCTATTAGCTCTTTTGTCGCCTTGTTAAGTTCGTTCCGCTTTGCAGCCCATCGGCTCGCATCTGCGTTTAGCCGACTGCGGTCCTCCTTAAAACCAAGGGCGTCCTGCTTGAGCTTCGTCTTTTTCTCTTCCAGTTCTGCCAGCATCCCCCGTTTTGCCTCCTTTTCCAGCACAAAGGCTGGTAGTTCGTCCGCTTCTTACAGCGCTATACTTGCGGTGGGGTCCCGCTAATATTACATGCCTCTTCATCGATCAAGCTCGAGCTATCTGAGGTGGTGTATCGATGATGATCCTGGCCAGGGGCGATGTTTCTGTACCAAAGATAAGATCCATCCCGTCGACCTGAATTAAAAGATAGCTTGCTAATATAGACCGTGGTAGGCATATGACGTACCACTGGTTAATCTTTAACGTGTTTATTAATCTTTTGGTTAGCCTTGTTTGGCTGCAGGAAGATGACCGGCCAGAGATATGTATCATCTGATACCAAAACCTACAAGTCCTCTGAACATTTGTACTGCGCTTGTACATGATATATGACATACTGTACTGGAGGACCGATTTTGAAACCTGAGATGTACAAAGGGATGCCCGCCGTATTCAAGAGGAAGGATGGAAACTTCGAGATTAAGCTGCTGGTCACCGGCGGGATGCTAACCCCAGGACAGATCAAGCGGGTGGGCGAGGTTGCCGGGCGGTATGGGGCAGAGGTTCACCTCACCATGCGGCAAGAGGTATCGATTCTGGGGGTGCCTGAAGATAAGCTGGAAGGGGCTCTGGCCGAGCTGGAGGATGTGGGACTCCGGCCGGGTTCGGCGGGCATGACCTTCAGGAACGTCGTCTCTTGTCTGGGGGAAACTTACTGCTTCAAGGCCGCTGCAGAGACCACGGCCCTTGCCAAGGAGATTGGCGAGCGGTTCACCGGTGAGAAGACGTCCGGTCCCCTCAAGGTGGGGATAGGTGGTTGCCCCTTCCCCTGCACCCGGCCGCAGTTCAACGAGATCGGGTTGATGGGCCGGGTGAGGCCGGATCTCGACCTGGATAAGTGTACCGGCTGCGGAAAGTGTGTCGAGGTTTGTAAGGTCGGTGCGGCCACTTTGGTCGACAAAAGAGCGGTGGTAGACTATGACAAGTGTATCATGTGCGGCAGATGCGTGGTAAACTGTCCGGTGGGTGCCAGGTACTCTGCAGAAGACGGATACATGTTCTTTGTCGGGGGGCGGGGGAGCTGGCCACCACACGAAGGCTGGATCCTGCAGGACTTCGTGTCGCGAGAGGATATTATGCCCTTGATCGAGCGGATATTGAAGGTGTACAAGGAGCAGGCCAAGCCTGGGATGAGGCTGAGAGAGTTCATCAATACCGTCGGGTTCGAGGAGTTCAAGAAGCAGGTGCTCACCTCTTGAGACATATTAAAATTTTTGGCTCTCGTTCTGGACTCGATAGAAACATGGAGGGCATGACATGTATCACAATAGCGCCCTCCGAATTACTTGCTTGATGCTGGTTTTAATCAATAGATGCATGACGACTAAGAACTTAGCCTAAATAAAAATACAAGTAGCATCAATTCTTCTGGTTAGTCCGGTATCTCCAAATATGCCTCTCAAGAAGCCCTTGCAGTTCATCTACGGGCAAATGTAAAAGTTTTATTATAACAATGGTGGTTCTTTCGGGAAAACCAATCAGGTCGCAAAATTTAAGTACAATCTCTCATATGTTTTTATTAGGATGCATGATACGAGAGTTCCGGCGATATGTCAGCTATCTGCCGTAGATACATTGCTCTTTTATCGTAAGGTTAGAGAAATCGCATTTGCTGAGAAAATGGTGTATGACTGTAAAGAATGATAGAGATTGTCAAGTGGAGGTGTAGATCATGAAAGAAGAGTTTAAATGGTTCCTGCGGGACGAGGTGGTGAACCCGGGCCTGTGCACTTATTGTGGTGCATGCGCTGCAGTATGTCCGAACGACAGGATCGAGTTTCTGGAAGACGGCCCAGCACTGACGGAGGAATGCCCGAGGGATGGAATGGGGGCATGCATGAATGTATGCCACCGGATAACGACAGATGCGTCACGTATGGGCCTGACCATATTTGGCTTCAAGGCAAAGCCGCCATCTCTCATCGGCCAGTACGAGAAGATGGTGAGCGCAAGAGCGGTAGATAGTGCAATCAGAGAGGCTGGACAGGATGGTGGCGCTGTAACTGCACTGCTTGCATATTGCCTGGAGAGCGGCCTGGTCGATGGCGTGGTGGCAACAAAAGGGATGTGGAAACCCACTCCGAGTGTCATTACCGATAAAGCAGGTCTATTGGAAGCTGCCGGTTCAAGATACTCGGTTGCGCCGATACTCACCGCCGTTGAGGAAGCTGGAAAGACGCTTAATAAGATTGCTGTTGTGGCTCTGCCCTGCCAGGTCAATGGCCTCAGAAGAATGCAGTTCTTTGAGGGACTGAATGCGCATCCACTGGAGGTGAGCGAAGAAGACGGCATGCCTGTAAAGCTTCCTGCCTTTGTTTACACCATCGGACTCTATTGCATGCAGAACTTCTCCTATGAAAGGTTGAAGGACTTTCTGACCGCCAAGGGGGTTGATCTCGGAAAGGTCAAAAAGTTCACCATAAGGCAGGAGACGATGCGACTGGAAATGGAAGACGGCAGCGTAGAGATTGATCTTGGGGAGTTCGAGGATGCCGGAGTCGTCTGGGACGGCTGCAGCGTCTGCAGAGATGCGGTTTCCAAGCTTGCTGATGTATCGGCCGGTTATACCGGCACTCCCAAGGACTGGACTACCCTGATAGCCAGGAATGCGAAAGGCCTGGAGCTGATCGAGGGGGCTGAGAATGCAGGATATATAGAGACCTCCTCTGAGGTGGAAGTAGACCGGATAGAGGAATTTGCAGATCGTAAGATGCGAAAGTTCGATCGAGAGCTGAAAAAACGTCTGAGTGAGGAGAAGCCGATCAAGTTCTACTGGGCAAGCGATTATCCGGGCGTGAGAAGAGAAGCAAAGGGGACGTTCTTCGTCAAGATAAGAACCAGCTCTGGACTTGTGAATCACGACTATCTGGCAAAGGTCGCGGAGCTTGCAGGAAAATATGGTGATGGCTCACTGGAGTTTACCACCAGGCAGACCATTGAGATCCAGGGCGTCAACGGTGAGAAGATCGATGATCTGATGGCAGAGCTCTACGAGAAGGGCCTCATGACCATCGGGATGGGCTATGTTGTGGCCTGTCCGGGGATGGCTTACTGCCCGGAGGGGCTTGTGGAGACTAAGCAACTTGCAAATGAGCTAACGGCAGAGTTTGTACAGCGATTGACACCACACAAGATGAAGATCGGGGTTGCTGGATGTCCGAATTCTTGTGTCAGGGTCAGACGCCATGATATAGGCATAATGGGGCATGTCAGGCCTGTCCTGGACCTGGAAACGTGTAACGGGTGTGGGAGATGTACCGAGACGTGCAAGCCCGGTGCCCTATCTGTTGTTGCAGGAAAGGCTCAGATAGACCGGGATACCTGCATCGAGTGCGGATGGTGCATCCGGAGCTGTCCGCATGAGGCGATGATCGAAGAGGCCAAGGGTTACTCACTCTGGATAGGGGGCAACGATGCGAGAATTCCCACAGACGGCATCCTGCTGAAGAACTTTTGTACAAAGGAGGATCTGTTCAGACTGATAAACAGCGTGGCAGCCGTCTTCCTCAAGTACAGGACAAAACCTGGGCGAGAGCGCCTCGGGAACGTCATCCGGAGAGTTGGCGAAGGAGAGTTTCTCAGAGAGGTATTTGAGACCGAAGAGAAGATTCGATCTAAATAAGGCCGCAGCTTAACGAGATCGGGGTGATGGGCCGGATCTCGACCAGGAGAAGTGTATCCTGTGCGGCAGATGCGTGGTAAACTGTCTGGTGGGTGCCAGGTACTCTGCAGAAGCCGGATACATGTTCTCTGTCGAGGGGCGGGAGAACATGCCAATCCAGGGGTGAGGCTGAGAGAGTTCATCAACGTCGGGGGTTCGAGTAAATCCCCCATCCGGTCGGATTTACTCGATGTATACAATGCCATACATTATATACAACAAGAAGCAGGTGCTTACTTAGGAGACATATTAAAATTTATGAGTCTCGTTCTGGACGCGATAAAACATGAGAAACATGGCATGTATCACAATATGCTATACAACACAATCAACAGATTAAAATAGGTGAATCGCGTTAGGAAATAACAGAGTCTATTCACTTTAGTTTATATGGGAGGGAACCATTTGAAGAATATTATAATCGCCTTGCTAGCAGCCTCATTCTTGGTTGGGATAGCGGCCGCAGTAACGGATCCAAATATAGAAGGGTCGATATCGGCCAACGTGTCCTTCAACTTCGAGCAGAGCGTGGAAGGCAGCGGATACTTCATGACTTACAAGTACATCCAGCTTAGGTCCCCAGACACTGACCAGAAGGGGCCCATGCTCAAGGATTACGTTCATGGCAGCGGTAGCATAGACAACGAAGTTCTGATCACCGCGGAGGAGATCAATACCGGTGTACTGGCAGATAATGAGATCACCATTAATGAGTATGCCTGCATCTCCATGAGAGAGGACAACTCCATGGTCTATTCTCCTATGACCATCGCTATGGGCAACGGTTACTATGCCAAGAACCCCATCAGGTACGACTCACTGCTGAAGGAGAAGACCTGCATAAAGAACTACCGCCCAGTGACGTCGATGCATCATCAGATAGAGTACGCCAAGGCCATCGATAAGGAGCTGGAGATCCTGGTCAAGGACAAGAACTACAGCATCTCCGATCCATTCTATGAGGGCGTAGGCTACACCAGCATGAAGATCACCGAGGACGTCACCGACGGTAAGATTCACATCGGTGTGCTCCAGGGCGAGCCGAACACCATGAGCGATACCGGCTATGGCGTACCAGATACGACCGCCTGGAAGAACCCGATGGTCGAGGTCGATGAGGATTACATCGGAACCTACCACATCGAGAAGAACATGACTATCGTGGTGCCCTTCAAACTCACGATCGTGGAAGAGGACTGGCTCAGCTGTTGCTTCGCTGGTTGTGCTGACATCGATGATAGGGACAAGAAGGGCTGGGACCAATGCGGCTGCGTCTTCGGAGTAGTAGCATAAGATAATACCTGAACGGAGGTAACAACCTCCATTCTCTTTTTTTGATTTAATTTAGCCAAAAAGGCTTATACCTGGATGTGTCCAGCTTTCTATCATGCGGTTCGAATATTGGGAGCCGATATACCTGGAGATATTGGAGGAGTTTGGTTTCTCCAGAGGGCGTGATGAAGAGGCGGCGCGTCTGCTCTCTGTTCTTTTGCGCTCGGGATCGGACCAGACCATCTTCGACCAGGGTGTGCAGAACGATCTGGACGCGATCGTCCGAGGTCGTGATGTGCTGGTATGTGGGAACGCGCCCTGCCTGGCCCGGGAGCTGGATAACGTTTCACAGGGAGACGTGGTGATCGCGGCCGACGGCGCCACCACGGTACTTCTGGAGATGGGTATCGTTCCGGAGGTAATCGTAACAGACCTCGACGGCACCGTTCCCGACATAATCGCCGCCAACCGGAGAGGTTCTTTGGTGGTGGTCCACGCCCACGGAGATAACATGGCCGCCCTTAAGGAGTACGTACCTCAGATGTCGAGGGTGATTGGCACCACCCAGTCCGGGCCCTTCGACGATATCTACAACTTCGGTGGGTTCACAGACGGCGACCGATGCGTCTTTCTGGCAAGATGTTTCGGGGCTTCGAAGATCGAGCTGTTGGGGTTCGATTATGACGACCAGAACGTATCCCCCATGAAGAAGATGAAGCTGAGGTGGGCCAAAAGGCTGGTGAAGATGGCACTGGACTTTCCATTCCGGACCCCCCTCCAAAATCGCCAATAATAAAAGAGCAAGATCGTGGTCG
>CAYQFP010000033.1:0-13710 GCA_964416865.1 uncultured Methanotrichaceae archaeon
AATAATAATAATAATAATAATAATAATAATGATGATGATGATGATGATGATGATGATGATGATGATGATGATGATGATGTGTGTCGGTGACTGTGCTGATGATCTTTGTCCCAATGAACCTATGTTCCCTCACTTTTTATACATCTCCCGCCTTTCCTCCACCATGCGCAAGGAGTTTCGCACCCTCTTATCCCTGGACGATGCCCTGGCGGCGGTCTTAGATCACCTGCCCCGCATCGAGTTAGTGTCTTTGCCCCTGGAAGATGCCTTCGGTCGCATCCTGGGTGAGAGAGTTCAGTCCCGGGTGGACGTCCCCGGGTTTGACCGGGCGGCCATGGACGGCTACGCGGTCCGGTCAACAGATACCCTGGAGGCCAGGGAGGACCGGGCAGTCGCCTTGAAACTCGCAGGCCAGGTCCCCATGGGCAGGGCGCCGGATGTGGTTGTGGATGTAAGCCAGGCCGCCGAGGTATCCACAGGATCGATGATGCCCACCGGAGCGAACGCCGTGGTGATGGTAGAGCACTCCGAGGTCGAGCACGGCGCCCTCCTGATCAGGCGGCCGGTTCACGTGGGAGAAAACGTCCACCGGGCCGACGGCGATATCGCCTTCGGAGAGAGTGTCCTCGCACCGGGAGTACGGCTGACCGCCAGGGAGATCGGGGTTCTGGCCGCCGTGGGCAGGCAACAGGTCACGGTCAGGAACCTCGCCGTGGGGGTTGCCTCCACCGGCAACGAGCTGTCACCTCCAGGCAGGGTCCTGAAACCTGGCAGGATCTATGACATAAACTCCTACACCATAGCAGCGGCGGCGAGAGAATGCGGAGGATGCCCCATAATCTACGGCATTTTGCCAGACGACTACGACGAGATGGCCAAGGGCCTGAGGAAGATGGCCGAGAGCTGCGGCCTGGTACTGGTCAGCGGGAGCACCTCCGCCGGGATCGGAGACGTGATCTACAGGGTGCTGGACGATATCGGTGAGACGTTCTTTCACGGAATCAACCTCAAGCCGGGCAAGCCCACCATCTTCGGCGCCATCGACAGCAAACCCTTCTTCGGTCTTCCTGGCTATCCCACCAGCGCCCTGACCGTCTTCGGCCAGCTGGTAGCACCTATGATCAGGAAGGCGATGGGAACAATGCGCCATAACCACAGCCATAGCCCGAAAGCCATGGGGCGGCTGGCCAAGCCCGTCCGGTCAGAAGGCCGCCGCCAGATGTACTCCGTGGGACTTGCAGGAGACCGGGTCTACTCACTGGACAAGGGGAGCGGATCCATCACCTCCCTCTCCCAGGCCGATGGGGTGATCGAGATCCCCGACGATGTGGAGTACCTGGACCGCGGCGAGAATGTGGAGGTCAGGCTATTCGGAGACTATTCCCCACCCGAGCTGCTGGTGACGGGCGAAGACTGTCCCGCTCTGGACATCTTGGCAGAGCTTCTGCCCATCCCGACAAGGTTCGTATTTTCGGGCACCAGGCGAGGCGTCATCTCCGTAGAAGACGGTGTGGCAGATCTAGCCGCCGTATCCGGTATCGGCCAGATCCGGTCCGGCTGCCTGGTGAAGGGCTACATCAGGGAGCTGGTGATGATGTCCAGGGACCCCGATCTTCTGACACTCGACAAGCTTCAGGACGGGCAGATGATGGGGTGGGCCCAAGAGTCGGAGATGAGTTGCGTCCTGGCTAAGGTCCTGAGCGAGAAAGGCGCCGAAGAGATCAGGCTCGCGGGCCGGGCCAGGACCCATTCTGCGGTGGCGGCCTCGGTGGCGGCGGGTCGTGTCGATGTTGGCCTCGCCGTCCGTCCGGTGGCGGAGAGGGCGAACCTGGAGTTCGTAAAGGTGGCCGAGGATCGTATCGACTTCCTGGTCGGCCCGGAGGAGCGAGAACCCGTCCGGACCTTCGTGGAGACGTTGAAGTCGAATGTGTTCCGGTCGCGGTTGCCGGCGGGCATGAGGCTTCAGCCAGGTGCAAGATGGTGACCGCCAAACGTGGTGGAATCCGCAACACCTATATATATCCTGGCGTTTGTCTCTCGCCAGAATGTCCGATACCAGCATATACGTCGTGAAGACCACCGCAAATCAAGAGCGTTCTGTGGCGAACCTCATCGCACAGATAGCGCGCAAAGACAGATACGATATCAGGTCACTGCTGGTACCTGACGTGCTGAAGGGCTACGTTCTCGTGGAATCGCCTGCGCCGGAGATCATCGAGCAGGCCATCCAGGGGGTACCCCATGCACGCACCGTTATAAGAGGATCTTCTACCTTCGACGAGGTTGAACATTTTCTCACACCCAGGCCCGCCGTGGTAGGGATCGATGAGGGCGCTATAGTAGAGCTTATCTCGGGACCTTTCAAGGGCGAGATGGCAAGGGTCAAGCGGGTCGACGCCGCCAAAGAAGAGATTACAGTAGAGCTTTTTGAGGCGATGGTCCCGATCCCCGTAACCGTGAGGGGCGATCACGTGCGTGTACTCAGCAAAGATGAGGTTCAGAGGTGAAGCATCTTTGGCCAGTATTATAGAATCATTGATACCTGGCGGGAAAGCCAGTGCAGGCCCACCGCTGGGCCCCGCACTAGGACCGCTGGGGGTTAACGTCGCAGACGTTGTAAAGAAGATCAACGAGATGACAGTGGACCTGAACGGGATGCAGGTGCCTGTCAAGGTGATCGTGAAGAGCAAGACAGATTACGAGATAGAGGTCGGCACACCGCCAACCTCAGCCTTGATACTGAGAGAAGCAGGTGTGGAAAAGGGTACCACTGACACAGAGGTCGTGGGCGATTTGACCATGGAACAGCTGCTCAAGATCGCAAAGATCAAGGAAAATAATCTGCTTGCAGCCTCACCGAAGAGCGCAGTCCAGGAGATCGTCGGAACTTGTGGGTCTCTGGGCATTAGCGTAGAAGGGATGTCGTGGAAAGATGCCCATGTGTCGATCGCAGAGGGCAAGTTCGATGACGTCCTGGCAGAGGCGAAAGAGTAAAATAGGATATATCAAATCGGAGTTAGATTCTCTTTTTTGAGATGCCGTAGTAGACATAACATGTCGTAGACTACGGGGGATTGTGATGACTAATATAATAGAAGATGCAGTCAGAAAAGCTATCTCGGAAGCCCCACAGAGGAAGTTCCAGGAGAGCGTCGATCTGGCCATAAACCTGCACAACATAGATATGTCGCAGCCAGCAAACCGGGTGAATGAGGAACTAATCCTGCCCCAGGGTCGTGGCAGACAGAACAAGATCGCCGTCTTCGCAGATGGGGAGACCGCCCTCTTGGCCAAGCAGGCCGGTGCAGACCTGGTAATACCGTCCGAGGATATCGAAAATCTGGCGGAAGATAAGAAGCATGCCAGGGATATAGCGGATGAGTACAGCTTTTTCATCGCCGAGACGCACCTCATGCCAAGTATCGGTAAGAACCTGGGACCTGTCCTGGGAAGAAGGGGAAAGATGCCCCAACCGCTCCCACCCTCTGCAGATATCGCATCCATAATCAACCGGTTGCGAGGTCTGATAAGGATCAAGTCGAGAGACAGGCTCACGTTCCATCTGGCGATAGGAAGCATAGGTATGGAACCTCAGCAGATCGCAGAGAATATAGAGGCTATCGTAACTAAGCTGGAGCAGACTCTCAAGGACGGCAAACAGAACTTGAAGTCCGTCTACGTGACAACTACGATGGGCCCCTCGGTGAAGGTGATATAGAATGTCTGTTGAGGTACACCAGACAGAGCATGTGCCGGAATGGAAGATCAGAGATGTCGAAGAGCTAGTCAGGCGTATAAACGAGAGTACCGTCGTGGGGCTGGTGGGTCTATCTGAGATCCCGGCGAAACAGCTCCAGGAGATACGGGCGGAGCTTAGGGGCTTGGCTGAACTCAAGATGGTACGGAACAACACCGCAAATAGGGCCATAGAGAAATGCTCTGACGATGTTAAATCCCTAGCCGATCACATCGAGGGCCAGACAGCGTTCGTGTTTACGGAGATGAATTCCTTCAAGCTCTGCAAGGTGTTGGGGGAAGGAAAACGCCCCATGGCCATCCGTGCCGGAGGGACGGCTCCTAAGGATATAGTAATCGAAAAAGGCAATACGTCCTTTTCTCCCGGTCCTGTGGTGGGACAGCTCCAGAGCGCCGGCATTCCAGCTTCGATCAAGAGCGGAAAGGTGGTCATCAACGAGACGATAGTGGTGGCCAAAGAAGGTGATGTGGTATCATCCCAGCTAGCAGAGATGCTGGCGCTCATGGAGATCTACCCCAAGATGGTCGGCCTCGACACGCGAGCCGTCTATGAGGGTGGTTTGGTCTTCAGGGCAGAGGATCTGACCGTGGACGTGGAAGGCCTGTTATCTCAGATGAGCATGGCTGCGTCCCAGGCTGTCGGGTTCGCCACGGAGATCGGTTACCCCACACAGGTTACTATCGGCCCCCTGCTCCAGAAGGCTTCTTCCAGGGCCAGGGCCTTGGTGGTGGAGTGTGCCATACCGATCCCTGGTATGATAGATGCGTTGCTCATCAAAGCAGCAGCGGATGCTTCAGCGCTGGCAGGTCTTGCTGAGGGCGGCGAGGCCGCCGAGGTGCCGGAACCGGTCGCTGAAAAACCAAAACCCGAAAAAGAAGAACCCGAAGAGGATGAAAAAGAGGACGAGACCGAGGTAGCCGCCGGGCTCGGTTCACTGTTTGGTTAAGGCTTGAAGTCAAGAGGTGATCTTAGATGGAATATATATATGCAGCGTTATTGATTCACAGTTCTGGTAAAGTTGTGAGCGAAGAGGGTATCAAGACGATACTCGATGCCGCAGGCATCACCCCAGAAGATGTGAGGATCAAAGCACTCGTCTCCGCGCTCGAGGGCGTAGACGTAGATAGCGTCCTATCTCAGGCGTCAACCGTGTCGGCGCCTGTTGTCCCAGCAGCAGCGCCTGCCGCAGCAGCGCCTGCAGTAGAGGAGATAGTTGAGGAAGAGAAAGAAGAAGAGGCTGAGGAAAGCGGGATGGAGGGCCTTGGTGCCCTCTTCGGATAAACTTCCCAGCCACACATCTATTTTTTTTTGGTAACTCAAATATTGTCTAGCTTCTCGATACCTTTCTTCTCGACGTTGGGTTTCCAGATCTTATCGGGCATCCAGTCAGGCGCGTTGGCAGGCTTGTCTACTTCATTGCGTTCGCCCTTGAAGATGTGCACCTTCTTTGTTCCCCGTTCTCTCAGCCTTATATCAGTGTAACCTCGATTTGCTGCTTTTAGAGCCGCTTGTCTGGGCTGTTTGCCGCTGAATACCCCGATTTCATTTCCGTCCTTGTCTCGCAACGCGAAATTTCTTTTATTGCTCATATTTTTATACCTCGTATTACCCCTATGCAGAAGCAAATATGGCTTATTAGACCCCTATATATCACCTACACATATATTAATCTTTTGTTCGATCGTATATTTCCTCAAGAGTTGATGCATCAGGAGAACCTGGCGGGGATACGGGGTTCACAGGCGAAATGGATATCTGCCATCCAGTAGCTTATTTCGATCATGTCTTGGGTAATCTGGTTCACAGGCCTGCCGGGCTGCGGCAAGACCACCATCGCCCAGCTCGTAGAAACCCTGCTGGAGGAAAAAGGCATCCTTGTAAAGTATCTCCAGCTCGACGAGATCAGGCGGGTGGTTACCCCCAACCCCACCTATTCCGAAGAGGAGAGAGATATCGTGTATGCCAGTCTCGCTTATATGGCCAAGCTTCTGGCAGAGGCGGGGAAGAACGTGATCATAGACGCGACCGCCAACAATCGCAGGTATCGTGACCTGGCCAGGGACCTGAGCCCCCAGTTCGCAGAGGTCTACGTCAAGGCATCCATCCCGGTCTGCATCGAACGCGAGTCTACCAGAGATGCGGTCTACTCGCCGAAGAAGATCTACAAAAGTGCCGATGAAGAAGGTGCGACGGTGCCTGGTATCAACGTGGCCTACGAAGAGTCTCTAGACCCGGAGATAGTCTTAGATTCGGAGAAGTTCGATCCCCGGCATAATGCCCAGGTCGTGGTGGACAGGATCCTCGACGCCTTCGTCGATGTCTCTTTCAGATAGAGATCTGAAATCCGACCGAATGGAGGATTTACTCGATAGGTTAATATGCAATACTTCGTACTCCCCATGAGGGATTAACTCTTGAAAATGAACGCAGGCTTCGTAGGCTTTGATGGTACGGAGAACAAACGAACGGTTCTTGCCCTAGACGCGGTCAAGAAGGCCGCAGGGATCGAGGGCGACCTCAACGTGCTTCTGCGCAGGCCTCATGGTAGGGCGAGGCACACCCTGAACAAATTGACCAGGATGTGCGGTGTCAACGCCTACGTGAGCGACGACGGGGATAAGGCAAAGTGGGAGAAGTATGGCTTTCAGATCCAGGGCGGCTACGATGACTTCTTCGAAGCATCCGACTTCTTGATGATAGGCTCCCCCGGCAATCAGGAGACCCCCTACGTGGAAGCGGGTCTGGCCCACGACTGCTTCGTGGCCATGATGGGTGGCGCCCACCGCGACGAGATCCGGGCGGGTCTGGAGAAGAACGGTGTGGAGATATCGGAAAAGCTCGAGGACGATTTCCGGCGAGAGTTCTTCTTCGGCCTGGAGAACTACGAGATCTTTCTCGATGCAAAGCCCCAGGTAGTCCAGTGCACCAGCTGTAACACCACGGGAATCTGCAGGGCGTCTCTGGCGGCAAGGCCTCTGGGACTGAGCATGATCATGGGGAACATCGACCGGAGGCACGGCGATCCGCATACCGTGGTCAGGGCGTCACCCGGCGCGATGGATATCGGCAAGGGTGTAGGCCACCAAGGAACCGACGCGGGAACGGTCTTCGAAGAGGTGAACTACAGTATCAGGGCCAGCAAAGCTCCCACCACAGTGCCTCACACCAGCTTCCTGGAGTTCGTATTCGAGGGCGACCCCACGCCGGAGGATTTTGTGGAGAGCCTAGCCAAGACCAGAGAGGTGGTGGTCGTTCCCTACGAGGAAGAGGGGAGAAAGCACGAGTGGACCAGCGAGATCATGGAGGCCTTCCTCACAGGATACGAGAGACCCATCAACCCGGAGATCTACGAGCTTCTGGTCTCCGACTCCATAATACCGGTCAAGCTCGGCGACCACACCATCCTGCAGGTGGCGATGATGGTGGAGCAGATGTCCATCGCCGTGCCGAACCATGTGGAGGCCTACCTCCTGAGCGCGGGCTACCCGGCAGACAAGGTCCACGGCACCGTGGACGAGGCACTGACATGCGTGCACGGCATCTGGCCCGACGACCTCGGCGTCTGACCTTTCTATGTCAGAATGCGTCATATCCGGAACGCTTTCCGGCAAGAAGGTCAGGCTGGGCCGTTCAGCGGTCGAGGAGCTCTACGAGCAGGGGTGCTTCGGCAGGCCCGTCAAGAAAGGCCTGGAACTCACCCTGGTAGAGGCAGCCTACCTCCTGGACCGGGGAAGGATCGAGGTACGTCACGGCGGGAATGACCTGGACTTCAGGACGTTCTTCGAGCTATGCTCCGGTTTGGAGAGCGGGTTCGAGTTCAGGTACGTGGTCTACAAAGACCTGAGAGAACGGGGCTATTACGTCCAACCGGGGATCACCGACTTCAGGGTCTACCCCCGGGGAGGCCGTCCCGGCAAGACCCCTGCCGAGTTCTACGTCCGCGTGATATCGGAGAGGCAGCCGCTCTCCCTGAACGATATCCTGGAGCCGGTCAGGGTCGCCCACCAGATGAGAAAGAGGCTGATGCTGGCCATCGTAGACGAGGAGAGCGATATAACCTTCTACGAGGCCGGGATGAAAGAGCTGCGCGGCGCGATGAGAGAAACCCCGCCCGGTGGCGTGGCTACCCTTCTCGAAGACCGGGTGGTTCTCTGGGACCCAATGTTCTCGGAGCGTCTCCATCGGGAGGGGTTTTACGGTAAACCGGTAGGAGGCAGGCTCCAGCTCTCCCTGGTAGAGTCGGCTTATCTCCTGGAGAAAGGCGTAATCGAGGTGGTTGACCGATCGGGGTCGCCGCTGATGCAAGACGAGTTCGTGAAACGGGCCCGGTTCATCGAGAAGGACTTCGATATGAAGTTTCGGGTCTACCGGGATCTGCGCGACCGCAACCTGGTGGTGAAGACCGGGTTCAAGTTCGGCAGTCATTTCCGGGTGTATAAAAACGTCAAGGGCCTGGACCGGGTGCCCCATTCGGAGTACCTCGTCCATTCGGTGCCGGAGGATTACGTCTTTCATCTGCCGGGGATATCGCGGTCGGTCAGGTTGGCCCACAGCGTAAGAAAAGTGATGGTCTTCGCCTACGGAGACGGCGGCGTGAAGTATCTGGAGATAAGGAGGATCAAGCCCTGAACCTTGGGCATGCACGCGCAGTCGATAGGATCAAAACTATATTTTCTGCGTCCTTCCTGCGCCGAGGGGCGCCATGCTCGGATCAGGAGGCCACCATCCGGCGCGGGGACTCGTTTCTCTTGGAAGGGCGGCTCGACGAAGCCCTTGGATGCTACCGGCAGGCCGACAGGGGTTGTGCTGTGATCTGGAAGAAAGAAGGCCTGGTCCTGGGGATGATGGGGAGGTACATGGAGGCGATCGCCTCTCTGGACAAGGCCGCGAAGATCGATTCCCGAGATCCTTATGTTTGGATGCACCGGGGCTTCAATTTCTGGCGGCTGCACCGGTGGGATGCGGCGCTGATCTCCTTCGAGAAGGCGATCCTCATCGATCCCGATGACGCCTACGCCCGGCACTGTCGGGCGGTGACCCTAGGTAAGCAAGCCGGAGCGCATCTTCCTAAGCGGCATGATAGCGGTCCAGATCGTATAAGATGAAAAAATATTTAAGAAAAAACGCCCCTTTCACCAACATGAGTTTCAGAGGCTTCCTCGACGAGCTCGGGGGCGCGGGCCTCATCGAGGAGATAGACCGTCCCGTCTCACCGGTGCTGGAGGCCGCGGCCATTTCCTGGCACAAAGGCCCCCTATTCTTTCATCACCTTGACGGCCACCGCTGTGCCATGAACGTCCTGGGATCGAGAGATCTCCAGGCCAGGGCTCTGAGAATGGAGAAGAGCGATATGGTGCAGAGGCTGGGCCAGATAAGGATCGAGGACGGCCAGACCAGAGAGGTCGCATCTTCGCCCTTCTTGGAGGTGATCTCAAAGCCAGATCTCTCAAGAATGCCCATACTCACCCACTTCGAGGGCGACGGTGGCCCCTACATCACCGCAGGCATCGTGGTCTCTCGTCTAGGCGACGAGACCAACGCCTCCGTCCACAGGTTGATGGTACTGGGCAAGGACAGGCTCGCCGCCAGGCTGGTGCCCGGGAGGCACACCCACCGGCTCCGCCAGAAGGCCTTGGACCAAGATGAGCGCCTACCGGTGGCCGTCGTTATAGGCGTCGATCCGGTGATCCTGATAGCGGCCAGCACCAGGGTTCCCATGAGCATGGAGTTCTCTTATGCCAGCGCATTGCGCAGAGGGCCTGTGGAGCTGACGACCCTGGATAACGGCGTCGCGGTTCCCCATGCCGAGATAGTTCTCGAAGGGTATATCGACGGTGAAACTGCCTCTGAAGGGCCTTTCGTAGACATAACCGGGACCATGGACCTCGTCCGAATGGAACCAGTGATCCATCTCACAAGGATGATGACCCGGGACGATCCCGTATACCACGCCCTCCTCCCTTCGGGTCGCGAGCACAAGATGTTGATGGGCCTCCCCTACGAGCCTCTGATCTTCAATGAGGTATCCAAGGTGGCCAGGGTCAAAGACGTGCTCCTGACGGAAGGTGGTTGCTGCTACCTTCATGCCGTGGTCCAGATAGATAAAAGAGATGAGTCCGATCCCAGACGAGCCATAGACGCTGCCAAGGACGCCCACCGAAGCCTAAAGCACGTGATGGTAGTGGACGCCGACATCGACATCCACGACCCCCTGGAGCTGGAGTATGCCGTAGCCACCCGGTTCAGGGGTGATGAGGATCTGGTGGTCCGTCCCAACGTCCGGGGAAGCACGCTGGATCCCAGGTCCATAGACGGCATCACCACCAAGGTGGGGATAGACGCCACCATGACCTTGGGTGAAGAGGAAAAGTTCTTGCGGATCAGTCCGGAGCTACCTGGTTAGGGCTAGGTCTGTCTGAGTTTTGTCATTATGGCCATTATGCAGATCTTCCCAGTGAGCTCCTTTCTGATCCTGGCACCCCATATCACGTTCGCCCCTTGGTCCAGCTCTCTGGTGAGGGCGCTGGAAACCGCAGCGGCGTACCTCAGTGTTAGGTCGTGTCCACCGGTCACATGAAGCAGACAGTTGGCGGCACCTCTATAGTCTGCCTCCATGAGAGGGGTTTTCAGGGCAGATCCGACCAGCCGCTCGGGATCGTCGTCCAGGTGGCCCTCGCTCACCAGGGCGAAGGATAAGCCCCCGTTGCTCATTATCGTCTTGACGTCGGCGTAGTCCAGGTTGATGAGGGAGGGCAGGGTTATGGTCTCAGTGATGCCCTTTATGATCTCAGCGATGAACTGGTCCGTCACAGAGAAGACCTGCTCCGGGGTGAGGCAAGGTGCGAGGCTCAGGACCCTCTCGTTGTCGAAGACTATCAAGGTATTCGTTCTCGCATTCAGCTCCTCGACCCCCTTCTTTGCGGCAGATATCCTGGCTTCATCCTCGCTAAGAGGTAGCGATACCATCCCGACCGCTATCGATCCCTGGTCCTGAGCTACCTGTGAGACTATAGGTGCTATGCTGGTTCCCGTACCTCCACCCATCCCCGCAGCGACGAAGATCAGGTCACTCCCCTCCAGTGCTTCTTCAATAAACCACCGGGACTTTTTCGCAGCCTGTCGCCCCATGCCAAGGTCGCCATCCGTGCCCAGACCCCTGGTCACGTTTGTTCCCACGGGGATCTTATGGTTGGCCTGGACCATGGCCAGGTGTTGTCTGTCGGTGTCCAGGGCCACGGTCTCGGCACCGTCAATGCCGATGTTGGTCAGCCTGTTGACAATGTTGCACCCGGCACCGCCACATCCCACCACCAGTATCTTGGGACCGACAAGCTCCTCCCCATGGATATTGTAAATTTTTTCCCTATCTAAAGACCTGAAAGGTTCTTCGAAGCTCATATCCTATACCCCTCCGGAAGGCGCAGCGTCGCACAAAATGTGTGCATGTTTCCCATTGTATATAATGCATAACATTATGCACTCAAGACTCGATCCTGTTGCAGATAAGAGTTTCCAAGAAGGATATATTTATCACCCCTGGTATCATGCCCGTTTATATGGCTCTAGACGAGGTTACGATCACCAGGGCGATAGTCGAGTCCTACATGGAGACGTTTTTGAAGCATACCGATGTGGACGTGGCTCTGGTGGGCGCTGGTCCCGCCAACCTGGTAGCCGCCAAGAAGCTGGCCGAGGCAGACGCCAAGACGGTAGTCTTCGAGAAGGATCTCTTCGTAGGGGGCGGGATCTGGGGTGGCGGGATGATGTTTCCCAGGATCGTGGTCCAGAAAGAAGGTGGCAGGATACTAGACGAGTTCGGTATATGGCACCGTGTGTACGAGGACGATTACTACGTTGCCAGCTCCATCGAAACCGTCTCTAAGCTGACGGCGGGGGCTATCGACGCCGGTGCGGAGATTATCAACATGGTCACCGCCGAGGACGTCATGATCCGGGAAGACGAACGGGTCTCGGGGTTGGTGATCAACTGGAACGCCGTGGAGAGGACCGGGCTCCATGTAGATCCTCTCTCGATCCGGGCCAAGGTGGTAATCGACGGGACCGGTCATGAAGCCTACATCTGCAGGGTCGTCCAGAAAAAGATACCAGGGGCCAAGGTAGGTCCCTCGGGCGTCGTGGGCGAGATGCCCATGTGGGCCGAGGTGGGCGAGAAGGCCGTGGTCGAGGTTACCAAAGAAGTATATCCCGGCCTGATCGCCGCAGGCATGGCAGCAGCGGCGGTGGCAGGCAGCCACAGGATGGGTCCCATCTTCGGTGGGATGCTCCTCTCGGGTGAGAAAGCAGCACTCCTGGCCCTTGAGATGCTGGGACTGTAATCAATGATCATAAGGGGAGGATCCGACCTCGCCGAGTTCATCCTCCACCGCTACAGTGGCAAGGTGGTGGAGGTGGGCGCGGGCGATAGAACCGAGGTTGCGGCCATGCTAGCACGGCGCTTAGAGGTCGTAGTCACCGATCGAGTCGCGCGAGACGGCCATCCGGCGGTGATCGCCGACGACATATTCGCGCCCAGAAAAGACCTTTACCGTGGCGCCAGCCTCCTCTACTCCATCAGGCCGCCTCTGGAGATGCAGCTGGCCATGGGCCGACTGGCCCTGGATATCGGCGCGGAGATTATCATAAGGCCCCTGGAAGACGAGATCGCCTCGCTTCCGGGGTTTGGAAGAACTCTGGTCAACATGAGGGAGGCTCGCTTCTACATATTCAAGTCCGCATCGGAACCGGCCTTTCC
This sequence comes from uncultured Methanotrichaceae archaeon, assembly GCA_964416865.1. Taxonomy (GTDB): domain Archaea; phylum Halobacteriota; class Methanosarcinia; order Methanotrichales; family Methanotrichaceae; genus UBA204. The sequence continues at coordinate 12,510 of CAYQFP010000033.1, forward strand.
CCGAGCCCGCCAGCGTTAATCACGTCTAAAGGCGGCGACAGACGGGTGGTGGGATTTTATCCGGTTGGTGTTATATAATACATGTGTGTCAGTAGTTCACGCAGGGTCCAATTACGATCAATCAAGCCCTGCTCCTTATCTTGAAGAGATCGGACAAGTTTCACACCACCCCTTCATCCCGTGAGACGATACATGCCAGACGCTCTCCTGAGGGGAGCGTGGTCCGTCTCGACGTTGGATACGGGGCGGGGATCGTCCACGATGCCGTCGCCATAGGGATCGGGGCCGTCGTGGTCGGACCAGAAGTTGCCCAGATGTCTGCGGTAGGGGGCGCCTTTGTAGACGTAATATATCTTATCGGAAGTGTTCCAGCTGTTGGACGAGTTCCACGAATATGCGTTCACCGTGTTGTCGACGAAGTCGTTGAGGAATATGCTGTTCCAGAGAGAGTTGTCCACGTATATGCCGTCTGCGTTCTGGAGGAGGTGGTTTTCCGCGATGACGTTGTAGCTGGAATGCTCAAGGCTGATGCCGTCAAAGTTCTCGCTCAAGACGTTGCTCTTGACTTTGTTTCCGTTTGAATGATAGACATGAATGCCGAATATGCAGTTTCTGGCTACTTCGTTCTTCTCGAGGACGTTGCCGTTGGAGCTGAATACCCAAATGCCGGCATCCTCATTCAGGTTGGCTCTGTTGTTGTTGATCTGATTTCCCCTGCCTTCCGATAGGATTATGCCCATCCCGCTGTTAGAACTTGCGTTGTTGTCGTCTAGGGTGTTGTTGTTGGATTTGCCCAGGAGGAGCCCACAGAAGCTGTTTTCAAAAACGGTGTTGTTCTTGATGTTGCAGTTTTCTGTGGTGTAAAGGGCGATACCTATCTCGTTTTCGAATGCCACGTTGTCCACAATCAGATTGTTGGCAGAACCCTCAAATACCATCCCATATTCGTTGTTGTGGAGTCGATTCGCCTTGATGGTGCAGTTATTGGATACCACTCTGAGACCGGCGTTATTCGGGCCGCGGCCGGAGTTCTTCACCACGAACCCCTGGACGAGGACGCCGTCTGCCAAAATCGTCAGGGCGCTGCTCACACCGTTGGCGTCCAACACCGGCATACCATCACCAGTATCTATTCCTATCAAATATATTTTTTTGTCTATCTCTATATAGCCTTTTTTCTGGAACATCCAGCCCACAGAAC
>CAYQFP010000034.1:0-13171 GCA_964416865.1 uncultured Methanotrichaceae archaeon
CATTCGCGGTTTTACCCTCCGATTTTGACGATCTGGCCGCGCTCGACCACGATCTCGCTCTTTTTTGGCGTTTCTTACTGCAGAACGGTAGTGATATAGTGTAGTGGGAACGTTATCCAGCGACACATCAGATCTTTGAATTCATAGACTTGCTCGAAGACGGATACTCAGTTGAAAATTGGCACTCCAAACTCAATATTTCCAACCCCATAATGACGCCATATATTTGGATGGTCAGGTGATCACAGCGTCGAGGACGGCATGAACCACCCCTGGCGAGTACTTCTTTACCCGGGCACACCTTTGAACCCGGACCTTCCGCCCCTGATCCTCCGCCTTGCGCCTCACGTCTTCGATAAGGGCGCCCGGGTAGAGATGGTCAAAAACGGTCTGATGATAGTGGAGCGTACCACCGGGCCGAAGAGCCTGGATCCCTTCTTTCAGGTACCGGTCCGTGAACTCCACGAACCCCATCACCACCCTGTCTGCCTCGCCTTCGGGAACCTCCTCGACACAGTCGCCCAGAACCGGGTTCACGATTCCTTCCACCTTGTTGAGCCTGACGTTCTCTGTCAGGTACCCATAAGCCAACGGGTTCAGCTCGATGGACAAGATGCGATCCGGCCGGGAGTGGACCGCCATGGGCAGGCTGAAGTAACCTATGCCCGCGAACATGTCCACCACGAACTCATCATTGCCAAGACGGCCCATCCTCATCCTCTCTCTGAGGTTCCCGGCAGAGAACATTATCTTCATGGCGTCCAGCTTGAACGCCACCCCGTTCTCCCGGTGGATGGTCTCGGTCCCGGCCCCCGACCCGGCGATCACCTCTCTATTCGGCACCCTGAACTGGCCCTCGATCCCCCGGTCCAGGAGGACGCACCTGCACCGCGGATAGATCGAGAGAAGAGCAGATCCTATATCCCGCTTCAGGTCCTCGACGCGGGGATCGATCTTCACAGTTATCACCGTTCCCAAGATGTACCAGGACCGGGGCAAGAGCGCCACCTGCTCCGAAGAGATCCTGTCTTTGTCTTTGTCCCGGAAGAGGTCGACCAACCCCGGGGTCTTATGGTAGAACTCAGGATGCTCCTGGCGCACCGTCTTCTGACCGGCCATCGGCCTCTTGACCGGGACCTCCACAGACCCATCTCTCTGGATCGGCTTGCGCCCGAAATCGAAGATGCCTGCCTCAGTCGCTCTTCGTATCGTTATCTGAGCTTTCCTTCTGGGCACTACCGCCGCCAGATACGCTCTTCTCATTGTAGATCTGCTCAAACTTCAGGCGGTCCTCGGTACAGTTGCATATCAGAGATATCGTCCCCTTCCTGCGAACGACCTGGTAGTCTTCCTCGTGGACCGTCAGACTGGTATCGAACTCTGTGGGCGCCGTCAGGTTGAACGTCACTGGAACGCTCTCGAAGGCCTCCGCCAAGCAGATGGAGATGCCAGCATCGTTGTTGCTGTACAACTGGATCATGGTACCGTTGGAGTACAATATGGTAACTACGCCACCGGTAGCGCTTATGCTTCGATCGATATCCGGCGGAAGGGTCATCTCTATCCCGCTATCCAGGCCGAGGGGGTTGCTGACGTCGAGGTTCAGATAGACGCTTTCACTTTCGTTGGTGAGATAGGTGGTGTAACAGACCGACGGCGGTGCTGGTGTTGGTGTCGGTGCAGGTGGGGTAGGTGACCAGATATGAGATCCGGAAAAGGCGATCACCACCAGGACTATCGCCAGACCAAGGACCATCAGGCCGCTCTTGGCATCGATCTTCTCGAAGAGACCTTTTTGGGAAGTAAGGACCGCCTCGGTCACGACAAGATCTGTCATCGGACCGTCTCCAACCTCGAGGGGTCTTTCTTCCGTGATCTTGGGTTCCGCCTCCTCTTCTGGGACCTCCCCCGTGGCTTCGAGTAGAACCTCTTCTACTTCTTCTTCTTCTTCTACTTCTACTTCTACTTCTTCTTCTTCCTTCACAGTCTCTTCAAAATCGGGCTCTTCCGCGTCCTCGGCTCGATTGACCTTCTTTCTCTTGGGCAGGGTGACCGCGCCCTGGTCGAAGTCCAAGATTATGTCCGAATAGGTGCCTGTCTCGTCGATGAAGCGCTTCGCTTTGGGGATCAGGTAGGATATGCCGGATATCTTGACCTCGTCGAAGAAGTCCGTGGTCCTCATCAGCCGGTCTTTATATGCGTAGATCGCGCCGCTCTCCATCCGGGACTCTATCTCGCTCAGGCTGGGAAAACGGTCCTCTTCCGCTGCCAGCTCCGTGGCCGCCTTGACGTAGGCCTCGAAGAATACCCGGCTCATCCGGTTGAGCCGGTTGGTGTAGCGGCGGTCGAATAGAAATGAGAAACTTTCCCCGCCAACCACGCGACTCTCATCGGCGACCGAAGACCAAGCAGAGTAGGAAACTTCCATCTGCTCCTAACTCTGGCGGGGCCACGATAAGTATTTTATGTTCGCGGGCAGAAAAACGGCCTATACGGCAGAAGTAAGGGTCATATAACACTTACGTGAAAGGTATCTTTAAATCCGTACCGAACTTAGGGTAACATATTATGAAGCGACTTCAGATAGTATCGGTCCTTCTCGTATTTCTGGCGGTGGGGATCCAGTGCGTTCAGCAGCTGGACCGGTACGAAGTGGGTGTGGGGGAAGAAGTCAACGTCATGCTGAAACTCAGCAACCCGTACGAGGGCTCCATGGAGGTTACCATCACCCCGGACCTCCCCGACGGCGTCGTCGCCGTAAACTCCGGCGACAGATCGGTAAAGCTGGACCCGGGGACCGCCGAAGACGTCACCTATCCGATCAGAGGCGTGGAACAAGGCGAGTATGATATCTACTCCAAGATCGAATACTTCAACACGAGCGCGTCCTGCTCGCCCATCCGGTACGGGGACCGATACAACCGGCAACTGATCGTGAGCTAGAGATCCAGGTCTTTCCTGGCGAAGATGGGCTCGAGCTTGTAACCGGCGGCTTTTAGCCTCTCGCGGCCGCCTTCCTCTCTGTCCAGCACTGCCAAGACCTGGACCGCGCGGTAGCCTTCGGCCTCGATCAGCTCGATAGACCTGATAAGAGACGAGCCGGTGGTGACCACGTCGTCCACGACCGCTACTTTTGATCCTTCCGGGAGGGTAGGCCCCTCGATGAACCTCCTGGTGCCGTGCTTCTTCGGCTCCTTCCTGACTATGAGCGCCGCGAGGTTTCTCCCTTCGATGTGGCTGAGCACCGATATCGAGGATACTATGGGATCCGCGCCCAGGGTCATCCCGGCCACCGCCTCGACCCGGGGCTCGATCATATCCAGCAGCAGTTTGCCTGTCAGGTAGGCACCTTCCGGGTCCAAGACTACCTTCCTGGCATCGATATAATAGTCGCTAACCTTGCCCGAAGATAGGGTAACCCTCCCTTTTATGAGCGCCTTCTCCTGGACCAGCTCCAGCAGCCGCTCCCTTTCGTTCATGAAGTCACTTCTCTTTAGCAGAATATAACCGTTTTCGACTGCCGTGAGCTTTCCTTATCCTCCCCAGCCGCCCCAGTCCCGTTCCATCCAGGAGGTATATCCGTGCCCGTTCCAGGTCGGTCATCTTTAGGAGAGGTCCTCGTTCTTCCTTCCCGGCAACATCGAGAGGGTAACCTCCGCAGAGGGGGTTGAAGGAAGGAACGATTATCATATCCGGTACATCCAGGTCGCGGCGGTAGTGTTCCCTGACGACGTCGCCGCGAAGGGGAGTTCTCACCCAGACCCTCCGGGGGGCCGAGGACCCCAGCGGGTCTCTTAGCCGGAGCGCAGGATGGATGTGGGACGATACCAGCGCATCCGCCCGGAAGAGGTCAGGATGGGGCCAGGCATGTCCATGAAAGTAGCCCACACCGTCCAGGACGTATCCCGTAGAAGGCGCGATATTCACATCCGAGGGGACCAGGTCCTTCAGGCCCACATCGTGATTGCCCGGGACGAGGTCCACCTCGACGAGGGCGGAGAGCCCCTCGATGAAGGCGGGAACCTCGTTCTTCTCCTGGAAGCTGGTCAGGGGAACGTTGTGCTTGACGTCTCCCAGGAGAACGAGCCGGTCTGGTCCGATCCTCTTCAGGTGCGACCGGAGCCGGGAGAATAGCTTTTCGGTCTGGCTGGGAACGCTGGCACCCCCGAGCCATAGATCGTGCTCCAGACCGATGTGAAGGTCGGCTGCCACCAACACCTTCAGCTTTCCTTCCACCAGGAGCAGCGGGACGTCGACGATTGGTGTGATCTTCACCATCTTCGGATATCTCCTGGAAGCTTTCCATCCAGAGCCTTGCGCTTCGTCTCGAAGGGACCGCGACTTGGCCTTAGGCCCCCGACGCCTCCGTCAGCCTGCTCTTCACGAACTCCTCGTCTAAGCTGGATAAGAACCAGCCCGCCTTCGGCCCCTGCTTCTGGTCCAGAAACGCCGTATATATCGCCTGGAAGAGCTTATTGGGTTTGATTGCCATCTCCTCGGCCACGGCGTAGACCTCGCTGTGGATCTCCTCCGCGGTCTCGCCCCCGATCCGCTCTGCCAGGACCTGGAGACCTTTTCTCACCTCCGGGCTCAGGTTGTTCACTCCCGGAGGAAGCTGCTCCTGGAGCTGGAACTTGACGAAGGGCGGCGCGTACCTCTCCAGCCAGACCTCGGCGTTGGCCGCCCTGGCGAAGATCGCCTCACGGTTGGAGGTATCGTAACCGCTCCTATCCAGCACCTCCAGCAGCACATCCTCGTTTCCCCGGCCGATCTGGACTGCGGTGACCATGTGCCGGAAGGGGATAGAAAACGGCTGACCGGTTCCTATCGCCGAGAGATCCATGGTCCTCTCATCGACGGCTTGCAGGTCGTATTCTTCCACCAGGTTGAGAAGGGGCATGCCGGGATCGAACTCGATATGTTTCTCAGGCTTGGTCCTGATGATCAGGTATCGGAGCACCTCCGGAGGAACCACATCCAGCATATCTTTTATGGTAACCACCACCCCGGTGGAGCTGTGCATGGCCCCCTTTCCTTTGAGATGGATCCACTCGTAGACCACCGGGTAGGGCGCTTCGTATTCGTAGATCTCCTTGGAGATCCGCTTGCCGGTATCGTATGATCCGCCAGAGGTGGCATGATCCTTTCCGAATGGCTCCATCGTTATATTGAGTATCGACCAGCGAGCAGGCCAGTCGACCCTCCAGGCCAGCTTCCCCTCACCCTTCATGCTGGCCTTGCCCTCGTAACCGCATTCGCACCGGTAGTCCACGGTCTCTCCTTCAACGTCGAACCCGGCAACCTTGGTGGTGCCCAGTCGTCCACATCGTTTGCAGATGGCATCGAAAGGGTACCAGTCGGGGGGCATATCTCTTCCTGAGACCTCCTTCAGGATCTTCGCTATCATATCTTTCTTCTGGAGTGCGGTCTTTATGGCATCGATGTATAGCCCCTCTTTGTAGAGGCGGTCTGCTCTGTAGACCTGGGGCTTTATGCCCAGTCGGTCCAGGGTCTTTAAGAAAGGGAGGAGGAAGTGGTCGGCGTAGCTATCGCAGCAGCCCTCGGGACAGGGTATCTCCGATAAAGGCTTGCCCACATGTTCGGAGAACGACTCTGGCAGAAAGGGGTAGAGCCGCCTGAGCGGATCGTAGGTGTCGGCGATGTATATCAAGCGCGCGTCCACACCCTTATCGAGAAGAGCCCGGTAGACGGCGTCCGCGGTCATCATCTCTCTCATGTTCCCGATATGAATTTGACCGGAGGGCGTGATGCCGCTGGCCACCGTCTGCGGGCCTCGGTCTGCCAGCTTCTCGGCAACCACGTCGGCCCAGTGTATGCTCATGGGCTCTGATCGAGGCAGCGTTAGATATTAAACTTGCTGCCAGAGAGGCCGGGTAGGAAAAGGATATCAAGAGGGACCGCAATTGACCTCTGATGGACCGTCCCGGCCTAGACGAGTACTTCATGGAGATCGCATCCGTGGTGGCTACCAGATCCACCTGTCTCCGTCACAAGGTGGGCGCGGTAATAGTGAAGGAGAAGAGGATCCTGACCACAGGGTACAACGGCGCGCCCACCGGTCTTCCTCACTGTATCGATCTGGGATGTCGCCGGGAGGGCGTTGAGAGCGGACACCGACACGAACTCTGCAGGGCGGTGCATGCCGAGCAGAACGCCATAATCCAGGCGGCGCTCCACGGTGCGAGTACCGTGGGCGCCACCCTCTACTGTACCCACCAGCCCTGTGTGCTCTGCGCCAAGATGATGATCAACGCCAAGATCTGCAGGGTGGTCTACAGACACGGCTACCCCGACGAGGAGGCGCTCAGGTTTCTGGAGCTGGCGGAAATCGAGGTCTGCCGGTTGGAGTGATGCTGTTATTCGGTCGGATGTACTCGAAGTATACAATGTTACACATTATATACAACGAAAAAGGTTTAGTAACCTGCAGTACATGGGCTCGGTCATGTTGGGGACGAAAGAGCACCTGAGCGTCGAGAACGGTCATCTCCTCATCGATGGTGCGGACACCGTCGCCCTGTCGGAGGAGTTCGGTACACCGTTGTACGCAACCAGCGAAATACGGCTGAGAGAGAACTTTCGAAACTATCGCAGGGCGTTTCCCGAAGCCGATATCTACTTCGCCGTAAAGGCCAATGGAAATCTGGCGGTGCTCAGGATCCTCGCTCTGGAAGGTGCCGGAGCAGACGTCTTCTCAGGGGGGGAGCTGCTATTGGCCAGGATGGCGGGGATCCCCATGGACAGGATCCTTTTCAACGGCAACTCCAAGAGGGTAGAAGAGCTGGAGCTGGTGGTGGAGGCAAACGTCAGGGTCTCTGCCGATTCTCTGGAGGAGGTGAGATCTCTCTCCCGGATCGCCACGGAAAAAAATAAGACCATCGAGGTCGTCTTCAGGGTTAACCCTGACGTCTCTGCGAGGACCCATCCCAAGATCGCCACGGGTCTTAGAACCTCGAAGTTCGGGATACCGTCTGAAGAGATCGTGCGGGTCTACAAGACCGCCCTGGATCTGGAAGGGGTAAGGCCGGTGGGCCTTCACTGCCACATAGGGTCGCAGATCCTGGATATCAACCCCTTCGTGGAAGCCACGTCCCGGATGATGGACCTCGCCGCCGAGATCGTGGATATGGGTGTGGAGTTGGAGATGATGGACTTCGGTGGCGGTCTGGGCATCGGGTACGCACCAGGTATGGAGGCTCCCCGTCCTGCCGATCTGGCCAGGAGAGTACTTCCAGTATTCCAGGTGCGGTGCAGCGACCTGGGCATACGTCCCAGGATGATTCTAGAGCCGGGTCGGAGCATCGCAGGAGATTCCACCGTGCTGCTCACCAGGGTGAACGTGGTCAAGAGGTCCCACCTCAACTTCGTGGGGGTGGACGCCGGGTTCAACGTCCTGGCCAGGCCCATGATCTACGATGCCTATCACCACGCCGTGGTGGCCAACAAGGCCGATAAAAAACCAGAAGAGAAGTATACCGTGGTTGGACCGATATGCGAGAGCGGAGACGTGCTGGCCGGTGACCGGATGCTGCCTGCCGTGGCGATGGGCGATATTATGTCTATCCTGGACACCGGTGCTTATGGTTTCTCCATGGCGTCTCAGTACAACGGCCAGCCCCGGTGCGCCGAGGTTTTGGTGAACGGCGGCAGGGCGGAGCTGGTCAGGAGGGCCGAGGATTACAGCGCCCTCTTGGCGGGCCAGGTGGTGCCGCCAAGGCTGTTGGGATGAATAGACCTTCGCCGGGATCAGCTTTGCTGGCATCCCGGGCGTTATGGCAGATGAGGGTCAGAAAGAGGCCCTTCGTGCTATCTCACGGGATCAACGCCCGGTGCAACCTCCGGTGCAAGTTCTGCGATTACTGGCAAGAGAGCGGGAAGGAAATGAGCACCGAGGCGATCTTTTGTCTCCTGGACGAAGCCCGGTCTTTTGGCATCGGTGTATACAACGCCTGGACCGCAGAGCCTCTACTGAGACCGGACCTGCCGGCGATCCTTCATCATGCCAAAGAACGGGGCCTGGTCACCTCTCTGATCACCAACGGGATGCTTCTGCGCAAGAGGGTTCACGAACTCGACGATCTGGACCGCCTATCTGTCTCGGTGGACGGGATTGAGAGTTACCGGGAGATCCGCGGAGCATCTGTCGACCCGGTACTGGAGGGTATAAGGGCAGCCCAGGATGCAGGTCACCAGGTGCTGATCAACTGTGTGATCAGCGGGAAGAACCTGGACGAGGTCGAGGACCTGGTGCGTCTGGCGCAGGAGATGGGTACCCTGATATCCTTCGAGCCGCTCCACGTCTTTGAGGGTGTGGAAAGAGAGGTCTGGGATGAGATGGCGATAAGAGACCTCTCCAGGTACCGGAAGACGATGGACAGGTTACTGGAGATGAAGAATAATGGGTATCCCATCATAAACTCGCTCACCTACCTCAATATGGTGCGGGACCAGAATCCAAGTTTCAGGTGTCATGCCAGCGATATAGTCTTCCATGTCACCGCAGACGGGAGCATAGTGAACTGCAGGGTCCAGAGAGAGCCCCTGGGCCATATTGAAGATGGGCTCCTTAACGTCTGGATATCTTCTCGGGAGAGGCGCAGGAAGATTGTCCAGGGCTGCAAAGGGTGCCTATTTTTCGGGTACGTGGAGAACAGCCTCCTCTACGACCTCAATATGGAGGTGATGGCGCATTACGGTTGGATCTGAACTGCACGATTAACACTCACATCACCAGGCGTTTTACTGGATCTTGGGATAGATGAAGACGCCCTCCTCATCGATATCGTAGTCCAACCCCTGGAACCTGGTCAGGTATTCTTGATGAATTATCTTTGGATCCATCTCCTCGAAGCGGGTCGGGTGGAGTATCTTTGCCAGGTAGGCGATACCTATGAAGTGCTGGGCACCTCCCAGAATATCATTAGACAGTATGTAGACCCGATCATTCTTCACCGCGGTGATGGTATCCCAGGCCGGGCGGACGGTGATAATCCCCATGGACCACGGGGTCACCCTGGGGCCCATCGGGGGGCTCAAGGACGTGAAGAAGACCGCCGATGCCGTGGCCTCCGGGGGTGCAGATGCCGCTGTGGTTCACAAAGGAGCAGCAGCCTTCGGCCATAGAGGGTACGGCAGGGACCTGGGGCTGATACTTCACCTATCGGCCAGCACCAGCCTAGCGCCCGATCCCAACAACAAGGTCCTGGTGGCCACCGTGGAGGAGGCCCTGAAGCTGGGCGCCGACGGGGTCAGCATACAGGTCAACGTCGGCGCAGAAGACGAAAGCCATATGCTTTCCACCCTGGGCGAGGTATCGCGCAAATGCCAGGAATGGGGGATGCCTCTGCTGGCCATGATGTACCCCCGGGGCGATAAGATCGAGGACGAGTATGGGGCAGAGTACATAGCCCTCGCCGCCAGGGTGGGGGCAGAGCTGGGCGCCGACGTGGTGAAGACCAGCTACACCGGCGATGTTGAGAGCTTCTCCGATGTGCTGGAAGGCTGCCCTGCGCCGGTGGTCATCGCCGGAGGGCCCCGGTCGGGCTCGGAGATGGAGTTCCTCAAGATGGTGGAGGACGCCATCGAGGCAGGGGCCAGCGGTGTGGCCATAGGGAGGAACGTCTTCCAGCACCAGGATCCTTCTCAAATGACCAGGCGGATCTGTGCCGTGGTTCACCAGGGCTTCGACGCCGAAGAGGCGCTGGATATCCAGTAAACCGAAGAGCGACCTCTTCGGCGTCGAAGCCCGAGGATTAATGATAAAAAAAATGAGCGCCATCGGTCGGGCAATGAAAACGCTGGCGATGCTTATCCTCGTTCTGGTGGTCTACACGGCGGCGGCAGACGATTACTACTCGGCCGAGGGTGGACCTCGCCTGGTTGCATCTTTGGCAGACGCCGGGCTGGATATCGGGAGGACGGGATCGGTATGGGTGACGCTAGAGAACGTTGGCGATGTCACCGGCATGAAGCCGAAAGAAAGGCCTTCGAACGTGGACGTGGAGATGCTGGCCCTGCTGGAGCAAGATCTCGATATGGGTGCATCAGAGGCCATGGGGATCGAAGCCAAGCTCCGGAGCGAGGATGTGGGTATCACCGTAGTATCAGGTCCGCAGCCGGGAGGTTCGCTTTCCCGCGGCCAGAGGCTGGAGCGGCCGCTGGAGTTCCAGGTCGAAGTGGACGACGACGCCGATACAGGGACCTGCCTTTTCACCCTGTCCGTGGAGTACGAGTGGTTGAAGAACGTGATGGCCGGGGGTGACCCGCACTACCCTGAGATCCGCTTCCAGAATGAACAGGCAAAAGAGACCATCCCCATAGAGGTCTCGGTCTTCAAAGGGCCCAGGATCGTGGTGGCGGGTGAGGGAGAGGCGTCGCCGGGCGAAGATTTTACATTGGGTGTGGTGCTGACGAACCGTGGAGACAAGAGCGCCCGAGATGTGCAGATCACTCTCATTCCCGAGGCGCCTTTCATCTGGGCTGGTGATCCTGTCGTGGTGGACGACCTGGGTCCGGGTGGCTCGGCAGAGGTGAAGTTCGCGGTCCAGACGGCCGGGGACGCCGACTTGGGTGACGACGCCATCATCGTCCAGGTCAGTTACAGGGCCGGAGACGAGATCAGGACCGATGTGTTGGCCGCTCTGGTGGCGGTGGGCAATCCCGGTGAATCAAAGGTGGTTTTCGTCCTTCCCGTCCTGGTCGTCCTCTCGGTCGTTCTCTACCTGGGCGTACGGGGCCGGCGCCTGCCCTGGAAGAGAAAACGATGGTGGTGATATTACCGAGCTCTACCGGGCCACCAGATCCTCGAACTGCTCTTGGGCCTTCTCTAGGATATCTTCTTCTCCGGGTACGATCCCTTCTCTCATCAGAACCTGGCCGTTGACGATGGTGGTGTCCACCCCGCCCAGCATGCTGTAGACCAGGTGGGATACCGCGTTGGTCAGGGGGCGCGGACAGAACCAGGGTTTCTTGAGGTCGATCAGAGATAGGTCTGCCAGGGAGCCCTCCTGTAGCCTCATGTCGAGGTCGAAGGCTGCATAGGCGTTCTCGGTAGCGATCTTCCATATGTCTCCTGCCCTGAAGAGGTCTGGTTTGAATAGGGCACATTTCTGGGCGATGGCGGTCATCTTCATCTCCTGGAAGAGGTCCAGGTTGTTGTTGGATGAGGCTCCGTCGGTGCCCAGGCAGACGTTGACCCCTGCGGACAGGAGCTTGTCCAAAGGGGCGATGCCCGAGGCCAGCTTGTGGTTGCTGATCGAGCAATGGACCACGTTCACCTTCCTTCTTGCCAGCGTGGATATGTCCTCGGACGAGAGCCAGATGCAGTGGGCTGCGACTACTCTTTCGCTCAGGAAACCTATGGAATCCAGCCACTCTACCGGTGTTTTGCCGTGCTCATCGATGGAGCGATCGACCTCGTCTTTGGTCTCGGAAAGGTGGATGTGGAGCATGAGGTCGTACTTCTCTGCCAGGTCTCTGGCTTTGTGGAGCGTCTCCTCCGAGCATGTGTAGACGGCGTGGGGACCTATGGCCGGTCGTATCAGGTCGTCGTCTTTCCACCGGCGCACGAAGGGTTCGGCTTCGTTCATGAGGTCGGGCCTCATGTCGAATAAGACCCCGGAAAGGATGGCTCGCAGCCCCATCTCTCTGGTTGCCTCGGCGGTCTCGTCCATGAAGTAGTACATGTCGTTGTAGCAGGTGACGCCGAGCCTGATCAGCTCCAAGCATCCCAGTTTCACCCCACACCGGATATCTTCCGGGGTGAGCTTGGCTTCCAGGGGCCAGATCTTCTCCTCGAGCCAGGGCATGAGTTTCATGTCGTCGGCGTAGCCCCGGAAGAGGGTCATGGCCAGGTGGGTGTGGCCGTTAATTAGGCCGGGGATGGCCAGCATCCCTTTGGCATCGATGATCTCGTCATCTTCTGCCTTCAGGTTGCGACCGATCTTGATGATCCTATTATCCTCGATCAGAATGTCTAGGTCTCTGATCACCTCCCCGGCCTGGAGGAGGGAGGCACCTTTGATTAGCATGGTATTCTCATCACAGGTTTGAATATTAAAACTGTCGAAGGGGTATCGCCAGACTTAAAAGGAGCTAGGCTCACAAAAGAAGTGGATGCTGAGGTAGCCAAGCGGCCCACGGCGCCGGTCTTGAAGTCGCATATACGCAGGACAAGTGAACCGGTGGTGCATTGCGCCTCGTGAGTTCAAATCTCACCCTCAGCGCTTATGTCCAATTTTATAGCGTTAACTCGGCCAATGATATTTCTGCCAGCATCATTATCCCGTGGGTCTCCTCCTCACAAGTAAGATCCTCTCCAGAGCGCGGTTTAAAGTCTGGTGGGCGGGTCGTGACCTTCCTCAATGTCGCCAAGAAGTACGGCGCAAAGATTCAAGCCTAAAACCCCCCGCCTTCAGAGTCGTGTCCATCCGGACTCTGAGGATCGCCTCGGCTGGCGCGTTGGGGGCGGCGGGACCTGAGCCCGGCCAGGTTTCAGTCGGCATCGGTCCGCCTATAACCAGGCCGCCCTTCCCGGCGCTTTGCATTGGTTGGCCTGCCAGCCAGCCACCCACCTTCGATTGGGAAAATACAAGATCACAAATATTCGGAAAATTCGTCCTCTCCGACCTTCGCCAGCTTTAATAGACCCTTCAGCGTGCCCAACTTTAATTCTTTGTGCATTGGCACCACGGTCCCGACCTTTCCCTCTGGGGTCATCGTTGAAAGTCTGACGTGGTTTCCACTCTGGCCTGCAATCTCGAAACCGAGTTTGTTACAGAGGATCTTGACCGCTTTCTCGCCAGAGATCTTCCTAAGCCTTGACAACCGAAGCCACATCAAAGGTGGTTATGAAGGACCTCTTCATATCGTCCCAATGGAAACTCCTCCAGATAGAGTTCCGTAGCTTCTTTGAGGCTGTCGACAGCTTCCTCTAGGGTCTCGCCCTGGCTGACCGTCCCTACTTCCGGACATTGAGCCACGTACATGTTCTCTTCTTTATGCACCACTGCAGTTAATGTCCACATAGCAAGTCACCTATTCAGAGTATTCGTTCCTGCTATAAACTCCTGCTGTAAATCCTATAGGATCACCTTCGTCCTGAACGCTAAGTTTGACACTTATCCGATCTAACTTGACAATGTCACATGGG
>CAYQFP010000035.1:0-12988 GCA_964416865.1 uncultured Methanotrichaceae archaeon
AACTCCTACAATAGATAAGCCATCTGCTACAAGGCCAGCGTTTTCTTGGGCTGGGAGCGTCTTGCGCATCGGATATGTGTCAAACTTAGCGTTCAGGAGTATAGTTGAAGTGTGTAGTTATGTTTAATCTTTCTCATTCAACCGCACCCAGTCTATAGTTTGTAGGAGGAATTGTTAATATAATTCGTACTATTAATTCTCGGCGGGGCAAGTGACCGTGGACCACCAAATTTTCAAGATCGCTAACATAACCTTTTTATGGTTAGCGTATGTGTTTAACCCATGGTACTTATGATGAGAAATGTTTTCAGAATATCGATCTTGCTCCTGGCGCTGACGGCGCTCTGCGTTCTGTGCGCCAACGCAGATGACGGAGAGGTGCTGAAGATCTACCATGCGGGAAGCCTGGCAGCTCCCATGGCGGACCTTGAGGAGATCTTCGAGGCGGGCCACCCCGGCGTGGATGTTCAGAGAGAGGCCTCCGGCAGCAACGCCGCGGTTCGTAAGATAACCGAGCTGGAGAAGTGTGCGGAGATCCTGAACTCGGCAGACTACAAGCTGATACCGAATATGATGTACCCCGATTACGCAGACTGGTACATCATATACGCCAGCAACGAGATCGTTCTGGCCTACACCAATGAGAGCATGTACGCAGAGGAGATCACTTCCGAGAACTGGTACGATATCCTAAGACGGCCGGACGTCACCTTTTTCTTCTCGAACCCGAACGACGATCCCTGCGGATACCGCTCGCCCATGGTAACCCAGCTCGCCGAGCTGTACTACGGCGACGACCAAATCTTCGATGATCTTATCGAGGCCAACACCGAGATTGTCGCCATCGGGGAGGATGGAACCTGGATGATCACGATTCCCGCCACCGACGATTTGATCCCACCGAAGACGGAGAAGCTTACCATCAGGCCCAGGAGCGTTGAAGGCCTGGCGTTCCTCGATAGCGGCGATGTCGATTACGCCTTCGAGTACAGGAGTGTGGCCGTCCAGCATGGACTGAATTACGTGGACCTGCCAGAGGAGATCGACCTGGGAAGCCCCGACGAGGCTGAGGGTTATGAGCTGGTGAAAGAGACGCTGGCAGACGGCCAGATCCTGACGGCCGTACCCATCATGTACGGGTTCACGATACCCACGTGCACGGAAAAACCAGAGCTGGCCCAGGAGTTCGCCGCTCTGATGCTATCCGAAGAAGGTCAAGGGGTGTTCGAAGATAACGGCCAGCCGCCCATAGTTCCGGCCAGGACCGACAGACCCGACGAGATCCCTGACACGCTGACGCCCTATCTCGGTTAGCAGTGATGGTTTGAGGATGCCCATGAGGTCGAAGGGTTTTTACATCTGGATGGGGGCGGCAGGATCGATCCTGCTGCTCTTCAGCTTCGTGACGATCTTCAACATGATCTTCGCCCAGTTCCTGGATCCAACGGGTCTTTTTGGAGCTATCACCGACCCTTCGGTCCTGGCCTCGATATGGCTCACCATCTACGCATCTATTTTGGCCACCCTGATCGCGGTCGTCTCCGGAACTCCTCTGGCCTACATCCTGGCCAGAAGGGAGTTTCCCGGGAAGCGGTTGGTTGAGAGCCTGGTAGACCTGCCCTTGATAGTTCCTCACACCGTGGCGGGGATAGCCTTGCTTATGGTATTTGGATCCCACGGCCTCATCGGCCAGTTCTCACCGGTCAGGTTTGTGGATGCTCTCCCAGGGATCGTGGTGGCCATGCTCTTCGTATCGTCGCCTTTTTTCATAAACTCGGCCCGGGAAGGTTTCCAGAGCGTAGATCCCCGGCTGGAATTGGTGGCAAGGACCCTGGGCGCGGACCCGTGGACCGCTTTTTTGCGAGTCTGCCTGCCGTTGGCATCCCGCCACATACTGGTGGGGGCCATAATGTCCTGGGCCAGGGGCATCAGCGAGTTCGGCGCCGTGATCGTGATAGCCTACTACCCCATGATTGCGCCCACCTTGATCTGGGATAGGTTCCTCACCACCGGCCTCAAGGCTTCTGCACCCATATCCGTGCTATTGATATTGATATGCATGACGATATTCGTCTCTCTGAGGATCCTGTCGAGAGGTGATCAAAGTTGATATCCATCAGGAACGTGAGCAGAGACTGGGGACTTGGGTTCTCCTTGAGAGGGATCAACCTGGATATCGAAGAGGGCGAGTATTTCGTGCTCTTGGGGCCCACCGCCGCTGGCAAGACCCTGCTCCTGGAGATGATAGCGGGGTTCTACGCCCCCGACCAGGGAGAAATCTGGATCGGTGGGACGGAGGCGACCCGGCTCCCGCCGGAGAAGAGGGCGGTTGGTTTCGTCTACCAGGACTACGCCCTATTCCCCCATCTGACGGCAGGAGAGAACGTGGAGTTCGGGCTGTGCCTGAGGGGCCGCCCCGACGCCAAGGAGAAAGCCGACTGGCTCTTAGAGAAGCTGGGGGTGACCTACCTGGCCAAAAGACGAATCCAGACACTGTCCGGTGGAGAGCAGCAGAGGGTGGCCATCGCCAGGGCCCTGGCCACAGAGCCTAGGGTCCTTCTCTTGGACGAGCCCTTGAGTTCCCTGGATCTCTTGACCCAGGAGAAGACCCGAAGGATGCTGAAAAGGGTCCAGAGGGATATGGGGGTCACCGTGGTTCACGTTACCCACAACCAGTCTGAAGCCATGGTCCTGGCCGACCGGATCGGAGTGATTATGGATGGCGAACTGATCCAGGTGGGCCCACCATCCGAGGTATTCACCAGACCTTTGACCAGGAAGGCTGCCGAATTTCTGGGGGTTGAGAACATGCTTCCTGGAAGAATCGTATCCACTCGGGAAGGAATCGCGGTAATCGATCTCGACGGCACAGAAGTCCAGGTGGTGACGCATCTGAAAGACGGACCGGTAGAAGTCTTCATCAGGCCGGAGGAGATCATCCTCTCCGATAACCCGATCTCCACCAGCGCCAGGAACCTCCTGATGAGCGAGGTCGTCGAGGTCAACGTGGAAGGCGCTCTTGCCAAGGTATTCCTGGAGATGGGGATCACCGCCCTCATCACGAGACGGTCGGCAGAGGAGATGGAGATCATACCCGGCCGTCGGATCTTCGCCACATTTAAGGCCACCGCGCCCCACGTAATACCCAGGGACGGTGGTGACGTCTGACGAAGAAACGCAGGAACAATACGTCATCTTTCCTAACCGAGAGGCAGATCTTTGTTCTCCGGATGAGGTCGAAGGACCTCTCCCAGCAAGAGGTGAGCGAGATTCTGGGAACCACCAGGTCGAACGTGAGCATCCTGGAGAAGAGGGCCCTCCAGAACGTGGAACGGGCCAAAAACACCCTCCGGCAGTGGACGATGATCCAGGCACCCGTATCTGTGACGGTCCCGGAGGGGACCGACGTCTTCGAGGTGCCGGGTCTGGTATTCCAGGAGGCAGACCGCAAGGGGGTCAGGCTCTCCCTCAACTCGCTGGACCTCATAGTCAGGCTCAGGAGCGAGGCTCCTCAGGTCCTGAAGAAGAGGGTGGTCCTCCGGGACATAGAGATATTCGTAACAGATAACGGCGAGGTTCTTGTTCAGGATGTTCTCTAGCACATCACTTTTTAATTAATATATTGGTAAGATGTATATTTTATGTTTCCATTTGGATGTCACGTACGTCTTGTTCATTTCATCAAAGTGTAGGGTGTGGTGGATTTCATGGCGATAGTCGACGGAACAAACAATAAGATCGCAAAGGCAGGCTCAAGATAACCGCAAAAATTGAGCTGGGGTATCGCTACTCGTACCCCAGTCTGTCAGCCACGTAAAATGACATGGTTGCATTGTAGATCTGGCGCAGCTCCCTTTGAGCCTCACCCCTGCCTTGCCAGGCGTCACCCCAAAGGGGGCCTAGTTCAATCGCTTTGTTGTAGGCCTCCAGAGCCTCTTCGTTCCTGTCCAGTTCCAACAGAGCGTCGCCCTTGCCCACCCAGGCGTTGGTGGCGGTTATGTAGGGTTCGATCTTGGGAGTAGTTTCGATGATCTGGTCGCAGACCGCTATAGTCTCGTCATACCTGGCAAGCTTGAAGAGGGCGTGGCCTTTCAAGAACAAAAGGTCCATGTCACTGGAATCGTTCTGGAGCGCCACATCCATGGCTTCCAAGGCCTTGTCGAAGATCACCTGGGCTTCATCGAGCCTTCCGGTCGCGTTCAAGGCCTCTCCCTTGTTCAGCAAGAGGCCCGCCAGCCCTTTGGCATCACTCTCCGGCGTCAGCTCGATGGCCCTGTCGTAAGCTTCCAGAGATTCGTTGTATCTTTCCATCTCAACGAGCTCCCAGGTTTTGAAGCGCCAAGTCTTACCATCCTCGGGATCTTGCTTGAGGACTTCGTCATAGGCCGATATTGATTCGTTGTGCCTTCCCATCATTCCCAGAAGCTGACCCTTAAAGCGCCATGCAACACCGTTTCCGGGCTCAAGCTCTGTGACTTTGTCAATAGCTTCCAAAGCCTCATTTTGCCGGTTTGCAAAGGCGAGGGTCTCGCTCTTTGCCATCCAAATATCCGCCAACTCTGTGGTCTCGTTAGTTGGCGTCAGATTGATGGCTTTGTCGAAAGCCTCCATCGACTCGTTGATGTGTCCTGTTCTGCTGAGAAATTCGGCTTTCCTTTCCCAAGCATGGCGGTCTTGGGGATCAATATCTGTAACCCTGTCATAAGCTTCCTGAGCCACTTCCCACCGGCCCAAGTTGGTCAGGACGTTGGCCTTGCCCATCCAGGCGTCGGCATCTTCCGGGTCCTTCTCGATTCTCTGGTTAAAAACCTCCAGGGCCTTGTCATAGGCTTGATTTGCTTCCTCTTGCCTGTTCAGGCTGCTCAAAGCTAGGGCTTTATTTTGCCAGGCTTCGGCATCTTGGAGATCTTCTTTCAGGTCTTCGTTGGCGAGGCTGATGACTTTCTCGTAGGCCTCGGTGGCCTCAATTTCCTTGCCCAATACATAGAGGTACAAGGCCTTGTGAAGCCAAGCTGTTTGGTTATGGGAATCTATCTGCAATATTTGATCATAGGCCAAAACCACCTGTTCGATGGAGCCGTTCCGAGAAAACTCTTGGGCTTTGTTCATCCAGTAATCTGCAGTGTTTTCCTCTGTGCAATTATTCTGCGCCACGGCACATGAGCAGAGCGCAGCCAGCACCATCAGGACGATGGTGAACCTGGCTCCTGCTCCTAATTTAGGCGGCCTGTCACAGGCTACACAAGATCTGATTTTTCCGTGCATTCTTTCACCTCACGCCCTGACTTGTCACACAAAGCTGTCTGTAAAAAAAATTGAGCGGGGATCAGCCCTCGCGCCCCGAACCTTGGCGAAGGCTATCTCAGATGCAAGGCAACCAATCAACCTGGACTTCCTGGCAGGACTCGTTACCCCATAGCTGGATGAACTTCTCGATAGAGAAGACCCCTGTTAAATCTTCGACGCTCCTGCCGTACTCGTTGTGGCGTCCCTTTTCGTTGGCCATCGGGTCTCTGGACAGCCATCCGATGTGGGCAACTCCGATCACGTCGGAGTCGAAGTTTGCCTCCAACGCACCGTTGCAGCTACCACACACATCGCCCAAAGAGCACTCCTTCCTGGTATTGACCTCGGTTTTCTTCTGGAGATGCTCGGCATGGGTATACACTTCTACAACGGTGGCGCCGATGTAGTAGTTCTGTACGCAGAGCTTGTCGATCCACTTCTGGTCGTAGGTGCCGGTCTGATAACTGACGGGCATGTACTCGAGCTCCTGCTCGGAAGTGAAGTTGATGTAGTCGGGGCAGCATATGTCATTCGCGTTTGGATCTCTGTTCCATGCGTCCCTATTTGCTTCCATCTCTATCTTGGAGAGGATGACGTTGCCGCTTCCGGACTGCTTCTCTACCAGCTTGTGTCCTGCCTGGCCGGTCTGGGTCTGGATGACCATCTCCAGGTTTCTGTATCCCACTCCCTTTATCGTTGACTTCTCGTACATGTAGTTGGCAGCGCCTGCCAAGCCCACCAGGGTCATGGCGAGTATCGCCAGGATAATTAGCTTTCTTCTCATGTATCTACCTCCCAAAAAATATACTGGGACCAGCCCTCATGCCCCAGCTCCCTGGTCTTGGTGAACTGCGATGGACTCATTACATATTCCCAGTTATGATGGTGGTTGATACCCAAACTCAAACTCAACCTCTCCTCACACATATTACCCCATCTGGGACTTTCTCAAATCCGAGGAACGATACTTCCTTTCCGGCTTCATCCTTCAGAGTGACATTGTAAGCTGTGTCGTTCAGGACGATGTCGCTATTCATGAAGAGATCGATCTCGGTATCATCGCCACTGCCGAAGTGAACCTTGACTTTCTTGGTGGGCTCAAGGATGTACTCCGAAAGGATCACAGACTGCATCTCATCCTCGTCAACTACCAAGATCCAGTTCTTGAGGTCCTGGGCTTCCTGGAGGTTGTTGGTTATCTCGACAAACTCGTCTTCACCGATGGCGGTGATGTTGGTGATGGCCAGCATCCTTTCGAATGGTGATGTGAACCCCAGCTCCCTGGCCCTGGCAAAGGCATCCTCTGCCTCGGAATCGCGACCCATAGCTGTGAGAAGATAGCCTTTCCATTGCCAGGCCTCAGACAGATTCATGTAGAATTCCTGGCCGGAGCTGACCATGACTATGATTTTGTCTGCATCCTCAACAGACTTATCGTAAGCCTGGGCGGCCTCCTCTTCCAGTCCCAACTTTTCCAGGGCACGGGCCTTGGAATGCCACAGGTAGGGATAATCGAATAGCCTTTGCTCATCACTTGTGTAGATCTCAAAGACCCTATCGTATGCCAATAGGGCTTCATCGTACTCCCCTATCCTGGACAGGGCAGTGGCCTTGCCAACCCATGCTTCAGCGTAGGACTGGTTTAGCTCGATGGCCTTATCGTGAGCCTTGATCGCCTCATCGCTGTTGCCCATGAGGTTCAAAGCATATCCTTTTCCGTACCAGGCCTCGGCCAGCACAGTTGTATCTTTATCCGCAACTTCGATCGCTTTATCGTAGGCCTGGAGAGATTCGTTGTACTTGCTCCGGTTGGCGGTGACCATGGCCATCTGCGAGAGGACGAAGCCTTTGCCAGACCAGGATCTCGCGTCCATTGGGTCGATCTCTATGGCTTTGTTGGCTGACTGAAGGGCTTCTTCTAAGGTCTCCTCTGGCGTCCAATAGGCGGCGAACTTCTCCAACCTTCCTGCCGAATCTTTCAGGATAAGGCTGCCTGCGACGTCGTCCAGGGCGAGATCGCTGTTGAGGAAGACGTCGGTCTCGTTGCTCTCGCTCTCGCCGAGATGAAACCTGATCAGCTCGCCGGGCTCAAGGGTGAAGTCGGGAATGACGACTGACTCGTTTTCATCGATGGTCAGAGTCAGGCCCTCGAATATCTGAGTTTCGTTCCAGTCGTTGGTCATCTCGATAAACTCGTCCTCTCCGACCGAGGTGACGTTGGTGATGGCCAGCGATAAAGCGGGCTGCACCTCGTACCCGAGCTCCCTGGCCCTGGTGAAGGCGGCGTCGGTCTCGCGGCCGAGAGCCTGTGACGCAAGGCCCTTGTGATACCAGAGTCTGCCAAAATCCGAACCGAGATCAATGGCCTCGTCGAAAGACAAGACCGCCTCTTCGTACTCGCCCTGTGTGTATAACGCCAAACCTTTGCGGTACCAAGTATCGGCATCGTTTGGATTTTGCCCAATGGCGTTATCGTAAATCTCAACAGCGGTGGTTATGGCCATTTCTGCATCATCTTCGCGACCGAGGGCTCTGAGGGCGCCGCCTTTGTCCAGCCAGGCGTTTGGATCTTCTGGATCGAGTTCGATGGTCTTGTTAAAGGCGAAAATGGCCTCATCGTATCTCCCCATCTCGGCTAGAACACCACCCTTCAGGCACCAGCTATCTGCATATTGTGGATTGGCATCGATGGATCTATTGAAACATTCGATAGCGTCTTCGAACCTGCCAAGCTCGATGAAAATTTTACCTTTCCAGAGGCTGCCGTTCACAGGATCGATCTTGACGGCTTCGTCATAGGCTTCGAGGGCCTCATCGTAAGATCCGTTTATGAACAGCTCGTTGCCTTTTTCGATCCACCAGTCTGCACTGTTTCCTGCTGCGTCCTCCTGCGCCACGGCAAAGGTGCACAGCGCGGCCAATGCTATCAAAATCAGAGAAAACTTGGCTATTGAAGAAAAGTCTTTCATGCCCAAACCAGTTGTTCTACTCACTCAACCACTTCCCCAACTCCGGTACGCTCAGGCGTAACCGTCGTCAATTTTTCTGGAGAGCCAAAGGCACTGGACGCCTTGCATTCTCGGCCCAACTAATGTGAAGCATCTCGATGCGAGCAACCGAATCTCAGACGAACTCGAAACCCCGCCGAACTCGTCCGCCCTCATCGCCGAGCATTCTCTGGCGAGAAACGATCGGCATTATCTAGCCTGTTCTCGAGTAATAACCAAGACGCTCTGCGTCCCGTTCAACCTTAAATTCACTCCCCTGACCTTCCGCGACAAGCTTAATAGTACATAATACTTTTGGTCTCTTTTATATGCTTCGAAAACCAGGCGGTCGTGACACTCGTAGATAAGGGGTCTGAATAAGTACTCTACCCAGGATCCCAAAGTTTTAAAATATCCTGATCCATGAGATGTACGAGTGTCTGCGGAGGAGAAGATGATACGGGTTCTGATGGTGGACGACGATCCAATGATTTTGGACCTGACGACGATCTTCCTCGAACGATCGGGCGATATAACGATCGATACGGTCCAGTCGCCACCGAAGGCCATGGAGAAGTTAGATACCGCATACTACGATGTCATAATCTCCGATTATCAGATGGCCGAGATGGATGGCATCACCTTCCTGAAGGCGCTTCGAGTCCGAGGTCTGGACATCCCCTTCATCTTATTTACCGGAAGGGGGCGAGAGGAAGTGGTGATCGAGGCTCTGAACAACGGGGCAGACTATTACCTGCAGAAGGACAGCGACCCGGAAGTACTGTTCACAGAACTGTTGCACCAAGTTCGACAGGCTGCGAAGCGGAAGAGGGGCGAAAAGGCCTTGCAAGAAAGCGAGGAAAGATATCGTACCTTTGTTCGGAACGTTCACGGGATAGCCTTTAGGTGGAACCTGGATCGCACCCTCCTATTCGTACATGGTACCGTGAAAGAGATCACAGGATATGCCGAAGAAGATCTGATTGCCGGCACGTTGCAGTGGGTCGATATCATCCATCCCGATGACCGGGCCCAGCTGGAAGATCTGTTCGAAAGATCGCGTTCGGTTCCCAATTACTCAGCCACGCATACATATCGCATCGTCCGCAAGGACGATGAAATACGTTGGGTCCATGAAGCCGTCCATAACATCTGTGACGAGTCAGGGAACCCCATCGGGATCGAAGGGACGATCCGCGATATCACCGATCGCATACGGTCCCACGAGCAGATCCTCGCACAACGCGACCTGGGGTTGAGGCTCTCAGAGATCACGTCGCTCGATGAGGCGCTGGAGCTCTGTGTGAAGACCGCGATCAAAGTATCGGGGATGGACTGCGGCTCAGTATATCTCGTCAACATGGGGCAGAACAGACTCGAACTCGCCTATACAACGGGTCTATCGAGAGAATTTATCGACGCCATATCGGGCAGCAAGCGAGATCTCAAAAAGCTGCGCCCCGACAGGAGCGCCAGGCCGGTCTACATATCGTATCATGATAAGAGCCCTCCCCGACAGACTGCGAGAGAACGCGAAGGTATCCGCGCCATGGCCGTAGTCCCCATATTCCACGGAGAGCAGGCCATGGGCTATTACAGTGTCGGTTCGCATACTGTCGACGACGTCCCCCCCTACAACCGCGATACTCTGGAGACGGTGGCAGCCATGACAGGGAATGCGGTTGCACGCATACAGACAACAGAGGCGATCGATGAGACAAAGAAAGAGATCCAGACACTCTTCAGCTCTTTGCAGGATTTTTTATTTGTGCTGGACTTGGATGGACGGATCATCTCTGTGAATGGTGCGGTGGAACCGCGTCTGGGTTACGCCCTCGACGAGCTGCTGGGACGATATGTATTCGAACTCTATCATCCCGACCAGCGTGATGAGGCGATGGCCGTCTTTGCCGAGACGGCGGTGGGCAAAAAGGTTCTCTCTACCATCCCCCTCCAGGCGAAGGACGGTACTTTGATCTCCGTGGAGTCGAAGATCGAGCAAGGACGGTGGGGTGATAGAGACGTCTTCTTTGGCATCAGCAGGGACATCACCCAGCGCAAAGAAGCAGAAAAGGAGCTCCGCCGTGCTCACAAGCAGCTACTGGATATTATAGAGTTCCTACCCGATGCGACGTTCGTCATCGACCAGGATAGGAGGGTGATCTCGTGGAACCGGGCGATCGAGAATATGACCGGTATCCGTAAGGAAGATATCCTGGGGAAAGGCGACTACGCTTATGCAGAGCCCTTCTGTGGTGCTAAGAGGCCGATATTGATCGACCTGGTCTTCTTGGGCGATGAAGAAATCGAATCTCTCTACGATCATCTCAATAGAACGGAAAACACGATCTGTGCCGAGACCTTTGCCCCCTACATGGACGGAGGAAGGGGGCGTTACCTCTGGGGGACTGCATCGCCGCTCTTCGATAGCGAGGGCAGCCTTGTAGGGGCGATCGAGTCGATTCGCGACGTCAGCGAGCTTAGGCAAGCAGAGGCCTCCCTCCGGCAGAGCATAGAACGCTATCGCCGTCTTATAGACCTCTCTCCT
The DNA here is from genome assembly GCA_964416865.1 of uncultured Methanotrichaceae archaeon. Classification (GTDB taxonomy): domain Archaea; phylum Halobacteriota; class Methanosarcinia; order Methanotrichales; family Methanotrichaceae; genus UBA204. The sequence goes on from CAYQFP010000035.1 coordinate 10,822, forward strand.
GAAGCGATAGGCGTCCATTGCGAGGGCGGGTTCGTTTATATGAACCCTGTGGGGGTCGAGCTTCTCGGTGCGAAAGACCTCGAAGAACTCAAGAGCAGATCGCTAATGGAGTACCTTCATCCGGATTTCAAGCAGCAGGCAAAGGGACGTATCCAGAGATGTTATGAGGGAAAAACGAGGGCAGGATTCGACGAAGCGAAACTAATCCGGCTCAACGGACAGGTCTTGGATATCGAGATCGCGACGGCGCCCATCATCGATGACAAGAAACCGGCGGCTTTGGTCGTTATCAGGGATATAACCGACCGCAAGCATGCGGAGGAGCGTATCAGAGAAAGTGAAGAGCGGCTCCGGGTCATCTTCGAGGCTGCTGAAAATGTATCATTTATCACGACCGATGCCCGGGATCCGGAGCCGTTTATCATCGAGTTCAGTCCGGGTGCTGAAAAGATCTTTGGCTATAGACGTGAGGAGATGATAGGAACGGTAGCGTCCAGGCTTCACATACCCGAGGATGTTGCAAAGTTTCCCGAGATGCATAGACTGATGAGAGAAGGAGATATGGGGTTTTCGGGTGTAACCACCCTTGTGCGAAAGTCGGGCGAGAGGTTTCCTGCCCTCTTCACCACATACCCTCTCCACGACGAGGAAGGTAATATGTATGCGGCTCTGGGCGTCGGCGTAGACCTCACCGAACAGAAAGAGGCAGAAGATGCTCTTCGTGAGAGCGAGGAGAGGCTCAACCTCGCCGTTGAAGGTGGAAACCTGGGAACCTGGGACTGGAACCTGATTACCGGCGAGGTGATACGCAGCAGTCGTTTTGCGGAGATGCTCGGGTATTCCCCGGAGGAACTGGAGGGTCACGTGGAAACGTGGGAGCAACTGGTACATCCGGAGGATCTCCCCCAGGCAAATGAGGTCATCTTTGACCACCTCCGTGGAAAAAAACCGTACTATGAGATGGAGTACCGCCTGAGATGCAAAGACGGGCATTGGATATGGATGCGAGGCCGGGGGGTTGCAGTGGCCGAGGATGAAAGTGGTCGTCCTACCAGGATGACGGGAACCATCCAGGATATCACAGAGATGCGACGGTACCAGGACGCCCTGAAAGAGGCAAACAAGAAGCTGAACCTTCTGAGCAGCGTCACCCGACATGATATCTTGAACCAGGTCATGGGGTTATCGGGGTATGCTCAATTGCTGAGCGAGGTTCTGCCGCAGGATCCTGTTATGGATCAATATATATCTAGGATTATGGAGCTGGCGAGTACCATACGGCGGCAGATAGTCTTCACCAGGGATTATCAGGACATGGGCGTGAAGAGCCCCGAGTGGCAGCATCTGGAGACGATAGTACGACGTGCGACCATGATCATGCCCACGCCCTTCGAGCATATCCGCTTCCAGGTTTCGACCGGTTCGCTGGAGGTTTTTGCAGATCCTATGCTGGAGAAGGCGATCTTCAACTTGATGGAGAACTCAGAGCGGCATGGTAAGACCGTGACAGAGATCCGGACATCCTTCCATGAGGAAGGAGGGCGAGGCGTCATCGTCTTTGAGGATAACGGTGTAGGCGTTCCGCCTGAGTCGAAGGAACAGATCTTCGAATGGGCGCACGGAAAGAACACCGGTTTTGGTCTCTTCCTGGTTAGGGAGATTTTGAGCATCAGCGGCATGACGATCAGGGAGACCGGTGAGATAGGAAAGGGCGCGAGGTTTGAGATCGAGGTTCCGAAAGAGCATTACAGGATGGCTCGGGACTTGGGTTGATGCTTCTGTGGATAGCGCGATCCGGTCACATCGCGCCGCCTACGAATACAATTATATAGTACAAAGTAATAGCAGGAGGCTGGCTTCCATGCGGGGGTCGCCAAGCCAGGTCAACGGCGCTAGGTTCAGGGCCTAGTCTCGCAGGAGTTCGGGGGTTCGAATCCCCTCCCCCGCACTTATCACCGGCTCCTGATACCGGAACCGGTGCTACTAAATCACTTTCAAATTCTCGCTATGTATGCATCTATTATATATATTTTTTCTAGCCCTTCATTACAACCTTGTCTCGTATCAAAACAAAAAATTCCAAATGTGCATATCGCTTGATCAGTTCTGGCTACTTCCGGCGACTCTTTCTTAATTTTCTCAACTATCGGAATAGCAGTCGCCACTT
>CAYQFP010000036.1:120-12911 GCA_964416865.1 uncultured Methanotrichaceae archaeon
CTAATGAACGCTAATGAACGCTAATGAACGCTAATGAACGCTAATGAACGCTAATGAACGCTAATATTTTCTTTTAATTCGCGTTCATTCGCGTTCATTCGCGGTTTTACCCTCAGATTTTGACGATTTGGACGCGCTCGACTACGATCTTGCTCTTTTATTATTGGCGATTTTGGAGGGGGGTCCGGGATGGGAAATAATACCACTCTGATCGATAACAATGCCGTCTTCTGGAGCAATGCTCAACCCCACCCAGGTGAGGGACGGACCCAATAGGAAACATTGATAAACCTCCGCCCCCAAATATGCGAAGAATGGCGAAGAGAAACTACAGAGTCGAAGTGGTCCGGCCCAATAAGGGCAAACCGGCATACTATCTCGTCAAGGACGTATCGTTCAAAGGCAAGAAGAGAAAGGCGAAAAAGTACATCTGCAGAAGCGATACTGCGCCGCCAGCCGAGCTGATCGAAGAATATCGCGAGAAGTACGCCTACGATATGGAGATCAAGGCTGCCTTGAAGAGGGCGGAGCTGAGCAGCTCTTTCTACGATATAGAGTATATAAATAAAGATTATTTGAGATCTGTTGAAGATATCCATTACTTATATCAAGCAGTCGCCGATCTGCTGACGGCAAACGAACTCGAAGAGTACAAGAAAAATTTTGAGATGTACTATGTCCATGGTACAACTTCCATCGAGGGAAACACCTTATCTGCCGATGAGACTTACAACCTCCTCCAATACGATATCTTGCCAAAGGAGAAGACCTTGCGAGAGGTCAACGAGGTCCAGAACTTCAGGAACGTGATCAAGTACAGGAACTCGTACCGCGGCAAGGTGACGATGGACTTCATTAGAAATTTACATGCATTGATCATGCACAACATCGACCACGAATCGGCCGGCACCTTCAGAAGGTCGGATTATATCGGCATCGTCGGCTGCGACCTCAGGGTGACACCAGCCATCGAGATAGAGAACGAGCTGGAAGAGGCCATCGACATATATTATAAAAAAATTGCTGATGGATTCCATCCCTTTGAACAGGCTGTGATATTTCACTATAAGTTCGAGATGATTCATCCCTTCACCGACGGCAACGGGCGGATAGGAAGAGAGATCTTCAATTACATGCTTATGAGGGAAGGATACCCCAAGCTGCTATTCATGGGAAAAGACAGACCAAAATATATCGATGCTCTGAAACTGGGAAATGAAGATGACCGCGCCACCATGGTCAAGATATTTGCAGACATAATTATAAAACAGAGGTGCGAGGTCTTGCGAGAGAACTTGAAGAACGCGGTCAAGCCGATAGAAAAGACCGGTCAGCTGAGACTCACGGACTTTGTAAACGTCTGAACGCGAATCGAAATATTGAGTTCTACCCTCACAGACTGCCAACAGCGCAACCAATCCATCCTTTGCGCCGCTCGTCGAAGAACCTGGTGGCGCCACATCTTGCAAGCTCCATATCCTTCATGGAGTATGATGCCAATAGCTCGCCGCCTGCCTCTTTGAAGAGATATCCGATATCCTCATAGGTGTAGCATTGAATTTTATTTATCCCTGCAGCCTCTTGAATTATAGAAAATATCCCCTGGGAAATCCTCCTTCGGGCCGGTTCAACCTCTCCATAGGGAAGCATATACTCTACGACCATCCGGTTTATTCTGTTTAACTGAAAGACCGAAAAGATATTTTTCAGGTCCTGCTGGGAGATATAGTAGCTAATCCCTTCCATAACTACGATAACAGGAAGATCGAGGCGGTACCCACCGTCCTCCATAAGCACCGCCTTGAGATGGGGTGATGCGATATCTGCGGTTATGCATCCGAGCCTGGGTAGAACTTCCGGGTTGGTTATCTCGTAGAGTCTCCTCTTCTCGTCCATGCCTGAGATGTCCACCTCAAATACACGATCTATATTTGAGGGACACTCCAGTATAAGCTCCAACGCTAGTGGCGACTTCCCAGAGCCCAAAATTACCACCTGAGATCTACCAGGTTCGGCCTCTATAAGCTCTTTTATAAGGTTCTTGATGAAGTGCTTTCTGTTAAGGATTACCTGGCCGTACCATGCGCAGACTCGGTTGCATCTAGACAACAGCTCATCCCCTGATGAAAGGTCCAGATGATCCACAAAGTGGCGGACCGGGCCGTCTTCATATAGAGGAAGTGCCCAATGCATAACCAGGGCCGCAGTAGGTCCAAGCTTCAGGCAGGCATCGAACATACCCCAAATCTTGTACTCTCAAGAATAAAATAGATTTTGGTCTATTAGAGACGATCGGAATGAGAAGTTCAGAGGACTCTCGGCTGGACCAAAGATATTAGTGCGAGTCCAACATCAAGATACATATCGAAGAACGATCTGGATATGGCCAGAACGAGAGCGCCGAATCATATGGAATGGGGAACGAAAACGTGAGAACAAAGAAAGCACTTGGATGGTCACTTATTGTGGCGTTCGTGCTCTTGACCTCGTCGCCGATCGCCTACGCCATCATCACCCAGCCGACCAACGGTGCCGTCGTATCGGGGTGTATCTCGATCAGCGAAAATGGGTCTTGCATATTCTTTCACTATTTCCAATATAGATCGGCAACCGGATCTCTGCCGAAGTCCTTTGGTGGCTTCGGGTCCAGCCCCCGCACCATAGAATGGGATACCACGACGGTACCCGATGGCCGATACGAGATCCGATCGGGATGCCTTTTGAATGTATTCGACTCAATCATCGTGCGGGTCTGCAACAACAACAACCCGCCGGTCGCCGATGCGGGTCATGATATGATCATTGAGGAGGGATCCACCATCACTCTAAACGGCAGCGGTTCTCACGATGCCGACGAGGATGACTCGATCACCTACAACTGGATATCAGGCCTGAAGATCAGGCTGAACAACCCGAGGTCGGTACGACCGACGTTCACCGCCCCGGAACAGGACGCATGCCGCACCACCATACATACCATATTTCTGGAGATCGAGGACCAATCCGGGTCCACCGACACCGACAAAGTCACGGTCGAGGTCGTCGACGTGAACACCGCGCCGGTAGCCGATGCAGGTACTGATATGAGCGTCGTGGAGGGGGACGTCGTCGGCCTGAACGGCAGCGGTTCTCGCGATGCAGACCAGGGTGATATGATCGCATACAACTGGACAGCGCCGGAAGGGATCCTGCTCGACGATGCAAAATCGGCCCAACCAACCTTCGCCGCCCCGGAACAGGACGCATGCAGGCACGCGGTGTATGTATTCATGCTCGAAGTCGAAGACAAGTGCAGTTCTGCCGACACCGACAAAGTCACGGTCGAAGTCGTCGACGTGAACACCGAGCCGGTAGCAGATGCAGGTACTGATATGAGCGTCGTGGAGGGGGACGTCGTCGGCCTGAACGGCAGCGGTTCTCGCGATGCAGACCAGGGTGATATGATCGCATACAACTGGACAGCGCCGGAAGGGATCCTGCTCGACGATGCAAAATCGGCCCAACCAACCTTCGCCGCCCCGGAACAGGACGCATGCAGGCACGCGGTGTATGTATTCATGCTCGAAGTCGAAGACAAGTGCAGTTCTGCCGACACCGACAAAGTCACGGTCGAAGTCGTCGACGTGAACACCGAGCCGGTAGCAGATGCAGGTACTGATATGAGCGTCGTGGAGGGGGACGTCGTCGGCCTGAACGGCAGCGGTTCTCGCGATGCAGACCAGGGTGATATGATCGCATACAACTGGACAGCGCCGGAAGGGATCCTGCTCGACGATGCAAAATCGGCCCAACCAACCTTCGCCGCCCCGGAACAGGACGCATGCAGGCACGCGGTATATGTATTCATGCTCGAAGTCGAAGACAAGTGCGGTTCTGCCGACACCGACCTGGTCACGGTCGAGGTCGTCGACGTGAACACCGAGCCGGTAGCCGATGCAGGTACTGATATGAGCGTCGAGGAGGGGGGCATCGTCGGCCTGAACGGCAGCGGTTCTCAGAACCTTCGCCTGGGTCTTTTTTTGGAGAACTTTTGAGGTCCCATATCTCTGGCCACGCTCATCGCGACCACCCTTTCTATCCTATCATCCCGTTCTTTCCTGCTCTTGGCAGCCCACTTAACCAACACGTAGTTGGCGATGAGAAAAAGCGGTACCATCAAGATGCAGATGACCAGGACATGCCAGACCTCCATGCAGTATAGATCGCACCGCCGGTATAATAAACTCACCGGAACTTCTTCAGCAGCCGACGGTAGAACTCCCGATCTTCGCCGGAGGTGCTCCTTACCAGGCGGTCGATTATCAGCTCTGGGGTGCTTCTTGCTCGGTGGTTGTAACGAGGGTTCCGGTTCACTATGAGGTTGTTCTCCGAGTCCAGTCCCTCGGCCTCGATCCCGTCGATCCTGATAGGGGTTGCCACGTAACGCTCCACGTCCTCTGCCAGATGGCTCACGAAGATCGCCACCGATCCCTTTTGACCCAGCTCGTCCAGCAGCGAGGCTATGATCTTGGCCGAGGCCCCAGGTTCGGTTATGGCTTCCAGCTCGTCCGCCAAGACCAGCTTTATCTTCTCGTTGGCCACCACCGAAAACTTGCGGATGGTGGTTTCGAAGGCTCCCGCGCCGAGGGTGCCCTTGCTTTTCCCGAAGTAGTAGAGCTCCTGAAAGAAAGAGAGTCTACAAGAAGCGGCAGGCACGGGCATCCCCATGTGGGCGAGGATCACCATCTGGGCCACCAGCTCAAGGGTCGACGTCTTTCCTCCAGAGTTGACCCCGCTCAGTAGGACCACCCCCTCCCGGTGATCCACCATGCCAGAGTCGCCTACGGAATAGCTCACCGGTTCTGGATCTTCCAGGAAGAGGTTCCGCCCTTCTTCGAAGCCGATGCAGGGCTCTTCTACAAAATGAGGCATCTTCAAGCCCTTTTGGAGGGCGAACCGGCCCAGGCTGTAGTAGACGTCGAACTCCAGCAAGGTGCTTACCATCTCCTGGACATCATCCCATCTATCGGCCAGCTCTCTGGCCAGGCCCCTCCTGGCCTCCAGCTTCCTAATCTCCAGCCTCCTGCGCAGAGCCTGCCCGAACCCGATCATGACCGGTCTGTCCGCATCGAAGGGGTACTCGATCTCCGAGGGGAAAATCTCCTCCAGATGAGCCCTCTCCAGGCCTCTCAGGTCCAGACCGGAGGCGACCCTCTCCACGGCGGTCTTCAGCACCTCTTGGAACGTATCCCTCATCCTGGCCTCCAAGAGATCTTTCACATCGCCACCCAATGCCTGGAGCAGATCTGTCCCATCGAGGGTCACGGAAGATGCCTCCACCCGCCGTTTCAGCTCGTCGTTGGCCCAGCTCACCCCTTCGTCGATCCGGCTGTTCAGATTTCCCAGCAGACGTTCCAGCCGCAAGGATTCCTCATCGTCCTCCTCTTTGATCCCGTCTATCAGCCGCTTTAGATCCTCTATCGAAAAGGACCGCACGCCGGAGTGGTCCAGCATCCTGGCGGCTTCCAGGGCCGCATCCAGAACATCCAGGTTATCGACATAGCGGCCCAGAACGACCTCGGGCAGTAGATACCAGTCTTCCTGAGACTCTGCCTCCTCCACATCATCCAGGGCTAAGTGGTCCAGATCACGACATAGAGACGTGACCCGATCGTAACCGTCTGCGAGGTCTCTCAGCTCACGAACGTTCTCCACGAGCTGGATGTCTATCATCTGCCCCAAACCTCGGGCCCTCAGCTCTTCGAAGTCCTGGGCGGAGTCCACCACCAGAACACGGTTCCTGACCCGCGTGGGCGGCTTTGCCCGAAGAGGCCTAACCCTGGTGAGAAGATCACCCAGGCCGCTATCCACCAAGGCGGCGGCAGACTCGATCGCCAACTGGGACAAAGCCCTGTTCTCCTCGACCAAATCCCTACAGGATGATGGAAATAGGGTCCCTATCTTGAGCCGGGCATAATCTGTATGGGCACACCCGGCCATCTGCTCTACCAGGGCCCGGTATATCCGCACCGCCTCCTCCGTGACCAGGAAGTCGGCCGGGGTCACCCCGTACTTGAGGCCTCTGGCTTTCTGAGCCAGGGAGACAGCCTGGCGCTCGCCCATCTTCTCCACGGAGAGGAGGCCTGCGACATCTCCTCCCAATATGGCATCGAGAGCCACTTCTTCGTCGCCGTAGCGTTCCACCAGCCGATCCCTCAGCCGGACGCCCACACCGGGGATCTCCATCAGCTTCAAAACAACCAGGAGGTTCATGCCAAAGTAATATAGACGTTCCGCCTATCCGGAAGAAATGTTGATATCTGACCAACCCCAAGAAAGCCAGGTGCTGATCCATGATATATTGAAAGTCGAAGAAGACCTGCCGGTCTTCCTGGCAGAGGAGTCTCTGGCAGATCTGATCACCCTCCCCGTGACCTCGGATATCCTGGACTCCGGGATAGAGTTCGGCGAATCGATCGAAGTTTGGAGCAAATCGCTACTGGGCGTTGCCCTCCGACTGAGCCAGCCCGCAGACATCTGGTTGCTTCTTACGGACCATTACTCAAGAAACAATATCCTGCAAGACCTCGCCGGGGGTCTGGACCCGGTCCAGGTCAGGACCACGGACGATAGATATTGGGAGGCTCTGGTGGAGTACTTCTCCATATCTCTGAAAGATGAGCTCTTCTGCGAAGACTGTCCCGTGGTCAGCCCGCCCCTCTACGTTCCGGATAGGATAGATCGGCTGGAGGAGTTTCTCGGACCGATCCTTCCAGGCGGAGAGATGATCGAGGTCTGCTGCGGGAGCGGGATGGCCACCCAGTCGCTCCACAGGCTGGGGTACGATCCCTGGACCGAAGACGCCGACAGCTGCGAGATCTGTCAGGCTCTGAAGTCGGGATATCTCAACCCCAAAAGGTCGATGGTCCTGGACGCCCGGTTGCTGGATCGCTTCTTCCCTCCCCGGTCTTTCGAGATCGTGGTAGGGTTCATGGTGGGCCTGATAGACGATGTAAACTGGCATGTGTGGAAAGATGTCGTCTTGCGGTCTTCGGAACTGGCCGGCAAGATGGTGCTCTACACCATGTATACCGAGAATGAGGCGAAACGGGTTGCCGACGTTCTGGAGCTTGCCGGTTGGGACGGCGAGATAATCGATAACTGCGATCGTCTGGGGATCTACGATCAATGGGCCTATCTGGCCACGAGATGACGGAAAGGTTAATACGATCTCGATACCAAACTAAATTTGGGTGATGCTTGTGCCTAAGTTCAAGAAGCGGAGCGTCGAGAGAAAGGGTGACAAGAAGCTGGAGAATCTGGAGAAGAAGCTGATAAAGAGCAACCTGGAAGACCTAGCAGCAGCTGGCACAGGCGGTGAGAGTGAAGATTGATTTCTCTCAACGTGAAGATCACCGCAGAAGGATGCCTCTCTGAGAGGCTCGTCGAGGTCGAGGAGGGCCTGACGTATGGCGATCTGCTCGATATTTTGAACATAAACCCGGAGACAGTAGTGATCCTAAAAGACGGCAATCCCGTTCCCGTCGATGATGTGCTCGAGGCTGGGGACGTGGAGGTCATCAGGGTCGTCTCCTCCGGATAGAGAACCCGACCCAGGTGCTGAGCATCCTGCTCGGCATCTCTGGTTTTTGTATTATCCGGTTGCGATCCTATAGAGTGACCCCTTCTTCTCCGCCTTTCCCAATGCCGATAGATCTTCTAAGGCCCCCTCGAGTTCGGTTACGTCCACCACGATCAAATACCTCCTGGCCAGCTCTGCGCCCACCGCTTCCAGGGAGACCAGATCTTCGGACAGGACATTCTCCACGAACCCCACCAGATCCTCGTGGACCGCCCAGGGGTAGATGATCCACTTCCATTGTGTTACCTTTTCGGCGTAGTAATCGGGCTCGAAGGAGGAGGTGGTCTTGTGCTGGAGGACCCCGGTCTTGATCTCCTTGGGCGCGAACCCCTCTACGTAGCTCACCGCGATCTGGAGGGTATCGCCGGTATCGGTAACGTCGTCCACTATCAGTACCTTCTGTCCTCGTACGTCCACGGCCAGGGGAAAGCGGACCTGTGCTTTGTCTTTCTTCTGGGCGGCGACCCCCCAGTGTTCCACCTTCATGCTGGTGAGAAGGTCGTGGAGGAGAAAGTCGCAGACCACCCGGGCGGGGACGTAGCCACCCCGGCCGATAGCGATCACCAGGTCGGGTCGGTAGCCGGAGGACTTTATATTCTCTGCCAGGTCTCTTGCCAGTCGGTAGGACAAATCCCAAGAGACCAGATCGCAAGAGAAGGAATCGCCGTTCATGACCCTCGGCATGGGCTCTTTAGTTTAAATATTCTTAGGGGAGCAAGGTACAGATTGCGGATGAGAAGGTAGATATACCACCGTCTGCATCGGCCACAGTTATGACGACGAAGCTGGATCCCTGGGGCACAGTCTCGATCGAAGATTACTCGAAGCTCTTCGAGGAGTTCGGGATATCAAGCTTCGACGCTATCCTGCCTCAGATAGACGATCCGCATACTTACATGAAGCGTCACATAATATTCGGTCATCGTGATTACCAACCCGTCCTCGATGCCATGAAAGAGGGCAAACCCTTCTCGGTGATGAGCGGCTTCATGCCCAGCGGTAGGGTGCACCTGGGCGGCAAGATGGTGATGGAGGAGATAATCTGGCACCAGGAACACGGAGCCGACGCCTTCGTGGCCATCGCCGACATGGAGGCTCATTCGGTCAGAGGGATAAGCTGGGAGAAGTGCAGAGAGATGGGGATCGAGGAGTACGTCCTCAGCCTCATCGCCCTGGGGTTCGAGCCAGAGGGCCACATATACTTCCAGTCTCAGAGCAGCACCGTGCGGGACCTGGCCTTCGAGCTGGCCGGATCCGCACACTTCTCCGAGCTGAGTGCCATCTACGGGTTCTCGGGTGAGACCAGCGTAGCTCACATGGTAAGCGTGATCATGCAGAGCGCCGATATCCTCCACCCCCAGCTGAAGGAGAACGGCGGGCCCAAGCCGGTGGTGATACCCGTGGGTTCCGACCAGGACGCCCACATCAGGCTGACCCGGGACCTTGCACGCAGGATGAGGAATTTTCTGGTGGAGGACCGAAGTGAGTACGTCAGCGTGAGGGGGAAGGCTGCCGGTCCCGATATGATCGAGGCTGCCGCCAATTACCTCTCGGAGAATGGGTGCCACCGGCTGAAGCGGTACGAGGAGCACATCGACGTCTACGATGCAGTCGGCGCCCAGGATATCGAAGAGCTGGTGAGAAGGTTCGAGGTCGAGGAGGGCGGTTACGGGTTCGTGCCTCCGGCATCTCTATACCACCGGTTCATGACCGGTCTTGCCGGTGGGAAGATGTCTTCTTCCAAGCCGGAGAGCCATATCGCCCTCACCGAGGACCCGAAGGAGGCGGCCAAGAAGGTGATGCAGGCTATCACCGGTGGCAGACAGAGCCTGGCAGAGCAGAAGAAGCTGGGCGGCGAGCCTGACGGGTGTTCCGTCTACGAGCTCATGCTTTTCCACCTATCCGATGATGAGGAAGAGCTCCAGGAGATCTACGAAGAGTGCAGGAACGGGACACGGATGTGCGGGACCTGCAAGAAGGTGGCTGCGGAGAGGATCGTGAGGTTCCTCGAAGAACACCAGCGAGGGCGCGAGGCTGCGAGGGAGCGGCTGGGGGAGTACGGGCTGTAGGGCCATCTCTTGTTCTATTTTGCGGCGGCTTTTATCGCACCTGTTTTTAATTGTATATAATGTATGACATTATATGTCCCGGGTAAATCCGATCGGATGGCGGATTTACTCGGTCGGGTCGACGTGTATTGAGGCCCCATCATCTTTTGCGAATTTTAGAAATAGCCTGGCGGCCGATCGTGGGCCAAAAGACTTGGTAGATAAAATTTATATATTATGTGGAACAACTTAGTTAAATGATGCAAGTCTCGTTGTATAATTGGATGAAACATGGGAGGAAAAAATACAAAGGTGAGTCAACATGAGAACTATATTTACAGAAATAGGCAGAAAAGCGTTTCTGTTCACGGCGACCATCCTCCTGCTGAGCTTGGTCACCTCGATAGTCGGTGCTGCTGAAACAGAAGATTCCATCAACGAAACATTGGAGAGTATCAACGAAACTCTGGTGAATATCAACGAAAAACTTACCAAAAAACCATTGCAACCGGACGACTGGAAAGTCTTGTGTATTCTCGTCGGGGCCGTAGTCGGCACTTTTGCTGCGCTGATTATTATCGGCTACAATAACGATAAAGCGCTGAACAAGGGCGAGATGAGAAGGGCCATCGCAGGATCCTTCGTGGTGGGGTTTACGGTACTGGTGATCTTATCGGCATGGTACGATTTTGGGAGCAACAACCTCGTCACTGCGTACATCCAGCTAGCGGGTGTCGTTATCGGGTTTTATTTCGGATCCAAGACCGCATTGGAGAAACCGCCTGAAGGCGCCAGTGGCAAACCGCCAGAAGCACCACCAGAAGCACCACCAGAAGCACCGCCAGAAGTACTACCAGAAGCACCACCAGAAGCAGAAGAAGGTGCCGAGAAATAAAGGTGGGCGGGTAATCGACGCCCGCCGCCGATCTCTGGATCTCTTTCGCCCAGGGTTTCTGCCCGCCGATCATCATCTGTTGAGCCGTTCCACATATCGCAATCAGGCGCTGGTATGAAACATCAACAGAATCCTGGATCACAGCCCGGAGTTAAGGTTTGTGTATAACTTTATGTACAAAGACAAACCCGGAGTTTGCCGGAGGAAAAACGCGTGGTAGTGCCTAAGGAGATCATCGAACTAGTTGAGCGATTCGACCGCAACATCGATTCGTACCTATCAGGCCAGTATAACGAGACCCAGCTCCGGCGTGAGTTCGTCGATCCCTTTTTCAAAGCTCTTGGATGGGATGTGGATAACGAAAAGGGCTATGCAGAGGCTTACAAAGACGTAATCCACGAAGACGCCATAAAGGTGGGTGGATCTACCAAGGCCCCAGACTATTGTTTCCGTATAGGGGGGGGGGCCCGCAAGTTCTTCGTCGAAGCCAAGAAACCCTCGGTCAACCTCAAAGACGATATCAGCCCAGCCTTCCAGCTCCGACGGTATTCCTGGTCTGCCAAACTTCCCCTGGGCATCCTTACCGATTTTGAGGAGCTGGCAGTTTATGATGGTCGTATCCAGCCGGTGAAGACGGACAGATCGTCTAAAGCGCGTACCATGTATCTCACCTACAAAGAGTACGTCGACCGCTGGGATGAGATCGCCTCCATATTCTCCCGGGATGCGGTGCTCAAAGGCTCCTTCGATAAGTACGTCGAATCGAGCAAGCGTAAGAGAGGAACAGCCGAAGTCGATGCCGCTTTCCTCAAGGAGATCGAAAGCTGGCGGGACACGCTCGCTAGAAACATCGCCCTCCGAAACCCAGACCTCTCCACCAGAGATCTCAACTTCGCCGTCCAGCGCACCATCGACAGGATCATCTTCCTCCGTATCTGCGAAGACCGGGGTATCGAGAAGTACGGCTGGCTTCAGTCCCTTCTGGAAGGCTCCAGGGTGTACCCCAGGCTCTGCGAGTTCTTTCACCGTGCTGATGAGCGGTACAATTCAGGGTTGTTCCATTTCCAGGATGACCCGGACCGCCAGGAACCTGCCGACGAGCTGACCCTTGGCCTGGAGATCGACGACAAGCCGCTCAAGGAGATCCTCAGGAGCCTCTATTATCCTGAGAGTCCTTACGAGTTCTCGGTACTGCCCGCAGAGATCCTGGGCCACGTCTACGAGCAGTTCCTGGGCAAGGTGATCAGCCTCACACCCGGCCACCGGGCCAAGGTGGAGTACAAGCCGGAGGTGAGGAAGGCGGGCGGGGTCTACTACACGCCCTCTTACATCGTGGACTACATCGTGGAGAATACCGTGGGCAAGCTCCTGGAGGGCGCTAGGCCCAAGACGGCCTCCGAACTGAGGATTCTGGACCCGGCCTGCGGTTCGGGCTCGTTTATGATCGGGGCTTATCAGCGCCTCTTAGACTGGCATCGTGACTGGTATGTAACGACGCTGGTTCCTCTCCTCGAATCGGGAAAGAGCGCCGTCTCTAAGGATGTGATGGCCCTTCTCCCTGGAGGGTACAGCGTTCCGAAGAAAAAGCAGGGCCGGGGCAGGCCCAAGAAGAGCGAATTAAACAGCAGCCAGTTACCCGTCTTCCAGGCACAAGGAGGGGAATGGAAGCTCACGATCGAAGAGAGGAGGCGCATCCTTCTCAACAACATCTACGGCGTGGATATCGATCCTCAGGCCGTGGAAGTGACAAAACTATCTCTTCATCTGAAGGTCCTGGAAGGGGAGAACGAGGAGACGCTATCGAAACAGCTCAAGCTATTCCAGGAGCGGGCGCTTCCCGATTTGAGGCAGAACATCAAGTGTGGAAACTCGTTGATCGGGCCGGATTTCTATGATGGGCAGAGTACTCTGTTGGATGAGGAGGAGATGCGGAGGATCAACACCTTCGACTGGGAGGCGGAGTTCTCGGAGATTGTGAGCAATGGTGGCTTTGATGCGGTGATCGGGAATCCGCCGTATATTCGCATTCAGGCTATGAAACAATGGGCTCATGGGCACAATCGATTTTTCTAGTGATATAATGGAGACAGGCCATATCCACCCAAAAAATTTATTAACCTTGGGATGAATACGTCCTGTGGTAATCTCCGATGGCTATCATAGATCTTAACTTAGTCAAAAAGCGCACCCCGCAGCAAGCTGCGGGGCATGTTCGCGCCGGTCATCA
>CAYQFP010000037.1:0-12862 GCA_964416865.1 uncultured Methanotrichaceae archaeon
TGGAGAGGGCGGGGCGGTATTGGTGACATCGGCGTCCCGTCGCCGTCTGACAAAGATTGTCAAGATAAAGTATAGCATTATATACTCGGCTTTTCTATCTAATTTGGAAGGTATCCGACGATAGGACGGGAGTTGTAATCAAGATGCAAGCGATAGTGCTAGCAGCAGGGGAAGGATCGAGGATGCGGCCGCTTACCTCTGCGCGACCCAAGGTCATGACCCCGGTCGCCGGCGCGCCTCTACTGGAGCACATAGTGACCAGGGCGCGTCAGGCAGGTGTGAATAAGTTCGTCTTCGTGGTCGGCTACAGGAGAGAGACGATCTCGGAACATTTCGGGGACGGGCACCGTTTTGGGGTGGAGATCGAGTACGCCTTCCAGGAAGAACAGCTGGGCACGGGTCATGCTCTCGCGGTGGCGGAAGAGCTGGCAGAGAATCTGTTTCTGGTCCTGAACGGGGACGTCCTGGTCGATGCGACATCCCTGGAGGGGATGATCAAAGGCGGCAATCTCGCGGTAGCGGCCAAGAGGGTGTCAGACCCCACCAGGTACGGTACCTTCTTGGTCGAAGAAGGTCTTCTCAGGTCGGTCGTAGAAAAGAGCCAATCACCGCCTTCTGACCTCGCCAACGCAGGAACCTACCTACTGGACCGAGAGGTGTTCGATGCCCTGAGCGAGGTCTCTCTCTCGGAGAGGGGCGAGTACGAGCTGACCGACGGGCTGAACGTCCTGGTTTCCAGAGGTGCCAAGATCGGCGTCGTCGAGCTGGAAGACTGGATCGAGATCGGAAGGCCTTGGGACGTGCTGGAGGCGAACAGGTCCATATTGTCGGTGGCACCTCACGGTATCCAGGGGGAGGTAGAGCCCAACGTCACCCTATCTGGCAAGGTATCCATAGGCAAAGGCTCGCAGGTGAGATCCGGCACCTATATCAAAGGGCCGGTGGTGATCGGCGAGAACTGTGATATCGGACCCAACTGTTTCATCAGGTCTTACTCGTGCATAGGAGACCGCGTCCGCATAGGAAACGCCGTGGAGATCAAAGAGAGCACGATAATGGAGGAGACCAACGTCGCCCATCTGAGCTACGTAGGGGACAGCGTCATCGGGTCCAAGAGCAACCTCGGCGCAGGCACCATCGTCGCCAACTTACGCCACGACGACGCAAACGTCCTGTCTTACGTCAAAGAAGAAAAGATCGACAGCGGTCGGCGCAAGCTGGGTGCGATAATGGGCGATAACGTCAAGACCGGGATCAACACCACCATATATCCCGGCACGGTCATCGAGCCGGGCTACAGGGGACGGCCCGGTGAGGTGATCTGGGGTCACGTCTTGGGACCGGGACCAGATGAGCAAGACGAAGGATGAAGTCATTCCACGGTCACGCTCTTGGCCAGGTTCCGCGGCTTGTCTATGGGCAGGCCTTTCGCCCTGGCCGTGTAATAGGCCAGCAGTTGGACTGCGACCGTGCAGAGCACCGCCGAGAATACCGGCCTGGTCTCGGGCACCTCCACGACGGTGGTGGCTATCTTGCAGATGTCTGGGTCACCTGCCGTGGCCAGAGCGATAACGTCCGCGCCTCTGGCACCCACCTCCTTGATATTGGTCTGGATCTTCTTGCCGTAGGTGGCCAGGGCCACCACCGGCGTTCCTTCCGTCACCAGGGCAAGAGGACCATGTTTGAGCTCGCCTGCCGGGTATCCCTCGGCAGATATGTAGGATATCTCTTTCATCTTGAGGGCACCCTCCAGGGCGATGGGGTAGAGGAACTCCCGGCCGATGAAAAAATACCGATCGGTATCGGCGTAGCTTTCCGCGATCTCGCGTATACGCTTTCTGCCATCCACCACTTCTTGGATCAGGCCGGGCAACCTGGCAAGTTCCAGTAGCATCTTCCTGGCATCCTCACAACTCAGGAAGTTCCTGGCCCTGCCCAGTCTTATGGCTAAAAGGAAGAGGGCTACCAGCTGGCCGGTGAAGGTCTTGGTGGCCGCGACCCCGATCTCGGGTCCACACCTGGTGTATACGGTCCCGTCGACCTGCCTGGTGATGGTGCTCCCGACAACGTTGGTTATGGCCAGAGACCTGACCCCACAGGCGCGACCCCTTCGAAGGGCGGTCAGGGTGTCGGCGGTCTCGCCGGACTGGCTAATGCCGATCAAAAGGGTGCTTTGCCTCAGCTGGATGGGCTGGAACTCGGAGGCGACCTCGACGTCGACGGCCAGTCCGGCGGCTCTGGGAAATACATATCTGGCCAGGATGCCGGCGTTGTAGGAGGTGCCACAGGCCACGATGGAAACTCGATCGAGCCTTCGGACTTCCTCGTCTGAGAGCCCCGTCTCCAGCTTTACGTCACCGTCGATCTCGGATATCCGGGATGCCAGCGTCTCCTGGACCGCTTTGGGCTGCTCGTGAATCTCCTTCAGCATGAAATGAGGATAACCGGATTTTTCAGCAGCTTTTGGATCCCAATCAACTGTTTCTGGATAGATAGGAACTATATCTCCGGATTGGTCCCTTATATCTACCTTTTCTTCGTCTATTATGGCGATCTCGCCGTCTTTCATCCAGAATATCTTTCTGGTATAGGGAAGAAGGGCCGGTATGTCAGAGGCCAGGTAGTTGGCGCCCTCACCCAGACCGATCACGAGGGGGCTCTCCTTTCTTGCACAGACCAGGTAGGACGAATCTGCCGCCATGACCGCTACGGCATAGGATCCTTCGATCCTGGATATTGCTGTGCGGACAGCTTCTGCCAGGTCGCCCTGGTAATAGAAGTTCGTCAGGTGGGCCAGAACCTCGCTGTCTGTCTCGGACTTGAACTCGAACCCCTGATCGATCAGACGCTCCTTTAGTTCCAGGTAGTTCTCGATTATGCCGTTGTGGACGATGGCCACGGCGCCCGATGCGTGGGGATGGGCGTTTTTTGTGGATGGCGGGCCGTGGGTCGCCCATCTGGTGTGGCCTATGCCCCGGTTTTCGCCGGGTGAGCCGAGACCGATGTACCTCTTCTCCAGGTCGGCGATCCTCCCTGCCGACTTGAGCACCATCACATCACCGTCGGAGGCGATAGCCACCCCGGCCGAGTCGTAGCCGCGGTACTCCAGCCTCTTCAGGGTATCGAAGAGGATAGGACCTGCGTTATCCCGTCCTACATACCCCACGATCCCACACATGTCAGATCACCCTGCAATCTCGTTTGATCATACCCCGAACCGTTGTCCCGGACCCGATCCGGGCGCCGGTCCCCACGATCGTGCCCGGATGCATGAAAACCCTGCTTCCCACGGAGACGTTGTCCGCCACCACCGCTCCGAACTCTGCGCGATGGAGCTCTTCCTCGACGATCGGCATCGAAGGACCAGCCTCCACGATCAGCTGATCTCCGAAAGAACTGTTCGCGCCGAGCACGGTGCTGGCGACGACCGAGCCTGCACCGATCCGAGATCCGCTCATCACGATGCTGTTTCGAATCTCGCAATGTGATCCTATCCTCACCGAGTCGCCGATGGAGGTGGCGGGAAGAATGGTTGCGTTGGGGCCGATGTCGCAGTTCTTACCGATGGCGACAGGTCCCACGAGGTAAGAGCCGGATCTCACCACCGAGTTTTTGCCGATCGCCACCGGGCCGCGATACCAGGCACCCTCTTCGATATGTCCTTCAATCTTCGGTTCCTGGAGGCATAGGGCGCTGTTGTTGGCGTCCAGGAGGTCCCATGCGAATATGGCGTCGGCCCAGACCGCCCCGGTGATCTCGGCCCTTATATTGCGACCGTTATCGATCATGTGGGTGATGGTCTGGGTCAGTTCGTAGGATCCGCGATCCGATATCGGGGTTGCGTCCAGCTCGTCGAAGATGTCCTGGCCAAACCTGTAGATCCCGGTGTTCAGTATGCCGGAGCAAGGGCGTCCTGGTTTTTCGATTATGCCGACCACGTTTCCTTCCTCAACGATCAGAACCCCGTAGTCGGCCGTCTCCTCGCGGAGCGCTGCCAGGATGACGTTTTTCCCATCGGCGGCGAGGAGGTCTCTTATCGCACGGGCGTCCACCAGGTTATCGCCGTTCAATACCAGAAAGGATCCGTCGATGAAGGGACTGGCCTTGTTCAGGGCGTTGGCCGTGCCCAGCTGTTCGTCCTGGAAGGCGTACTCGATCTTCACGCCGTACCTGATGCCGTCGCCGAAGTGGTCCATGATCCGCTCTTTCTGGTAGCCCACCACCACCACGAGATCTCTTATCTCATTGGCCGCCAAGGCGCGGATCACGTGCTCCATTATGGGCCTGTTCCCCAAAGGGAGCATGACCTTCGACCTGGTCTGGGTGAGGGGTCTGCACCTTCTACCTTCGCCCGCCGCTAGTATAATCGCCTTCAAATGAATCACTGCCGGGATAGTTCTATGGCAGATAGGTTGTTGCGGATACATTTTATACTTTTTCAATAGCACATAAAGTATGACTTTATGTATTAATCATCCATCGATCTTCCCTTTCTCTCTTAATTATCTGCCAGCCTCTTTCTTACCGATTCGGCGTGGCCCACCAGGCCCTCTGCCTCTGCCAGGGTGGTTATGCAGTCCTCTAATTGAGCCAGTCCCTCTCTGGTAATCTGCTGCACCGTGATCTTCTTTACGAAGTGGTCCGCGTTCAGGCCGGAGAGTACCCGGGCGTAACCCGAGGTGGGCAGGACGTGGTTGGTGCCGCTGGCGTAGTCTCCGGCGGCCACCGGGGTATACCTGCCCAAAAAGACGCTCCCCGCGTTGTTGATCTTGCCAAATATGGTCATGGCGTCTCTGGCGATGATCTCCAGGTGCTCGGGCGCGAAGGCATTGGAGAATACGATAGCGTCCTCCATGGTGGCTGCGGTCAGTATGGCGCTATTTTCCAGGCTCTGCATCACGATATCCTTCCGGTAGGCCTTCTTTGCCTGTGCCTCTACCTCCTGTTTCGTGGCTATGGCCAGATCCTCATCGGTAGCTACCAGTACCGACACCGAATGAGGGTCGTGCTCCGCCTGGGCGATCAGGTCGGCGGCGAGTATATCGGGCTTGCCGGTGTAATCGGATATGATGAGTACTTCGCTGGGGCCTGCAGGCATATCGATCTCCACGGTGTTCCGGAGCAGCTGCTTGGCACCGGTCACGTAGACGTTCCCCGGCCCCACGATCTTCTCCACGCCGGGTATGCTATCCGTCCCGAATGCCATGGCGGCGATCGCCTGGACGCCTCCTAGCTTGTAGATCTCGTCGGCTCCGGCCATATCGGCCGCCACCAGGGTGAGGGGCTCGATGCTCCCGTCTTTTCTGGGCGGGGTGCAGACGATCACCCGGGGAACTCCTGCCACCTTGGCGGGGATCACCGTCATCAGGGCGGTGCTGGGGTAGGCTGCCCTGCCCCCAGGGACGTAGGCTCCTACGGATTCCAGAGGCACGATCTTCTGTCCGACCATCACCCCCGGCGATACCTCCGTCATCCACAGGTCCTTCTCCAGCTGCTTGTAGTGGAAGGTCATGATGTTATCCGCTGCCGTCTCCAGAGCATTCTGGATGTTCTGAGAAACTTTCTCATAAGCAGCCTCAATCTCTTTATCCGAGACCTTGAGGACCCCTACCCTCACCCCATCGAGCTCCTCCGTGTACCTGGCCAGCGCCTTGTCTCCCTCTTCTTCCACCCCGTTGAGGATCTCCACCACTCTGGGTATAACGTCTTGAATGTTCACGTCCCTGACCAATAGACCAGAGAGCTCCTCGTCGCTCAGTTCGCTCAACTTTTTGAAGATCAATTAAAACAACTCCTGCAGAACCGACTTTCACGAATAGAAATAAATCTACCGCTTATCGGGTCCCGCCATGCTCGGTGGCGGGGCCGTTTCTTCCTCGCTGGGTGGCGTAGAGAGAGGCTACCCTCTCCAGGGAGTCTGCTTCGGCCACGGACTTGTCGTCCCTGACCCCCACCAGCCGCGGGAACCTCAGGGCATAGCCTGAGGAGTAGTTGGGGCTCTTCTGGATCTCCTCGTAGGCCACCTCGAAGACGACCTCTGGCTTGAGTTCAACCTCCATCCCTCCCTCGGCGACCATCTTATCGCTGAAGAGCTCGGTCAACTCGGCCAGCATCTCGTCGGTGATCCCTGTGGCTACCCAGCCTATGTCCACCAGACCTCTCGTCTGGGGCTCGATGCAGGCCAGGCGGTAAGTGCCCAGGAGCTTGGCTCTCCGGCCCTCGCCCCATCGGGCCCCTGTGACCACCAGGTCCAGGGCTTCCATCACCGGCTTTATCTTCAACCAGTTCTTGCCCCGCTTGCCCGGTGCGTAGGGCGAAGTGGGGTTTTTGATGAGAACCCCTTCGTGACCCGCTTCCAGCGCAGATGCGTAGACTCGTTTCATCTCACGGGGGTCGTCGGTGACGATCTGGTCCGCGGTAACTTCCGGATCGGCGATCTTCTCCAGAAGCTCTCTACGCTCAAAGAAGGGCCTATCGAGGAGGCTCTCCCCGTCTAGGTAAACCAGATCGAATAGGTAGAGCCTCAAGGGAATGAGAGCTGCGGTTCTCTTGACATTGTACTTCCTCCTGAATCGCTTCAGGACGTCCTGGAATGGTCCCGGTCGCCCGTCCTCACCGATGGCCACCGCTTCTCCGTCCAGTATGGTGCACTCTGCCCGGACGTGGTCTTTCACCGTCTTGACTATCTCGGGCAGAGATCTCGTCACGTTCTCAAGCCGACGGGAGAATACCTGTACTTCATCTCCCTTCTTGTGTATCTGGACCCGTGCACCGTCGAACTTCCACTCCACCGCGGCCTTGCCCATCACCTGCAGCGCCGAGGACGCGCTCTCTCCCAGCTGGGCCAGCATCATCTTTATGGGCTTGTTGATGGTGATGGTCAGCTCAGAGAGGCGATCTTGCCTGGCCTTCTGTGCCACCAACCCCAGGTCGTTGGTGAGGTTATAGCTGCCTTCTACCAGATCTGCGGGCTGGTTGAAGGCCTTGGCTACGGCGTTGCGGACGATCCCTTCGCCCACCCCTATCCGCATATATTCTAAGGCCATCCTGGCGATGTACTGGGCTTCCAAGGGGGTGGACTGGCTGAAGAGATACTGGAGGTTCTTCCTCCTGGCCCCCTGGCTTCTCTTTCCCGAAGACCTGGCTATGTTCAGAAACCTGTTGTAGACGTCGGAGATAGATAAGATGGGTAGTTCATCCTCTCCGAGAAAGGCGGCGAACGTGGGCTGTTTATTCTTCATAACCTCTGCCGCCACCAGACCAGGGTCTCCGGATATTTTGAGCATCTCTGTGATATTGGGTAACGAGCAGCCGCTGGCCTCGGAGAGGGCTTCGTAAAGGGTGCTTGGACCGACCCCTAGGAGCATATCCGAGGATGCGGGGAATACAGAGCCCATAACAAAAGAAGCGACCACAGCTAGCTCGTCATCGTCCAGCTCGATCAAAAAAGAGGCGAGGAGTTCTGTCTTCTCCAGAGAGCCGCTGACCTTCTCTATGTTCTGGCAGAGCTGAGCGAAGTGGAGAAAGCTGGTCATGACCGATCGGCTATGTTCCTGGTGGTGTAGATGCTCACTATATCGCTGAGTATGGCGCTGGCGGTCTCGATGGATCCCGCGCCCAGTCCGGTGACGGTTATGGTCCCGGATAGGTCTGTCTCGATGGATGCGGCGTTCAGGGTACCGCCCACCGCCAGGGGGCTGCGTCTGGGCACCAGCATAGGCTTGACTGTGAGAGCGGGTACCTCGCCGATCAGCTTGATAAGATATCCACTGTCCCTGGCCAAGGCTAGCGATTCTGTGGTGATATCTGTGATCCCGGTCACGTCTATGTCGCCGTACTTCACGTTCATCCCGAAGACGGCGTTGGCCAATATCGTCATCTTGGCGGCGGTGTCCACGCCCTCTACATCATAGGCGGGATCGGCCTCTGCTATCCCCAACTCCTGGGCTTCCATTAGGGCGTAATCGTAAGGGTATCCCTCTTCCATCATCCTGGTGAGGATGTAGTTACAGGTGCCGTTGAAGATGCCCTTGATCCCCAGGATATTATTCCCCACCAGGTTCCGCTCGACCAGGCTGATCAGAGGCATGGTGCCGCCCACCGTGGCCTCGTATTTCAGCTGGGTTCCGCTCTCCTTGGTAAGATCCTTGAGACGATTGAAGGCCACCACAAGAGGACCCTTGTTGGAGGTCACCACGTTTTTTCCCTCTGTGAGTGCCATCTCCATATGTCCCAGGCCTGGTTGACCGTGATCTATGTTCGTGGGGGTTACCTCTACCACCAGGTCGGACTCTATCTCCTCGATGGCCTCGAGCCCTTTCATATCTGAGTTGGCAACGCCCTCTGCCAGGGTTTTCACGCCAAGTATTTTTTTCGGATCTACGCCGTTCTTCTCGTAGATCGTACCGGTGTGGTCGGTCACGGAAACTATCTTGAGATCCAGACCGAGATCTCTGAGCATATCCCTCTTTCTGCGGACTACTTCCAAGAAGCCGTGCCCGACTATGCCACAACCCACCTGAGATATCTTGATCTCCCTCATAGTATCTCCGCCTCGATCGGTTCTATCACCAACAGATTTTTCTGAACTCCCACTTCGCGCAGTACAGCGAGGGCCTTGCACATCTCTTCTTTACCCGTAGCCCTGATCTTGATGTAGGCCGAAGAAGGATCATCGATCCCTGGCATCTTGAGGCAGAGGTCCATCACCTCGGCAAAGCCGGTGGAGTCTATCTGCTTGATGGTATCTCCCAGGTCGCTGTCCACCACGTGGCCGACTAGAAGTACCGAGACCTCTTCTACGAAACGGTCCTCGCCGATCCTTACCACCGATATGTTGTTTTTTTTGAGGTGGCTCTTGACTCTTTCTATCTTGGACTTGCTGATCTCGAAGACGAGACGAACGGGGATCGTCCCTCGTGGTGTTTTGCGATCTCGGTGATGGACCACGCTGATTATGTTGCCCTTGTACAATCTGAACGGTTCCAAGGCCAGTATCAGCTGTCCTGGCACATCTTGTAGCTCCAAGTCCATCGAAAGTCGCATACCAAGCATACCTCGTCGATTTGCTGGAGTCTCCGACCAGCTTATTGGAGATAAGTCTTGTGCAGAAAAAGGACTTTATGTAGGAATGGCGAAGTATCTCCCGATGATCGGAGGATACGAGGAGGCCAGGCTGGTGGATTTCGTGCGCAGCCAGGTGGAGGCAGCATCGGCCGAAGGCGTCGTCCTGGGGTTGAGCGGGGGTTTGGACTCCGCGGTAACGGCGTTGCTTGCCAAAAAGGCGCTGGGTCCCTATAGGGTAACTGCGCTCCTCCTGCCGGAACGAGGCGTGACCACCGAGGTTGATATCGAAGATGCCAGGACCGTGGCCGACCGCCTCGACCTGGAGACGGTGGAGATCGACATATCCCGGATACTCTCCTGCTACGCCGACGTAGTTGCCTTGGAGAAGGCACCCCGTTTGGTCCAGGGCAACCTGAAGGCCAGGATCAGGATGACGCTGCTCTACTGGCACGCGAACCTATATGGGCGCCTGGTTCTGGGGACAGGGAACAAAACGGAGATCATGCTGGGGTATTCTACCAAGTACGGGGATGCTGCGGCGGACGTGCTGCCCTTGGCCGGGCTCTACAAAGACGAGGTGAGGGCCCTGGGCGCCCGTCTCGGCGTGCCCCGGCGCATACTGGAGAAGGCGCCCTCTGCAGGTCTATGGCCGGGCCAGACCGACGAAGAGGAGCTGGGGATAAGTTATCGGGAGGCGGACGGGATACTGCGGGCGATCGAACGGGGCCTGGATCTGGATGATCTGAAGGACTCTTATCAGGGATCGAAGGTGGACCTGGTTCTGAAAAGGATCGAGAAGAGCAGGCACAAGAGAGAGATGCTGCCCCAGCCGAGTATGTGGTAATCCAGGAAGAGTCCAACCTGGGCGGAACCGCTGCAGATGCTACGCATGCGCTTCGCGTCGGTACAGAAAATCGCGTTCTCTCATCTGGTATTATACTCTGAGCATCCTGGTCTTCACACAACCGAGGAAGAAAATGAAAATAGTGCAAACGCCTGTAAGATTCTATCCTCACATAGGGGGGGTAGAAAATTACGTTTATAACCTGAGCAGGGAGCTGGTCAAACTAGGCCACGATGTCACCGTCGTCTGCGCGAACGAGCCGGCGGGGAAAAAATATGAGGTTATAGACGGGATCAAGATAAAGAGGCTATCATATATCGGCAAGGTTGCAAATACGAATATCACCCCTCGACTGCCATTTGAGCTTCTGAGGGAGAAGTTCGATCTGATCCACACCCACCTGCCTACGCCCTGGAGCGCCGATTGGAGTGCCATCGCCGCCATGGCCCGAAGAAAGCCGCTGGTTTTGACGCATCATAGTGATATTGTCGGTGATGGGCCTGTGAGCAGCGTTGCCCAACTGTATAATCGCACGAATCTACAGGCAATATTAAAAAAAGCATCTAAGATAATAGTTGCACAGCCTGATGTGATAACATCTTCTCTGTGCCTGAAAAAATATGAGAATAAAATTGAGGTCATACCTATCGGAGTGGATGCTGACAAATTCAGGCCCACAGATACAGAGAAAAAGAATAATACAATATATTTTTTAAGTGTGTTGGATAAGTTTCATGCGTTCAAGGGAATGGACCATCTGCTCAGGGCGATGGTGAACGTCAAAGAGGAGATTCCCGATGCGAAATTGATCGTTGGCGGTGGTGGTGCACTCTTAGAGCATTACAGGAAAGAGGCCAGTTTATTAGGCCTGGACAAAAGTGTGGAGTTTCTCGGTTTTGTCCCAGATGAGGCGATGGTAGAGTTCTATAACAGATGTAGTCTATTTGTGTTGCCATCCATCTCAGCAGGACAAGAGACATTTGGAATGGTCTTATTAGAGGCGATGGCATGTGGTAAACCGATCGTAGGCACGGAGATAGTAGGCGTCGCAGAAGATGTAACCGAGTATGATGCGGGCATAATCGTGGAGTGCGGGAATGATAGAGAGCTGGTAGATGCAATACTATATCTGCTGCAGAATAACGACCGGGCCGCGCAGATGGGTGCCACCGGGAGAAGGCTGGTGGAAGAGAAATACCGATGGGAAACGGTGGCGAAGAGGGTTGAGATGGTGTATCGAGAGATGGTAGATGAATGAAAGACTCACTCGGTCTTTGCCATGATCGCGCCCCGCAATTTTTATCTCATCGTTCGTGTATTGGATCCGTGGTGAGTCGCTTTGAGCGATCTGAATGAACTTGTAATAACCGAAGACGATTACCGCCAGTTTCTCAAACAACGCCTGAGACTGAAAGACAGTCAGCTGGCCGAAGAAGTGGCGACGGTGGGTTTCCCCTTCCTCCTCGCCTCGGGCAGCGAGCTCCTCCGTTCATTTATATTGAGCGAGACCGGGTTCATATCCACCCTGCCCGACAGACTGAGGGTGCCGGACAGGGGTTACGCCTGGTACATGTTCTCCCAGGCGGTGAAGGAGATTCACGCCGACACAAAGAGGATGCACATAAGGTACCAGCTCCAGGACGACTACAAGCGGCCTTTCAAGCGGTTCTACATCTGAGGGGTCCACTTCCCGGTGAGCTTCCCTCCCAGGGCAAGCCTCCCCAGCTCCTTTGCAACATCCTCCGCGACCGGCACCGGTTCTGAACGCTCCAGGGGCGTGCCGGGGAGAGGCGTAAAATAGTGGCCCCTGATTCGTCCACCTTTTTTGATTATAGCCTTGGCCAGAGCCAGGGTCAGGTCCTGGTCTTCCGAGCTTTCCATGGGCAGACCTACGATCAGGTCCACGTTCGGGATGATTCCCGTTTCAAAGCAGAGGTGGCAAGCGTTTTCGACCTCGTGCACACCGTGGCCTCTGCCAATCTTCTCCAGCACTCTATCGCTTCCCGACTGGCCCCCGATGCTCAGGGTCTCGTTGGCGCAGTATCCGGCTATCAGCTCCAGCGCCTCTCGGGAGACGAAGTCTGGCCTGACTTCCGAGGGGAAGGTGCCGAAGTATATGGGCTTTTCCAGGACCGATAAGGTCTCGAGCAGCCTCCTCACCTTGCCAAGTTCGGGTTCGATCCCGTTGGAACCGTAGGCCAGGGCGTTGGGGGTGGTGAACCTGAGGTCTGAGTAGATGCGGGCGTACTTGAGGATGACCGAGACCGATCGGTGACGCATCTTCCTGCCGCAAAGATACGGGGTCTGGCAGTAGGCGCATCCCCAGGGACATCCTCTGCTGATCTCTATCGGGCTCAATAAGGGCGGCTCGAAGGGCGGGTAGAGGTCCAGGTCCACGGGCTCTCGCCGAGGGGTGAACCTCACTTTGCCGTCCTTCTTGTAGGCTATACCGGCCACGGTGCCAGGGTCGCAGCCTTCTTGTATCATCTTGATCAGCTCGGGCAGGGTCTCCTCGCCTTCGCCGATGGCCGCATAGTCGAAGTACCGAAGAACTTCCTCCGGCCGTGCCGAAGGGTGGGGTCCACCGGCCACGTAGACCGCGTCGACCTTTGCGCAGGATACCTCCCGGTAGACCTCTTCGAGCTGGGCGGTGGCAAAGCTGTAGAGCATGATCCCTGGCCTTGGTCGGTCGGTCAGGCCGACGTTCTCTACCAGAGGGCGCAGAGCGGCGATGCTGTACCGGTTCTTTCGGTTCCAGCGGAGCCAGATCGGCATTGGTCGTTCCATAGTTGAACAACGGGAACTATAGTGTTTAACGATACCTTTCTGACAGATCCTCCTCTATGGTCTGTAGCCCGTTTCTCACACGGAAAAAAATTTTCGGTAACAACCGCTCGGACAGCACACTGAGCGAAAGTGTTAAATATAATACTACATTGATCTATATATTTG
>CAYQFP010000038.1:0-10395 GCA_964416865.1 uncultured Methanotrichaceae archaeon
GGCTCTAACTCGCATAGTTGTTGCTGCTTGCACCCCCAGACGAGCTGCTCTTTGGTGACCCCGAAGGGAGAGAGAAGCCGCAGCACGGGCGGCAATATCTGTTTCTCGACATAGTAGTCGGTATCAATATTGAGGTTCTTCTCGATCGCATACTCCGGATCTTCGGCCCGGTCGACGAAGAGGCCTCTGCCCCGGATGATCACGAAGGGGACCCGGTCTCCGACGGAAGGGACCAGGCCACCCCGCGCTTGCATCTTCTCCACCACCCGGATGTGAGGCTGCTTGTTCTTGTAGGAAGATATGCTCTTGGTGTACCTCCGAGAGAGGGTCAGGTCCTCCAGCATCGACCCGTCTCTTTGGAGGTCCAGGTTCTGGAGCTTCTCGATCGCCGATCTGGCGAGGTCCACCGCCTCGTCCACCTTGCCTTCCTTGAGCACCAGGTCCAGGCATCCGTTGAGCGTCCTGGAGGTGAGTTCGCACCAGTCCCTCCGAACGGTCTCCATGCCCCGAACCTTGATCCTGTCCTTCCATCCCCCGCCCACCTTCTCGAAGACCCAGAGAGCGTACCTCTTCTTCACCAGAAAGAGACCCCTGCGGGCGAAGGACTCGAACTCCAGCTCCATGGGCGAGGGCAGCTGGGCGGTCACCGATCCTGCGATCTTGCTGCCCACAAGCTCCGCCTCATCCAGAGAGACCCCGCCCGGACCGGCAGGAACTAGCCTGACGAATACGCTGTCTGTATCGCCATATACGACAGAAAGATCGAACCTCCTGGCAGACCCGGCATCGGCGATCTCATCTGGCAGAAAAGCCCGCCCGCCCTCCAGGTAAATCGACCCTACGTCTTCGACCATGGACTTGGTGTTCTGGATGTTGGTCCTACCGATGCTGGTCACCGCGTTGGCCAGAGGGAGACTGTAGAGCCTGGCCCTGGCGTACCCGGAGTAGCCGTAGAAGCTGTTGAGCAGGATCTTGAGGGCGTACTGCTTGGCATCGAGCAGAGGCAGCTCCTCCTCGCTCGCAGTCCGCATCATACCCTTGATCTCCGTCCTCTGACCCAGAAGGTTGCGGAGAACCCCGGGAACTATCCCCGGCAAGACTGTGGGGTCGACGAACTCACCACCCGAAGGAGATCTTATCACCTTGGACTCGTCGGGTCGCGTCCCCGTTAGGACCGTGGAGTAGCAGAGGTTGTGGGCCATCATTATGGTGGGATAGAGAGACTTGTAGTCCAGGATTATGACGTTCTCCACAAGACCCTTCTCAGGGGTCAAGACCGCCCCGCCCTTGAGCTCGTCGCTCTGGCTGCGCCTGATCTGGGATAGGTCGGGGTCTGGCTTGGGAGGGACGACCCGTTCCTGACCCTGGTACTTCCTCAAGAGAAGGGTCTCCACCATCCCAGACTGGCCGCCGTTGATCACGTCCTGGAGGAGGGAACCGCTGGCCTGGGCCAGAGCGATGTACTTGTCCAGCAGTTTCAGCTTCAAAAGGAGGTGTAGGGCCAAGACAGCATCCCGGCGGGAGTAGCTCACCAGCCTGGCGAAGCCCTCGCCCCCGCTCTGCCAGAGGGCCCCCATCTCCTGTGGATCGACGTCCCCCTTCTCCATCCCCAATAGCTCGTGGCTGGCGTTTCTGAGGGTGTACTGCTTCAGGCTGAAGGACTTCCTGACCAGGGGGAGGAGATCGACCACGATTCTGCCCGTGATCTCCACCCAAGTCTGGTTCGCTATATTCCTGACGCGCCAGGAGCGCCCGTCTCGGCCAAGATTGGTCTTCACCCCCCATACCCTGGCACGCTCGGTCAGATAGGGAAAATCGAAGCCGTTGGAGTTGTAGCCCGCCATCACGTCGGGATCATACTCCCTTACGATAGAGATGAACTCGTCCAGCAGATCCCTCTCATCTCTGCAGACAATGACATCCTCTCGAGGACAGGCCACCTCCCGGCCCACCAGGACCAGATCTTTGTGGCCCTTGTACTCCGGGCTGAAGGCCAGGCTGATCATTATCACCGGATCGGTCTCCGGCCGGGGCATCCCCCCCCCAGCGGAGATACACTCGATATCGAAGGCCAGGTGCCGGAGGGGGGCGTTGGCCAGAGACTCCTCGTCGGGCATAAGAGATGCCAGAGGTACAGGCCCCTCCATGCGCTCTTCGGTCTTTGCCCACCTCATCCCCCCCAGGTCCCGGTCTATCAGAAACCGGTTCTTGAAGAGAATGTCCGACTCGTAGACATCTTTGATCCCGGGGACGGCGCGGACGCTCTCCCTGAAGGTCCGTACCGACTTGGGGTCCTTGGCGATGATCTTCAGCATTTTGGTCTGCCTGGTCTGATAGCCAACAGGCAAGAACTTCTCTACCACCTCTACCTCCAGACCCATCTCCTCGACCTGACGAGATGCCTCCGCTATCCGGTCCTGGTCAAGACCGGCGTAAAAATAGGGCCTGAATCCGGCTACCTGACAGGTCACCGGCTCGCCCGCCGGGGTAGACCCGAATAGCTGGACGACGGGGCGGCCATCCCGGTCGTAGACGTAGTTGGCGTCCAGGATCTGGAAGATCGTCATCGATAATAATAGGCGATACGAGCGGGTTTATAGTTTGTCATGAACAGATAGACCGATAGACAAATGGAGACCAGATTGTGCCGATGCCGAGGCTAAGCTGAGACCTACCAAAAATGATATACCTCGACAGAACAATAACAAAGTTCTCGGAACGAGTAAATCCACCATTCGGCCGGATCTACTCTGTGTATGTAAGGCTACACATTATATACAAGATATGCAAGAACAAATCGGTGGTGAGGAGATCTATGCGAAGAAGAAGACATCCGTCCATATATGACATGTTTGAGAACCTCATGAAAGGCACTCCCTTCGAGGCGGAGCACGAGTGGTTGGCCAGAGACCCCTTCAATAACATGATCAAGAGGCTCGAAGAGGAGATCCCTGCAGAGTACAGGAGCCTAGTCGAAGAAGAGAAGACACCCACCGGAGAAGTCAAGAGGTACGGACCCTTCGTCTATGGGTTCAGCTACACCGCAGAACCCGGAAAAGAGCCAGTATTCAGGGAGTTCGGGAACATCAGACCCTCTCCAGGGGGAGTCATAAAGCCAAGTGCTGGAAGAGAGCCGCTGGTGGACCTGATGGAAGACGAGAACGGCTACAGGATATTCGCCGAGCTTCCTGGGGCAGAGAAGGAGAACATAAAGCTGGACGTAGCAGAGAACCGCGTCACCATAGAGACCACCGACGAGAAGAAGTTCCTAAATGTGGTCGACCTGGACTCAGTCGTGGATCCAGATAGCGCCAAGGCCACCTACAAGAACGGCATTTTGAGCGTAGAGCTGGAGAAAAAGGAGAAGCCGCCAACGGGGAAGGATATTAAGATCGATTGAAATCGTTTTTATGCGGGCACGCCGACGGTTGCCAACAACACCACAGGCCAGTTGACCCATATACGTCCTCCTCCCCGCAGTTCTGCAAGCGACAGTTATCTGCGGTAGGTCTGCTCCCTTCCGGACCTGGACCGGTCCCCACAGTTGAGGTGTGCAAGCCTGCCCTCCGGCAAACTTGGGCACCAATGCTGTCCCTACAGGACGGGGATTCACGGTAGGCATATGGACTGTACCTGTAGCACATGCCGTCGTCCGCCAGCTTTGCCCCCCGCATATCGGCGATTTCGGGTTGCAGGTGACGCCGAGCCACCCGGGCTAGCCCGCATATTTTGGAGACATCTGGTAAGTAATAAACTTAACGCAATAAAGGTGAGATGGATATGGACGAACTGATCGGTTTTGTTTTGGGAAATAAACAGCGTGAGAAGGTCATACAAGTACTGGAAGCCCGGGGATCGATGACCTCCCGCAAGATGGCCAGGCTGGGCCGCCTATCGGGATCTTCGGTGGAGCGAGTTTTGAAGGAGATGGAGGAGAAGGGCCTGGTAACGGATGAAAACGAAGAGTGGAGCCTCACCGAGATGGGTGCTCAGGTCCAGAGGGAGATGAAGAGGAGGATGTGATATGGAGGTCATGGAGGCCATCAGAAGCAGGAGGAGCATCAGAGAATATCACGACCGCCAGGTGGAAGAGGAGAAGCTGGAGAAGGTCCTGGAGGCAGGAAGGCTCTCCCCCTCGGCCAAGAACATGCAGGACCGTAAGTTCATCGTGGTCAAAGACGAGAGAAACAGAGAGCGACTGATCGCGGCGGCCAAGGGCCAGAGGTTCGTAGGAGAAGCGCCTGTGGTGATCGTCGCCTGCGGGACCGTCACCGACTACGTCATGACCTGCGGCCAGCTGACTTATCCCATAGACGTGGCCATCGCCGTGGACCACATGACCCTCCAGGCCACGGAGGAAGGACTGGGGACCTGCTGGATCGGCGCCTTCTATGAAGATCAAGTCAAGGAGATCCTGGGGATACCCGAGGATATCAAGGTAGTAGCGTTGCTGCCGTTGGGGTACCCAAAAGAGGCGCCCGGCCCGCGGCCGAGGAACGAGATGAAAGATGTAGTGATCTACGAGAGATGGATGGATAATAAAATTTGCTTTTTTAATTAAAAAAGCAACTCATTGTTTTTATATATAATGTATGACATTGTATACTCTGAGCGAATCCAACCGAAGAGTGGATCTACTCGTTGGTGCGATCGTCACGACAAGATTACCGTAATAAGTAAATACTGACCCACCACAGGAAATGCCAGAGATGGATATAGAGTCTTCCGTCGCCCCGACGAGTGACGGCGATCATCAAGATCGTAATAAATTAAGTGCGTTGGGGGGGGTCTTCGCGGTGGTTCTCTTGGGTTTTATTCTGAGGATGACCACCGCAAGATATGTGCTCGTCGATGGTGGTCTGGCCTTATACGGTTACGATGCCTACTACCACATGCGCAGAGTTCTCTATACTATTGATCATTTTCCTCACACACTGTGGTCCGACTCCTACCTCAACTACCCCCACGGCATGGAACTGATGTGGCCCCCTCTCTTCGACCAGATCATCGCGGGAACCTCACTCCTGCTGGGAGCAGACTGCCAGCGATCTGTGGAGATAATCGGCGCGATAGTGCCGCCTCTTCTCGGGTCCCTGACCATACTGGCGTTATACTGCCTGGCCCGGGAGCTCTTCGGGAAAAGGGTGGCTTTGCTCTCCGCCGTCATGCTGGCGATCGCACCGTCACACGTTGGCACCTCCATGTTCGGTCGCCCAGATCATCATGTACTCGAGGGCCTCCTCCTGGTGAGCGTCATCCTGTTCATGGTGCTCGCCCTCTCCGGAAGAGATCACCCGCTCCGATTTTCGGCCATTGCCGGCGTTCTGGTGGCAGCTCTTGCCGCCGCCTGGATCGGCACGCCGGCCTACCTGGGGATATTCCTCCTGTACGCGATCGTGCAGATATCCTCGGATCTGCGTGATGGCAAGTCGTCGAAGGAGATGGTCCGCATCTTCACGGTGACCTTCGGCGTCGCCCTGCTCATTCTGCTGCCCTTCTGGAAAGATCCGTGGCTCATCCCCTCTTTATTTTCCGTGGGGGGGATGCTGCTGGCCGTGCCGGCCATCTACGGCGTTTCATGCGTCTTCTCGAAGAAAAAGACCCCCTGGGAGGCGTTCCCCCCGACGGTAGCGACACTGGGATACTTCATCGTCATACTGACGTACAAGCTCGATCAGACCGCATACATCTACACACTCTTAGGGTCCGGTCTGAGATATTTCTTCTGCGGAGACCTCTCCTGGAAGGTGACCGAAGCGGTACCCCTCTATGCGATAGTGGAACCGGTATCCTTCCTCGGGTTCAACTTGGTGCTCGCGCTGGGGGGGCTAATTATGCTGATCGTCCGTATACAGCACGTCGACCCCCGGCGCGGGCAGTTATTGTTCCTGATCTGGACCCTCGTCGCCATGATCTTGACCGTTGCCCAGAACCGATTTTTGTACATATTCAACATTAATATTGCCGTCCTGATCAGCCTATTTTTCTTCCTGGTGGCAGATCACATCCAGAAGAACAGGTGGGTCGAGAGATGGCCACCGGCCACGAGGATCGCGACAGGAGTCGTTCTGATCTTGGTGATCCTGCCGTCAGCAATAGACACTACGATGATAGTTCAGGATGAACCTGAGATTGCCGGAGACTGGCAGAAGGCCCTCTGGTGGTTGGAAAAAAATACCCCAGCCACCAGCTACTTCGAAGAGCCGTATGAAGCTCCCGAGTACGGCATCTTATCCTGGTGGGACTACGGCAACTGGATCCTTTACCAGTCCAGAAGGCCGGTGGTGGCGAACAACTTCCAGGCGGGTGCCGTCGACGCGGCGCGATTCTACCTCTCCGAGGACGAAGAAGATGCCATGGAGATCCTGAAGATGCGCGGATCGCGGTACGTGGTAACGAACGAAAAGATCCTCTACGGTAACCTCCCCGCAGTTGTTTTATGGATCGACGGGAAACCCACAGACTACGTAAACATAATCGACGAAAGGAACGTTTTGACCTTCGTACATACCAAGCGATTTATGAAAACCGTCTTGGCCAGCTGCCACATATTCGATTGTAGCGGTATGAAACATCTCCGGCTGATCTACGAGTCAAATACCACGGTGGGCCTGCTCTTTCCGACGAACAAGATCAAGATATTCGAGCAGGTTCCCGGCGCCAGGATCGCCGGCACCACCGACGTCGACGTGGAAGTAAGCCTAGAGATGACCAGCAACCAGGGCAGGCGTTTCCGGTACACCGGCCACGGCAAGCCAGAGGACGGTCGCTACGAGATAACCGTCCCCTATTCGACCGAGGACCGATACAGCGTTCGCTCGACAGGCGTCTACCAGGTGACATCCGGCGGGGTGACAAAAGAGGTAGGTGTAAGCGAGGAGGACCTGATCCAAGGCAGAGTTGTCGTGGTGAACTTCTGAAGCACAGATCAATCGGCAGCACTCACGGTCCAGGTTCCATTACGGACATAGGAACTGGCGCTGGCCTGCAGCTATCCTCCGAAGACGATCGTATTCTTTATCTCGAAATCTCCCGTATACATCTGGTGGCTCTTGACGTTCCTGCCTAAGGAATTGTGCATGCCCGCATCGATCACCCAGGTCCCGTTGAAGCTGACCCTGTTGTCGAAGCTGACCCCCGGCAAGCTCGGTGCGCCGAAGTTGGAAGTATGAGATCGCTCCATCCTGTTGACGCTGAAGTTCTCCATGAAAGCGAGACCCGCGCCAGACCGGACGCGCCTCAACCCCACCAGAGGGACGTTGCCCGAGTAGCTCGTCTTGTTACCGTCGATCTTCAGGCGGCCATCACCTGCCATGGCGCTGTAATACTCGAAGGCCTTGGCCCTGTCGATGAAGGACGTACTGAAGTCCGCCATCCCGGTCCCGTTCACCCAGGCCTGCCCACCGACCGGGAGAGCACCCAGGATCAGGACCGCTCCCAATATAATCTTCAAAGCAGGTCTACTCCCCTTCATGTATCATTATTATACCATAACTATCTTAAAACGCTGACGGCTGTCAGAAGAATCGTCCAGCACCGGGTGAGGGAGCCGCGGGGATATCTGAGATGCAAATGCGCAGATGTCCTGCGTGCATGGCCTACAGGCACCTCATAAAGATTAACTAGTTATGCCCCTTTGCCTCACCGCCCCACGTACTCCCTGCACCCATCCATGAACCTATCCATCGGATACGAATAGACATGAGTGTGCAGATAGCTCCCCAGCGCGTTCTGCTCCGTCAGCCCGTCTTTATCGTCCAGGATCCCCTTGCCCCTGGTGAACCTGTACGCGAACCTGGCATCCCGGGCGCAGTCCATCCAGGAGTAATGGAACTCGTGCCCCCGTATCGTCATGCCCGTTGCCACCACAGGGTTCTCCCCCACGACCTTGCCCTCCACGTACCCCAGCGCCTGGAGCCGCTTGGTCATGATCGTGCTCGCAGGCAGAACCCCCGCCATCCTGTGCTCTTTCTCCTCAGAGATCACCGACTCGCCCAGGTACATCAATCCGCCGCACTCGCCGTAGATGGGCATCCCGTCCTCGGCAGCCTGTTTAATCTGGTAGCGGGTGCCGGACCGCTCCAGCTCTTCGGCATAGAGCTCGGGGTAACCTCCGCCCAGGTAGAGCCCGTCGACCTCGGGCAGGTCGTCATGCATGGGGCTGAAGAACTCCAGCTCCGCGCCCAGGGTCCTCAGGAGATCGAAGTTCTCCTGGTAGTAGAAACAGAATGCCTCGTCGTAGGCCACCGCGATTTTGACCCTCTCGCCAGAGGCCTCTGGCAGAGGCTCATGTGAAGGTACTTCGCACTCTAGCTCCAACATCCGGTCCAGGTCGGCGTTCTCCTCCACGAAGTCGGCCAGGGCGTCCAGGTCATGATCACTCTCGAACCCCATCGTCAACCCCAGATGCCGGCTGGGAACCGATATGTCTGCATTCCTGGGCAGGGAGCCGAATATAGGCAGATCCAGCGCCTCTTGGAGCATGGTGAGGTGGCGCTCGCTCCCCACCTGGTTGAGGATCAGACCCTCGACCCTCACCTCCGGATCGTATAGGGTGTAACCCAGAGCCACCGCGGCGGCGCTCCTGGACATGCCGTGTACGTTTATTACCAAAATGACTGGAACATCCAGGGTCTTGGCCACATGGGCCGAGCTTGCCACCTCAGTTGCATCGAGGCCGTCATAGAGCCCCATCACCCCCTCGATCACCGCCACATCTGCGCCTTTTGCACCTCTGGAGAACGACCGGCGGACGCCCTCTGTGCCCATCATGAAGGTATCCAGGTTCCGGGAAGTTCTGCCGCATATCGCGGTATGGTGGGTGGGATCTATGAAGTCTGGGCCGACCTTGAAGGGCTGGACCACCAGACCGCGCCGCCTCAGGGCCGCCATCAGCCCAAGTACCACGGTAGTCTTGCCCACTCCGCTGTGGGTGCCGGCAACGAGCATCGCAGGAATCATGATATCCTCTCCGCAGATCCACTAGATGTACTTTATCTGAGAAGAGGAAAGCTATTAACCCAACTCCCCATAATCTTCCTCACATGCGTGTTGGAGTGGTCATCAGGGGCAAGTACGGCGAACGGCTGATCGAGACCATCCGAGAGAAGACTGACTTCGAGGTGCTATCCGCAGAGGTGCCCGAGTTCCTGCCCGACTTCATCGAGGACCCGGAAGAGTTTCTGGACGAGCTCGACCTTGACCTCGACCCGGAATTCTTCGCATCGGAGATAATAATCACCTACTCGCTCCATCCCGATGTGACCCCGGAGATCGTCACCAGGGCGGGCGAAGCCGGTGCCAAGGCGGTCATCATCCCCGGAGGTCTGGCCCGGGCCGGATCGGTGCCGGAGCTGCAAAAGATCGCCGACCGGTACGGGCTATACGTGGAGGTGGACGAGATCTGCTGCACCCTGGAGGCGTGTGGCGTGGAGGCGGTGGACGAGTTCGCCGAGAAGCTGGGCAGGCCCGAGCTGGAGGTCTCGGTGGATGATGACCGCATTGCTGGGGTGAAGGTGATAAGAGGATCTCCCTGCGGCAGCACCTGGCATATGGCAGAAGATATTGTGGGCAAGACCGTGGAGGATGCACCCCCCTGGGCAGGCCTCCTCTGCCAGATGTACCCCTGCCGGGCGGTCCGAGGGGGCGAAGGCGGCATCCACGCCTCGGGAGACCTGCACAAGTACGCCATGGAACGGGCCCTGGGCATGGACACCGAACTCCACCTGGCCGACCAGTCCAAACCAATCAAGATCAGAGGAAGGAGAGAACTTGAAACGCGCTGACCTGGTGGAGGCGACGGTGGCCGTTCTCGCCCGGGCGGAGACCTCTCTGCCAGGGTGGGTCATAGACCGTATTGAAGAGGCCGCCAGGACGGAGACGAACCCTCTTGCCGAATCTCAGCTGGAGGCGATACTGGAGAACGTGGCAATCGCGGCCCAGGATCAAATTCCCATCTGCCAGGACACCGGCCTTCCCGTATTCCATCTGGAGCTGGGCAGGGACGCCAACGTTCCCTTCGACCTGAGAAAGGCCGTCGCCGAGGGCGTCAGGCGGGCCACCGATGAAGTACCCCTTCGGCCCAACGCAGTCGATCCGTTGACCAGGATCAACACCGGCGACAACACCGGGCCGGGCATGCCAGACCTCGTACTGGACCTAGTCGATGGAGACGCTCTGAGGATCACCGCGTTTCCCAAGGGCGCCGGTTCGGAGAACATGAGCCTCCTGGCCATGCTCAACCCTGCCGACGATCCCCTGGAGTTCGTCCTGGAGACGATAGTCGAGCGTGGGGGGATGGCCTGCCCACCCCTCTTCGTGGGGGTGGGAATAGGAGGCACCTTCGATCTTGCTCCGAGGCTGGCCAAGAGGGCGCTCTTAGAGATGTCCGGGTCC
>CAYQFP010000038.1:10495-12665 GCA_964416865.1 uncultured Methanotrichaceae archaeon
GTCCGGGTCCTCGGATGCAGGGCTGGAGCGAGACTTTCTGGCCAGGATCAACGATCTGGGCATAGGTCCCATGGGACTAGGTGGAGATACCACCGCCTTGGGTGTGAAGATATTGACCGCCTGCTGCCACACCGCATCACTCCCGGTGGCGGTGAACCTCCAGTGCTGGGCCAACAGGAGCGCGTCTGCTACGGTGGGGGATGAGGGATGGAACATAGACTGACAACTCCGCTAACGACCGATGATGTCAGAAGGCTCCACGCCGGCGACCTCGTCTGGATCAGCGGCACCATCTACACCGCCAGGGACAAGGTTCATGCTATTCTCCGGTCCAAAGGCCGTCTGCCGGTGGGGCTCGATGGGGCGGCACTCTACCATTGCGGGCCGTTGATCAGAGACGATCTGGTGATCTCGGCAGGTCCCACCACCAGCAGCAGGATGGCCAGGTATACCAAAGAGGTGGTAGATAAGGGCGTCAAGGCGATCATCGGCAAAGGCGGCATATCGAAAGCTGCCGGGAATCTCCGGTCTCAGGCAGTCTATCTCGCCTATCCTGGCGGATGCGGTGCTTTGGCCTCCCGGCACCTCAAGGTGATCGGCGTTCATCTGGCGGAGCTGGGGATGGCCGAGGCCCTCTGGGTGTTGGAGGCCCAGGAGTTCGGTCCCCTGGTCGTTGCCATGGACTCCTCTGGCAGGGATCTCTACCAGGAAGCGAGACGATCGGCGGAGGCGAACCTGAAACGGTCCTGAGGACGGCTGCTGCAGAGGTGAGGTACCTGGCGGACAGGGGTTATCCTCTCGGGTCGGCGGTCAGGTTCGTATCCGACCATCACCGTCTGCCCGAGGAGAAGCGGTTCGTCTTGGCGAGGGTGGTGGTTCCCCGCGAGGCGGCCAGGTCGCGCCGGGGAAAGGTTTTGCCTCTGGAGGAACTTCGTTCCAGGGTGGTGGCCATAGACGGCTACAACGTTCTCATCACGACAGAGAGCCTCCTGGCCGGGGTGCCCGTATACCGGTGTGATGACGGCTTTCTCCGGGACACCCGGGGCGTCTTCAGGAGCTATCGGTCCTCCGGGCTGACCGGGCCGGCCCTATGCGAGGTCCTCGATCTCCTAAAAGATGCGGCGCGGGTCGAGTTTCTTTTGGACCAACAGATGAGCAAGAGCGGCGAGCTGGCAGAAACTGTGAGGGAGATGATGGCAAAACTCGACATTCCTGGGGGTGCAAAGACCGCCAAAGATGTAGACAGGAGGCTCAAGGCATGCCGGTCTGTGGTGGCCACCGCAGATGGGGCGATAATCGATGCCGTCTCTTCGGTCGTCGACCTTCCGGGTGAGGTGGCCCAAATGCGGGGGATCGAGGCGGTTGTTGTCTGAGCGGGTGTCTATCTCGGCAGGGGTGAGATCGTGCCCGGGTCGGGCGCCGACCCCACGTTCCAGGCGGATCTGCGGCATGGGCGTTCCGCCAAGCTCGTCCGGGAAGGACTACCGATAAAATAAAAAGGCATAACTGCATTGCCTAACATCGGGAGTTTTATGAGCGACCAGATGCAGGCGGTACGTGACATAATATTGGAGATCCTGCGAGAAAACGGCGTTAGGCGGGCAGCCTTCTTCGGCTCCATCGTGCGGGGCAAGATGGGCGAAGAGAGCGACATCGACATACTCATCGAGTTCGAGGATAGAAAGAGCCTTCTGGATCTCGCCCATCTCAAAAATGAGCTGGAGGATGCCGTAAATAGGCGCGTCGATCTTCTGACCTACAAATCGCTACATCCCCGGTTGAAAGACAGGATCCTGGCCGAGCAGGTCCCGATACTATGAAGAAAGATCCAGGGGTGCTTCTCGAGCATATCCTGGAATGCATCGACCTCATCGAGAACTATTCTGACGGAATTGCCGAAGCAGAGTTCATGAAGTCGGTGTCCCTTCAGGATATGATCATCAGAAGAATTGAGATCATAGGCGAAGCGGTCAAGAACCTTCCCGATGAGCTCAAAAAGGAGCATCCAGAGATCCCCTGGAGGGATATCGCCGGGCTGAGGGATATAGTAGTCCACCAGTACTTCGGATTGGATCTGGAGCTC
Source organism: uncultured Methanotrichaceae archaeon (assembly GCA_964416865.1). Taxonomy (GTDB): domain Archaea; phylum Halobacteriota; class Methanosarcinia; order Methanotrichales; family Methanotrichaceae; genus UBA204. The sequence continues at coordinate 12,579 of CAYQFP010000038.1, forward strand.
ATCTGGGACGTGGTCGAGAAGGACATACCAGATCTAAAGCCGAGGATCTCGAAGATACAGGATGACGTGGAGGATCTATAGCTTATC
>CAYQFP010000039.1:0-12447 GCA_964416865.1 uncultured Methanotrichaceae archaeon
GATAGAGATCGACGAGAACTACGTGGGCAGCTTCAAGATCAAGAAGAACATGAAAATCACCGCCGAGAAATCCAATAAGTCCGTCAAGAAGGACTGGCTATCTTGCTGCTTCGGCGGCTACGGTGACATAGATGACGAAAACAAAAAGTGGGGCGAAGAGGAGATCTTCGACTGCACCTGTCGCCAGGTGGCTTGGGAAAGATCGGGATGGAGCAACCTAACCCAGGAGCAGTTATAGAACACGACCATCGTATAAATGATCCTGAAATGTGCTGGTTCTCAACGCCATCCCCTTCATCTTTTTTCAGCACTACATACCCCCTTGCCCGTGTTAGACAAGACCCAATATCGAGATCCTGCCCAGTACGGTGCGGAGCGAAGGAATGATGATAACGATCACTTTAATATATCACCTCGGCACTGCAAGCAAATATCCGCTTACGCTCACATTTACTTGAGCACATAAAGTTATACTTTATGTTTTATGTACAACTAGAAAGTCCAAGTTTGGAGGTGGGTATTTGGCAGGTAGATCGTGGAAGTTCGGGGACGATATCGATACCGATGCCGTCATACCAGGACGTTACCTGGTGATTAACGATCCGGAAGAGCTGGCGCGTCACGCATTCGAAGGAGTGAGGCCCGAGTTCGCAAAGAATGTGCAGACAGGGGACATCGTGGTGGCAGGAGCCAATTTCGGTTGCGGTTCATCGAGGGAGCATGCACCCATGGCGTTGAAAGGTGCGGGGGTCGATGCGGTGGTGGCCAAGTCATTTGCCCGCATATTTTTCAGGAACGCCATCAACATCGGCTTACCGCTATTTGTTTGTGCTGAGGCCAATGAGATAGATGACGGCGACACCCTGGAGATCGATATGGCTGATGGGATCATACACGACAAGACCGATGGACGATCTTACAAAACGACGCCCCTTCCGCCCTTTCTCCAGGATATCGTGGAAGCAGGCGGGCTGATCGAATACTCAAAGAGGATGGTGAAAACAGCTTGAAGTACAAGGTACCGGTTATTCCTGGCGATGGCATAGGTCCCGAGATCGTGGCCGAAGGCCAGAAGGTCCTGGAAGCCGCGGCAGAGAAGCACGGCTTCGAACTGGAGTGGATAACGTATCCATTGGGTGCCGATCACTATCTGGATACAGGTGAGCTGGTCGGCGAGGACACCCTCAAGGAGCTGAGCGCTTATAAGGCGATCTACCTGGGTTCCATAGGAGATACCAGGCTGAAGCCCGGGGTGCTGGAGAAAGGCATCCTTCTGGCCATGAGGTTCTACTTAGACCAGTATGTGAACCTCAGGCCGGTCAAGCTCCTGGAGGGCGTCTGGACCCCTCTAAAGGACAAAGGCCCACAGGACATAGACTTCATGGTGGTGAGAGAGAATACCGAAGACTTCTATATCGGCATCGGCGGTCGGGCAAGGACCGGGAAGATCCACCAGGACTTCGAGGTGCTTCGCAGCCTCTACAACGTAAAGTTCGGCCTGGATGCGGAGACCGACAGCGAGGAGATCGGATACCAGATAGGGATGATCAGCAAAGAGGGCACTACCCGTGTGATCAAGTACGCTTTCGATCTTGCCATGTCCAGAGGAAAGCACCTATCGAGCGTGGATAAAGCCAATGTTCTCAGCGATATCTACGGGTTATGGAGAGAAGAGTTCGAAGCCCTCGCGACTCGGTATCCCGAGGTTGAGACCGACTTTAACTTCGTGGATGCCATAACCATGTGGTTCGTGAAGAACCCGGAATGGTTCGACACCGTCGTCGCCCCCAACATGTTCGGAGACATAATCACCGATCTAGGTGCCATGATCCAGGGCGGTCTGGGGCTGGCTCCTGGAGCCAACATAAACCCCGATGGCACCAGCATGTTCGAACCCATCCACGGGAGCGCGCCCAAGTACAAGGGCATGAACAAGGTCAATCCGGTGGCTACCATCTGGGCTGGCGCGATGTTACTGGAACATCTGGGCGAGAAATGTGCTGCGGAGGACGTGATAAAGGCCATCGAGCTCAACCTCATAGATGGCAAAACCAAAACCTACGACCTTGGTGGAACCTCTACCACAACCGAGGTGGGCGACGATATAGCTCGCATCGTTGGAGGAATTTGATCAGAACAAGCCGAAAAGGTTTTATGTGGGATGACTATCTCCTAGATAGTGAGGCTCGACAGACTCGGGGTATGGGCTGATCTGCTCATGGGGGCTCGTAGCTCAGTTAGGCAGAGCGCCTGGCTTTTAAGTTTTTTGCATGGAGATACCAGGTGGCCGAGGGTTCAAATCCCTTCGAGCCCGTTTGTGCTTTACTTCTTGAAGGAGGCAGTATGAAAAAGTTTGCATTACAGGGTCATGAGCTAGTACCAACCCATATTATCCTCACCTCTGAGGAGGTAAAGAAGGTCCTGGAGGAATACGGCGTGAATGCCGCTCAGCTGCCAAAGATCCACATTTCCGACCCGGTGATCAAGGATATGGAAAATGTGGTGGTGGGCGACATAATAAAGATCGTCAGAGAAAGTCCAACCGCGAAGCAGTCAATCTTTTACAGGCTGGTAATCGATTAATAAGGGTGGTTTGAGGGTTTTGCTGGATAGAAGCGTTATTTATAGAGCCTATTTTACGAAAGATAAGCTGGTACATCACCACATCAATTCATTCAACAATTTTATCGACAGGGGCCTCCAGAAGGTCATAGACGAAGTGGGCATCATCGAGACCAACATAGAGAACACCTACGTTAAGTTGAACCAGATATCGGTGGATCGACCGGTGGTTACCGAAGCCGATGGATCGGTAGAACCCCTCTACCCCAACGACGCCAGGCTTCGCAACCTGACCTACGCGTCCCCCCTCCGGTTGGAGATGACCATCGTAGAGGACGAGACGGAGAAGGAGCCGGTAGTAGCGAAGATAGGAATGCTGCCGGTGATGCTAATGTCTAATATCTGCAACATCTCCGACATGTCTCCCGATGATATGGTCGAGTACGGGGAGGATCCTATGGATCCTGGTGGCTACTTCGTCGTGAACGGGTCCGAGAGGGTAATAATGACCATGGAAGACCTTTCGCCCAACAAGATACTGGTGGAGTACAACAAAAGGTACTCTGACTTCATCGAGGTCTCCAAGGTATTTTCCCAGAGGCAGGGTTACCGCTCGTTGGTGATAGTAGAGAGGGGTAGGAAGTCCATGGTGGAAGTATCCTTCCCTTCGGTGAGCGGGAGGTTGAATTTTGTGACCTTGACCAGGGCCCTGGGTCTGGAGACGGATATGGAGATCGTCCAGGCGGTATCCGACAACCCGGAGATCATCAAATTCATGCTGGAGAACCTGGAAGAAGCAGAGGTAGGCACCGCCGAGGAGGCACTGGAGAAGATCGGGTCCAGAGTGGCCGCGGGCCAGGCCAAGGAATACCAGAAAAAGAGGGCGGCTTACGTCCTGGACCGCTACCTTCTGCCCCACATCGGCGTGGAGGAGGGTGACCGGTACAACAAGAGCCTCTTCCTCTGCCGGATGGCCGAGGCCTGTTTCGAACTGGCTCTGGGATATCGAGGGGCCGATGACAAGGACCACTATGCCAATAAGAGGCTCAAGCTGAGCGGTGATCTGATGGAGGATCTCTTCCGGGTGGCCTTCAACAGGTTGACCAGAGATATCAAGTACCAGCTGGAGCGAGCCAACATGAGAAACCGGGAACTGAACGTGATCACCACCGTCAGGTCGGACGTTCTCACCGAGCGGATGCTCCATCCCTTGGCCACGGGAAATTGGGTGGGTGGTAGGACCGGCGTATCCCAGCTTCTTGACCGGACAGATTACATGGCCACGCTGAGCCACCTGCGCAGGGTTATCTCGCCTTTATCCCGGGCACAACCCCACTTCGAGGCCAGAGACCTTCATGCTACCCAGTGGGGCAGGGTCTGCCCCAGCGAGACCCCAGAAGGACCGAACTGCGGTCTGGTGAAGAACTTCGCTCAGGGGGTCGAACTCTCTAAGGGTGTAGAATATTATGACGACATCAAGAAGACGCTATCCTATCTGGGGGTAAAACCGGTAGGTGGTCGTGGTGGGTAACTCTCGAGTATTTATTAACGGCGAGTTTGTGGGCATCCATCCGGAGCCTCTCGAGCTGGCCAGGGACATCAGAAGACTGCGGCGCTCGGGTCAGATAAACGACCAGATAAACGTGGCATACTTCATCAAGACGAATGAAGTTCTGATCAACACCGACTCTGGGAGAGCCCGAAGACCGTTGATGGTGATCGAGAACGGTAGATTGCTGGTGACCGAAGAAGATGAAGAGATGCTCGGACGAGGCGAGATCTGCTTCGCCGATCTGGTGAAGAACGGCAAGATCGAGTACATCGACGCTGCAGAGGAGGAGAACTGCCTCGTGGCCATCTGGGAGGATGATATATCCTTGGATCATACCCACATAGAGCTGGATCCGTCCCTCATATTGGGGATATGCGCAGGTATGGTACCTTACCCGGAACATAATGCCAGCCCCAGAAATACCATGGGGGCGGGCATGGTCAAGCAGTGCCTGGGCACCCCCATGGCCAACACCAAGCTCCGGCCCGACACAAGAAGCCACTACCTGCACTACCCCCAGAGGGCGCTCTGCAGGAGCAGGACCGCCGACGCCATAGGTTTTAATGAGAGGCCTGCCGGCCAGAACTTCGTGGTGGCGGTCCTCGCCTACGAAGGGTACAATATCGAAGATGCCTTGATCCTCAACAGATCTGCGGTTGAGCGTGGCTTGGGCAGGAGCCATTTCTTCAGGGTATCCGATGCAGAGGAGCGAAAGTATCCAGGCGGACAGGAGGACCAGTTCGAGATACCGGACATAGAGGTTAGGGGCGCCAGGGGTGCAGAAGCCTATTCGCAGCTAGACGACGACGGCTTGGTCAACCCCAATGCCGAAGTAGGTCATAATGAGGTTCTGGTCGGGAAGACTAGCCCGCCCCGTTTCCTCGAAGAACCCTCAGAGTTTGGGATTATACCTCAGCAGCGGAGGGAGACTTCGGTCACCATGCGGTCCAACGAGATGGGGGTGGTAGACACGGTGATACTGACCGAGTCCTCCAACGGCAACCGGCTGGCCAAGGTCAAGACGAGAGACCAGCGGATACCCGAACTGGGGGATAAGTTCGCCTCCCGACACGGCCAGAAAGGTGTGGTGGGCCTGATCGTGCCCCAGGCCGATCTGCCTTTTACCGAGAGCGGGCAGGTTCCAGATCTGATCCTGAACCCTCACGCCATACCTTCCAGGATGACCGTCGGACATGTCCTGGAGATGATGGGGGGCAAGGTGGGTGCCATGGAGGGCAGGTTCGTGGACGCGACCGCGTTCTTGGGCGAGCCCGAAGAGGAGCTGCGCGCCGCCCTTACCAAGTTCGGCTTCTCCCATACCGGGCGTGAAGTTATGTACAATGGGATGACCGGAGAGCAGGTGATGGCCGACGTCTTCGTGGGCGTGATCCTCTACCAGAAGCTCTACCACATGGTAGCGGGGAAGATGCACGCCCGGTCCAGAGGACCCGTCCAGGTCCTCACCAGGCAGCCTACAGAAGGGCGAGCCCGGGAGGGCGGTCTTCGGTTCGGTGAGATGGAACGCGACGTTCTCATAGCACATGGTGCTGCTCTGGCTCTGAAAGAAAGACTGGTAGACGAGTCCGACAAAGTCACAGAACTTGTCTGTAGCCACTGCGGCCTGATCGCCATACACGACAAACGCAGGAACGTCGACTACTGTCCGGTCTGCGGATCGGAGACAGAGATCTACCCCGTAGAAATGAGCTACGCTTTCAAACTCCTGTTGGATGAGATCAAGTCGCTCGGTGTGGCTCCCAGGTTGATCCTGGAGGACGCAGTTTAGGTGTAAACATGACCGTCCCAAACAGAATTGGTAAGATAAGTTTCGGGCTCATATCTCCTCAGGAGTTCCGGAGAATGAGCGTTGTTAAGATCATAACCGCCGATACCTATGACGACGACGGTTTTCCCATAGAGATGGGACTCATGGATCCACGTCTAGGGGTCATAGATCCTGGATTGAGGTGCCGGACCTGCGGGGGCAGGCCTGGTGAATGTCCGGGTCACTTCGGCCACATAGATCTCATCGCACCGGTGATCCACGTTGGGTTCGCCAAACTGATCAGGAAAGCCCTCCGAGCCATATGCCGGGATTGTTCCCGCCTTATGCTGCTCGAGAACGACAAGAGGATGTACCTGGAACAGATCAAGACCCTGATCGAGCTGGGCCAGCCGATCGACGATGTGGTGAACAAAGTCTTCTCGGAAGCACGCAAGCCAAAAGCATGTCCCTACTGCGGCGCACCTCAGAAGGATATCAAGTTCGAGAGACCCCTCTCTTACATTGAAGACGGCCACAAGCTCACACCTTCGGACATACGCGACCGGTTCGAGAAGATACCGGACGAGGACGTCAAGGTGATGGGTATGAACCCGGATAGTGCCAGGCCTGAATGGACGATCCTCATGGTCTTGCCCGTGCCACCGGTCACCATGAGACCGTCCATCACCCTGGAGAGTGGGCAGAGGAGCGAGGATGACCTAACCCACAAACTTGTGGACATAATCCGGATTAACCAGAGGTTCCAAGAGAATAGGGAAGCCGGCGCACCCCAGCTGATCATCGAAGATCTCTGGGAGCTGCTCCAGTATCACATCACCACCTTCTTGGACAACACAGTTTCCGGGGTTCCTCCTGCCCGTCACCGTAGCGGACGGCCCCTCAAAACACTATCTCAGAGGCTCAAGGGTAAGGAGGGTAGGTTTAGGGGCAGCCTTTCCGGTAAGAGGGTGAACTTCAGCGCCAGGACGGTAATCTCACCCGACCCCAACCTGAGCATAAACGAGGTCGGCGTACCGATGGAGATCGCCATGGAGCTCTCGGTTCCGCTCGTTGTGAACAGCAGGAACATAGAGGCCTTGCGAAACTTCGTTAGGCATGGATCGGAAACCCATCCTGGGGTGAACTACGTTACCCGGTCAGACGGGAGACGGGTGAAGATTACCTCCCGGAACTGTGAAGAGGTGGCCGACATGCTGGAGATCAGCTGGAAGATCGATCGCCAGCTCATGGACGGGGACATAGTTCTCTTCAACAGGCAGCCATCTCTCCATCGGATGAGCATCATGGCTCATAAGGTGGTGGTGATGCCCCACAAGACCTTTAGGCTGAACCCGGCCGTCTGTCCTCCCTACAACGCCGATTTCGACGGGGACGAGATGAACCTTCACGTACCCCAGACCGAGGAGGCCAGGGCAGAGGCCCAGATACTGATGCGGGTCCAGGAGAATATCCTCTCGCCCAGGTTCGGAGGCCCCATCATCGGTGGGATACATGATTATGTTACCGGGAGCTTCCTTCTCACCCACGGCGAGCGGCGGGTCAACCGACGAGAAGCCATGGAACTGCTGAAGAAGCTCTCCGTCTTGGCCCTGCCACCGTCAAAGGGTATCGACGAGGAAGGCCGCTCCTATTGGACAGGAAAACAGATATTCAGCCAGGTGATCCCCGAAGGCATCAACTTGTCCTTCAGGGCGGATTTCTGCATGAACTGCGACCAGTGTAAAGAAGAAGAATGCGAATACGACGCGTACGTAGTGATAGAAGACGGAGAACTTATCAAAGGCACGATCGACGCCGCGGCGATCGGTGCTTTCAAGGGCAAACTCACGGACAGGGTGATAAAAGAGTTGGGTCCCACGGTAGCAGCGGAGTTTATGGACGATATGACCCGTATGGCCATCAGGGGGATCATGCTGGCCGGTTTCAGCTTTGGTATAGACGACGAGGACATACCCCGGGAAGCGGACAACCAGATCCAGGATGTGATCAAAACCGCCAGAGATGACGTCCAGAAGCTGATTGAGGCCTATGATGCGGGCGAGCTGGAGCCTCTGCCTGGCCGTACCCTGGACGAGACCCTGGAGATGAGGATAATGCAGACCCTGGGCAAGGCCAGGGACAACACAGGATCGATAGCTGGCCGTTACCTGGGGTTGGACAACAGCGGAGTTGTAATGGCGGTAAGCGGGGCTCGTGGATCGATGCTGAACCTGACCCAGATGGCGGCTTGTGTAGGTCAACAAAGTGTCAGAGGAGAGCGTATCCACAGAGGCTACGAGGGCAGGACCCTCCCCCATTTCAGACCTGGAGATCTGAGTTCTGAGGCGCACGGTTTCGTCCAGTCCAGCTACAAGCACGGCTTATCTCCTACAGAGTTCTTCTTCCATGCAGTCGGTGGGCGGGAGGGTCTGGTGGACACCGCCATCAGAACCTCACAGAGCGGATACCTCCAGCGTAGGCTGATAAACGCCCTCCAGGATCTGGAAGTCAACTATGACGGCACGGTCAAGGAGACCAGGGGCATAATCGTCCAGTTCAAGTACGGCGAAGACGGTGTCGACGCGTCCCGGAGGGACTATGCAGGCCCGGACAACGTCCATCGTATCGTCCAGAAGATCTTGGGGAAGGGGTCGTCATGAGTCTTTCAAATAAGGATCTTCTCAAGAGGATCGAGGATTTGCCCCTGCCGCAGAACATGAAAGACGCCCTCCATGACGATCTGGCCGGTGTAGAGGTAACCGATGAGGTGTTCGAGGCGATTGCCGGGCAGGTGGTCGAGGATTTTGATCGGGCCCAGGTGGTACCCTGCGAGGCGGTGGGCGTAGTGGCGGCCCAGTCCATAGGCGAGCCCGGGACCCAGATGACCATGAGAACCTTCCACTATGCCGGTGTGGCCGAGATCAACGTAACTCTCGGTCTGCCCAGGCTCATCGAGATCGTAGACGCCAGAAAGATCCCCAGTACCCCCACAATGACCGTGAGGCTCGATGGGGAGTTCGCCCGCGATCGCGATCTGGCTAGAGAGGTTGCCTGGAGCATCGAGTCCATCAATATACTCCATCTCGGCTCGATAGCTACCGACCTGGCAGAGATGAACGTATTGATAGAGCTGAACGAAGAGGTGATGGCTCAACGCAAGGTCTCTGTGGAGGAGGTAGCGGAGAGGTTATCTGAGGTGACCAAGCTGATCGTGGGTAGGCAGGGTTATACTCTGACCTTGACGCCCAAAGAGCCGTCGTATCGAGTCCTGCTACAGCTGGTGGAGAAGATAAAGAACATCTCTCTCAAGGGTATAGAAGGCATAAAACGGGTTGTCATCCGCAAAGAAGGCGACGAATACGTCCTCTATACGGAAGGATCTGTCCTCAAAGAGGTCATAGCGATCGAGGGGGTAGACCCCGCCAGGACAAAGACAAACAATATAACCGAGATCTTCGATGTACTAGGGGTCGAGGCGGCCCGCAACTCCATAATAAACGAGGCAAACGACACGTTGCGAGAGCAGGGTCTGACCGTGGACGTCAGACACATCATGCTGGTGGCCGACATGATGACCTGTGACGGTGAGATTAAACAGATAGGCCGACACGGCATATCTGGTGAGAAGGTAAGTGTGCTCGCCAGAGCGGCGTTCGAGGTCACCGTCAGCCATATCCTGGACGCCGCGATACGCGGTGATGTGGATTATCTAAAAGGAGTAACTGAGAACGTTATAGTAGGTCAGCCGATAAAGCTGGGCACTGGTCATGTGCAGCTAGTCGCGAAGAGATGAGGTATAAAAATGATAAATGTTGATAGAGCACTCAGAAATTCAATCAGGACCGGAAAAGTTTTACTTGGCTCGAGTCAGACCCTGAATGCGGGGATCAGCGGACAAGCAGAATTGTTGATATATGCCACCGACTGCCCTCCTGCGGTGAGCCGTCAGCTAGACGATCTGGACGTGCCCACATACAGCTATCCAAACGGGGGGCGCGAGCTTGGGTCTGCCTGCGGGAAACCCTTCTCTGTAGCAGCCCTTGCGATCATAGAGCCTGGCGAGTCTGATGTCATGGCGCTCCTGAGGGAGATTCGAGGTGTTGAGAATGAGTGAGTTCAAGCTTACCACCGAAAGCATCAGGTACATCGCCCTATTCGAGAGCCTGACCGGTGGTGTGGCTAGGGACTGCATAGTCGATGATGAAAATGATCGGATAATATTGGTTGTAAAGAAGGGTGATATGGGTGCTGCCATAGGACGAAAGGGCAGCAACATCAATCGAGTCAAGAAGTCCATCGGCAAGCAGATCGAGATCGTAGAGCATAGCGACGACGCAAAGGAGTTCTTGGAGAACCTATTCCAGCCAGCTTCGGTAAAGAACATAACGATGGTAAACAAAAATGATAAGCAATTAGCTTATGTAGAGGTAGCTAATAAAGACAAAGGTCTTGCCATCGGTAGAGATGGCCGCAACATATTAAAGGCCAAGATGCTTGCACGAAGGCATCATGGTCTGGATGACATAATAATTCAATAAGATCGGCTTTTGGTCAGGTAGCCGGTTCGATAGATAACAATTAACCAGGTGAAAAAATGGGAAAGGGAATGTACGCTGCCAGGAAACTGGCAAGCGATCGTAAGGACTTCCAGTGGAGAGACCGAAATTATAGCCGAAGAGTGCTGGGGCTTAACGTGAAGGCAGACCCCCTCGGCGGCGCGCCGCGGGGTAGAGGCATCGTACTGGAGAATGTCGGCGTGGAGGCAAAACAGCCGAACTCTGCCATCCGCAAGTGTGTGCGAATACAGCTCATCAAGAACGGTAGGCAGGTCACCGCATTTTGTCCGGGTGACGGTGCGATCGGGTTCATAGACGAGCACGATGAGGTGATAGTTGAGAGGATCGGAGGTCGTATGGGTGGGGCCAAAGGCGATATCCCCGGTGTCAGGTTCCAGGTGATCGGGGTGAACAACGTCTCCTTGAAGGAGATGGTCAGCGGGCGGAAGGAGAAGCCGATAAGGTGATGTCGTGAAGATATTTGATAAGTGGGATCCCGAAGAGGTCGAGATCGAGGATTTGTGCATAAAGGGTTACTTCAATCTCCGCCCCAGACTGGTGATGCATACCGGTGGTAAGCATGCCAGGCAGCAGTTCAAGAAGTCTGAACAGCACATCGTGGAGCGTCTGATCAACAAGATTATGCGCAAGGAGTGCAACACCGGCAAGAAGCAGAAGGCTTACCAGATAGTGGAGGGGGCCTTTGACCAGATCCATCGGAGGACAAAGGAGAACCCCCTCACCGTGCTGGCCAGGGCGCTCTCCAACGCAGGTCCACGTGAAGAGGTCGTGCGTCTGAAGTACGGTGGGATAACCGTGCCCAAGGCGGTAGATACCGCTCCTCAGAGAAGGATGGACCTGGCCCTGATGTTCATCACATTGGGGGCCAATAGAGCCGCATTCAAGAGCAAGCGTTCGGCAGCGAGCTGTCTAGCAGACGAGATCACCGCTGCAGCCGGTGGGGACGTTCGGAGCTTCGCCATAAACCGGAAAGATAGCATAGAAAGGGTGGCCAAGGCGGCAAGGTAAGCCGTCGTTCGTCCTTTATTTTATAGTACGTAAAGTATAACGTTGTGTGCTCAAGTAACTCCGACCGAAGGGCGGAGTTACTCGCACCGTCACTTGAATCGTTTGACAAAAGACTTGTCTATCCAGCTCTTGAGCGCGTATATTAGCAACGAGGGCATGGTGATACAGGTATCACCGTAGACCCCTACGGCACATCGATAGCCGATGGATATGAGGGCCATCGGATCTTTGGTGCCGGCCATGACCGGATAGGGGGATGGATCTTTTCCTTTGGCCAGTCTGGCTAGGTTCTTGGCGGTATACTTCGCCTGTCGTTCCGCTTCTATCCCCGTCTTGGTAGCCACCTTTCCATCGACCTCCACCCAGGCGTTATCGCCTATGGCGAAGACATCTTCTTGTCCCTGGACTCGTAGATAAGGATCGGTAAGCAGCCAGCCTTTTCTCTTGGGAATGTTCAGTTCTTTCACGAAAACGGACGGTTTTATGCCCGCGGTCCAGAGGGACATATCGCTATCCAAAAAAGTCTCGTCTGAGAATATCACCTTGTCCTCCGTGATCTCCTTCACCTGCCGTGAGGTGAGGACTCTCATGCCTTTCTTATTGAACATCCGGTCCACAACGGCGGAGACGGACTCTGGAAAGGTGGGAAGCGGTCTCTCCATCATCTCTACCACGTATATGGCGGCGTCGAGGCTCTCCACCAGGGCACAGGCCGTTTCCACCCCCGTGAGCCCGGAGCCGATGATCACGATATTCTCCGGCATTTCTCTTTGGAGAAACTCTCTTGCCCTGGTAGCATCCTCGAGAGTATTGACGGAAAATGTAGTCTCTGCACCTTTGACCCCGTAGTGGCTCTGCACCGCGCCGGTGCAGGTCACGACCTTATCATCCAGATCCACGCTCGTAGCCCGGTCTCTTATCCAGGTCACTCCCATCCGATCGCAGAAAGGCTTGAGGGGCGCTATCGCATCCTCGACGTCGAC
>CAYQFP010000040.1:0-12324 GCA_964416865.1 uncultured Methanotrichaceae archaeon
GCGTAAGTCCTACAATAGATAAGCCATCTGCTACAAGGCCAGCGTTTTCTTGGGCCGGGAGCGTCTTGCGCATCGGATAAGTGTCAAACTTAGGGTTCAGGAGTATAATGATCCTGGTTCGCCAGGGAATACTCTGTTCGGAAATTATTGCCATTTTTAGGAGGGGGTCCAGAATGGGAAGTCCAAAAACGTTCTCCCTATCTTACACGAGATTAGCTGATAGTGCATGCAAAAGGCAGCGCAGGGGGCTTCAGAACAAACAAAAATCTAACCTTAATTATAAATCCGAGGTTGGAAAATCTTGAGTTCAATCTACCCACATAAAACAGCGAGGGACCACTTATTCCTAACTATTCAGCTTACCATCGCCAACCCGCATAAATGTAACTGATCTGGAATGCTCCAACCAGAACAAGTCAGGGCTCTATGGATGCAGGAATGAATGGTATTCCCTCAAAGGCACCTTGAATAGCATCTGTGACTGAAACGATTTTTCTGATTGTGGGGGTGTACCGATGGATGGAATAAGGGCGGCGATCTGCTTGAAGATGCTCGAACACCTGCTCAGAGACGCCTGCGCTCGGATCCATCCTCCTCACGGCGGGCGGCATCTACGGTGTAATCGCCTCGGTCTCTCTCCGCCCGCGGCTGGCCTCTGCTCGTCTTGGTCCTTTATCTTCATCTCGATCAGACGATCAGATCGCATCAAGGCCTCCTCACTTGCCTGAAAATGCTCCGCAGCGTCCTTCATGACCTTCACGAACCCTTCCCGGTCTCCGCGGTCTGTCATCTCCGCCAGGGAGATGCACTCCTTGATGTAGGTTTCTCTTACTTTTCTCGCCAGAGGGTTCTCCTGGATGTTGGCGTAGAGTTCCGGGTTCTGTGCGAGGATCCTTCCCACGAAGTCTATCATGATCTCGTAGACGGGGCTCATGAAGCTCCTCGACCTGGCCACGTCGAAGTCCAGGGTCTTGAGGGTGGCTCCGATGGATATGTAGGCGAAATGGGTCAGAGCCTGGACCACGGCCATGATCTGATCGTGCTCTTTTGGCCCCATGATCTCCACCCTGGCCCCATCCTCCTGGAACAGGGTACTCATGACGGGGAGCCACCCCTCGCATCTGCCCTTCGCAGGAACCAGTATCACCGTCTGTCCCCCGATATCCTTCATGGTGGGGCCGAACATGGGATGCGTTCCCAAGACTTCCACATCATCGGGCGCGTGCTCTAGCATGGCCTTCATTGGTTCGGACTTGAGCGAGGCAACGTCCATGAGGAGGCTGCCGGTTTTCATATTCGGACCCAGCTGTTCGATCACCTCGGCGATACGATCTATGGGGACGCTGAGAAGCACCACATCGCTCGCCCCTACTTCTCTTATCAGGTCTTTTGCGAACCCGACCCCCATCTCTTCGGCGACCTCTCTCTTTCCGCTGGGGCCCCAGACGGTTACCCCAAATCCGCGTCGTTTGAAGTAGCGGGCGAACCAGCTTCCGGTCTCGCCTGTTCCGCCCACGATCAGCATCCGGTTCATTTCATTTCATCTCCAGCTCCCTCCTCACCGCTCTCTCCATAACCCTCGCCGGAGCTTTTAGCCCCGTCCAGATCTCTATGGCTCGGGCACCCTGGTAGACCAGCATCATCACCCCGTCAATGGTCTTGGCTCCTGCCCTATCGGCATCCTTGAGAAGCTTTGTTTTCCGGTTGTAGATCACGTCGAAGACCGTCTGGCTGCTTTTCAGAAGACGCCCGTCGACCAGAGATGGGTCGCCCTCCTTCATCCCCACCGAGGTAGCGTTGATCACCAGGTCGGCCCCTGGGACCAGCTTCTCCAGCTCATGAAGACCGCATCCGTGTCCACCTACCCATTCGGCCAGATCACATGCCCGGTTTGCGTTCCTGTTGACGATGGTAACCTTGGCTCCTGCCCGTGCCAACTGGTAGGCGATGGCCTTGGCCGCTCCACCGGCACCTATGATCAAGACGCAGCTATCTTTGATCTGGACCCCGGCCACTTCCAGCGCCATCTGGGTTCCGATCCCGTCGGTGTTATAGCCTTCGATCTCGTCGCCGAAGGCGATGGTGTTGACCGCCCCCATAGCCTCTGCGGTCGGGTCGGGCCGGACCACCTGGAGCGATTCTTCTTTGAGGGGTATAGTCAGGTTCAGGCCCCCGAACCCCAGGGCCTCTGCTCCCAAAATAGCCTCTCTCAGCCTGGGCCGCCCTACATTGAAGGCACAGTAGCGAGCTTCCAGTCCGAGAGAGCCGAAGGCCGCGTTCTGCATCGCCGGTGAGAGGCTGTGTTCGATCGGCTGTCCCAAGACGCCGTATATCTTTGTCAATGCCACAGAGATCTCTCCTTTTTCGGGCATGAGTCAGCGACTCATGCGTTTTATCTATAACAATATCATCCAGACGGCTCCGCCTACCGCGGCACCGAATAGAGTGGCCACCAGGTTGACCCCGTTGTTGCTCAGAAGGCCGCGCTGCTGAAGGGTGGCTCCCAGAAGGCTGTCGAAGTTTGTTCCCAGGAACCCTCCAGTGATCGCCGCCAGGACCCCATGATATCCTGCCATCCCCGTGACCACCGCCAGGATACCTATGAGCGCCGAACCTAGTAGAGATGACAGCTCTCCGAGGCAGGTCACGCCACCGTCCACCCCCGGTTCTACCTCTCTGAAGTTGGTTATCATCCGGGGCTTGGACCTGCTGGTCTCCCCGATCTCGCTGGCCAGGGTGTCCCCTGTGGCCGTGGCTACTGCACCCAGGAAGGCGAAGAGGAACATCTCGCTCCCGTATACCCCATAACATACGGCCAAAGCCAGGGGTATCAGGCTGTTGCTGTAGATGTTCTTGTATCCTCTTTTACCTCCCCGCGACTGAGCGATCCTCAGCTCCTCTTTGCGGGCGTATCCGTACTTGGTAAAGCCGCTACCCAACATGTAGAATGAAAGCAGGAGCAGAAACCAGGACAACCCACCGAAAAGCACCACCAGGAGGCAGATGATGGCCTCGCTCATCACAGCCCCTGCGTCGGCCGCCTTCATCCAGTAGGCAACCAGGCCAAGGGTGAGGGCGAAGACATATATGAGGCTCATCTTCTCCAGGTTGGGAAGGGTGAACTCAAAGCTGAAGAGCCACATCACCATGCAGGACCCGAAGGGCACGGAGAAGTCGCGTTCGGTAGATGCGGCGTGAAGGAAGGCACCGCTCAGACCTGCCAGGGTCGTCAGGAAGAGGATTTTTTCTGTCGCGAGTTCTGCCGGGGCGATTGCAAGAACAGCCATATATCCCAGGGCCATCGTCGTTGCCATGTAGACCAGGCTCTCTTTCAGGCCGTGGAAACGACAGGATACCACGGCGGCGAAGGTGGGGGGCACAAAGGATATGGCTACCAGGTAGAGTGGAAGATCGATCTCGGTGTACCTCAGCCCCCAGCTCAGGAGGAGGAGCAGAGACAACGATGCGGAAAGGGTCCGAACTCTCCGCTCCAGAAGAGTGATGGCGGCCAGGAGGAATATCGTGTAGACCCCTGTGTAGGGGATGAGCAGGGCTGTCATCCCTACGGCGATCCTGGCGGCCAGATCTCTATGCATGCCAAACCAAATCGTCGCGATTACAAAAATACTTTCTCTTCGGAGAGTCATAGAGGGGTGAGGATGCTGCGTTACGCATATGATAAGTTGCTGGTGAGACGGATATCTCAGGGGAAGGTTCCCCGTTGTATTGCCATCGTGCTCCCTGCAGGAGATCCTGGGGGCGAGGGGTGGCGAAGGGTTGGTCATCTCGTAGGTTGGTGCGAGTCTGTCCAGGTGCGGGGTATCATACTCTTCGTGGGAGACTGTGGGCCGGGGTATCTGGAGTCTTTGGTATCGGAGTTGAGGGATCTGGCGGCGGAGATAAGCGTCCACACCGCCGATGAAGATCTCGAGCTTGGGGCGGGTGGCCCGGTCAGGTTGGTGATTTCCCTGGGCTACGGGGGAAAGAGAGAAGTGGCCGAAGCCATCGGCAAGCTGTTGGAAGATGTGGAGTCGGGACTGGTGGACCCGGAGGAGATCGACGAGGCCATGATCGAGGCCAAGCTGAGGTTCAAGTACCGGCCAGACCTGGTGATCAGGGCGGGTGGACGGCAGCTGAGCGACTTTATGATCTGGCAGGCGGCCTACTCAGAACTCTACTTCACCGACGTGAACTGGGATTCCATGAGAAAGACCGACTTTCTCCGGGCCATCAGGGACTACCAGCAGAGGGAGCGCAGGTTCGGGAAATGAGATCTATCTTTTTGCCGGTACGAGGTTCAGGTGTGTTGGGGGTATGTTCTCCGATATTACGATGTCTTCACTCACCGTCATCATGGTGATCCCATCTTTCTGGGCGGCCTGGGCATCGACCTCGATTATGATGGGGATCTTCGTCCGGAAGGTGCCCACGAACCAGGCCTTCTCCGAGGTGGTGCTCAGGTGGACGTACCTCTGAGATGCTGACTTGAGTCCCACCTCCAGGATCCTGCCGGCTTCTTCCTCGCTGGCTCCGTAGTAGAGGGCAGGGGCGGTGTTAATGGGGTAGTCCAGGTTCACGTCGACCGAGTGGCCGTATCGGGCCCTGATGTATATCTCCTCGATTTCGTATCTCTTCTTCGGGTCCGACAGGACCAGGGCTATGAGCAGATCTTTGTCCGCCCAGCGGTATCTGGTGCGGATCGCCTTTGTCAGGGATTCTAGATCGACCCAGCCTCTGGAGTCTATGGCCAAGCCAAGGTCGTCGGGGAAGTGTCTGAGTGCTCCTGCCACCAGCCTGCCCAGCTTCTCGGTTCGCTCGTCGTCGAGCAGAACCTGGCCAGGTTCGCCACAAGGACATACCTCCCCCCGAAAAAATCCGTGTTCTGGGCATCTCCTGATCATGATCTTATCTCTCCGATTTACAGATAGATATAGCTGACTCCGGGTCGGCAGGCAAAGCCTAAAATAGGTTTGATCTTTGATTGGTATCTATGCTGAGTTCGGACGATATCAAGAGACGGCTAGGGGATATCACACTTCTTGATCTGGACGATAAGCAGCTCTGCGCCGAGTTCGAAGAGCTACTCGGCGTGATGGATGAGCGCGATCGTCAGGTCTCTGAGACTCTTGATCAGCTTCTGGCCGAGGTAGGAGACCTCCTGATCCTCACAGATGAGCTTGAGGAGGAAAAGATCTTCTGTAGGTGAGGCCTATTGGATACCCTTCCTGACGTCCAGGCTTGTAGCCCAGAGTACCCCATAAACCTCACTCGAGTGGGGTTGACCGGGGTAAAGAAGCTCGTAAAGGTGCTGCGTGAAGAGGATCGTCCCATAGTCTTGATCTCCAACTTCGAGGTTTTCGTGGATCTACCCTCCAACCGGAAGGGGGCAAACTTGTCCAGGAACTTCGAGGTGATCGATGAGGTCCTGGAGGTGGTGGTCAACGAACCGGTCTACGAGATCGAGGAGCTATGCGGCGAGATCGCACGCAGGGTTCTTTCCAAGCACGAGTACGCCACCAGGGCAGAGGTGAAGATGAACAGCGAGTATGTGGTGAAGAGGCGATCTCCCGCCACCCATATCACCTGCCAGGAGGTGGTGGACATATTTGCCGAGGCCGTGGCCAAAGCCGGCCATCTGAGAAAAGTGGTGGGGGCCGAGGTGGTGGGGATGACCGCCTGCCCCTGTGCCCAGGAGATCATGCGAGACCTGGTGAGAGTGGAGCTCGAGAAGCTGAACCTGAGCCAGGAGGAGGCACACGATCTCGCTGCCCGGCTTCCCGTGGCCACCCATAACCAGCGGGGCAGGGGTATCATCTCTGTGGAGGTGCGCGACCGGCGTTGTGTCTCGCTGGAGATGATAATCAGTATAATCGAGAACTCGATGAGCTCCAAGGTTTATGGTCTCCTGAAGCGCCCGGACGAGGCCATGGTCGTCTCTCGGGCACATGATAACCCCAAGTTCGTAGAGGACTGCGTCAGGACCATGGCCAAGAAGGTGGTGGAATCCTTCGAGGACCTGCCAGATGATGCGGTGATCTCCTTGAAGCAGATCAACGAAGAGAGCATACACCAGCATAACGCCTTCGCGGAGAGGACCGCCACCATGGGTGAGCTGCGGACAGAGCTTGGGTTTGGAGAATAAGGATGAACGACAAGGTTGAGATCATCGTGAAGCGTCTTGGTGATCTGCTCACGGAGCGGAGGATCATTGCTCGGGCCGAGCTGCTCCAGCGGGTCTACCAATACGTGCGCGAGGCCGGGCTGGACGAAGCCGAGCGAGAAGAGCTGGAGAATATGTTGGGGAAGGATCACGTGGCTGCGGGGATCTTCGCCGATCTTCTCAGCGGGGATCCTGTCTTCATCAACCTGCCCCATTTGGATAGTGTGATCACCCTCAACGACAGGATCTTCCACTTCGTGCACGCCGGCAACTATGGGGACGATGACTTCGAGGGGGCCTACGGCCAGTTCCAGGCGGCCTTGGAGGAGCTGAAGGGGTTGGTGGTCCTCAACCTCCAGGACCTGTTGGTGGAGTTCATGGGCGGGGCAGGCTACCTCTTGGAGCACGACTCCCATGGCAGGCTCGTCTTCGCATCCGGAGAGAATACGATTGCTTTCCGCATCTTTCCGGCGATAGGAGATGTGATAATCGTGGAGGGTATGGATGGCTCGGCGATCATAGTGCCACATGAGGAGAGCCCGGGGCCGTTTGTCGACTATTTCCAAGAGAATGGTGTTGCCACCGAGATGGCCGGTGTCAAGATCTGGGTGGCTAACATGGAGGACGGCTCCATCAGTCCCTTCATCGGATATCCCAAGGACATGGCCATATACAAACAGTTCAAGAACCCCAGTATGGCTCTGATGGTGAAGGATCAGTGGGGGCGGAGGATGGAGTAGGGAGATCCTTGGGCTCGGCTCCACCAGAAGATCCACATCGCACACTCGTTGCTCTATTCGTAGGCCTCGCCCCAGGCGATAGGGGGGTGGTGGAGAAGGTCCTTTTCAGCGGGCCTTTCCTGGATACGATTTGTACATACTGTGATACGGCGATCTCTCTGGACGCTGTGGCCCTTGCAGACTACAAACCTTTTTATACGAGTGATTTCTCTTGAAGGCAAGAATCTGATGATCGGTGGCAGCGAAAGGTCCATACTTATACCGTCCTCCGTGACGATGGAATCGGCGGACATGCGCGTCCGCACCTTCAAGGTGGGGCTTATCGCAAGAGCAGCCGCAGTATTCCAGATGGACAGGATCGTCATCTATCACGATGATCAATTCGACGATTCCCGTTTCATCAAGAGGATCCTGCAGTACGCGGAGACGCCCCAGTATCTGAGAAAGATGCTATTTCCCCGCATGAAAGAGCTGAGATATGTGGGCATCCTGCCGCCGTTACGCACAGCACATCATCCCATACGCTCAAAGGTCACAATGCTCAAAGTCGGCGAGTTCAGAGTAGGATTGGTTGTTGACGACGTCGGATCTGATGGTGGCGCAAGGGTAGAACTCGGAGTCGAGTGCCCGGTGCCCCTCCACACCGAGAGAACGGTGAGACGAGGGCAGCGCCTAAACGTCAGAATCTTCTCGCTGGACCCGCTCGCCGCGGAGCCCGTAGACCAAAACGAGATACCCCATTACTGGGGTTACGAGACGATAGTCGTGGACGACCTGGAGGAATACCTCCGGTCTACCGACGCCCGCCTCGTGGTCGCATCGAGAAAAGGCAGACTGGCGACCCCAGATCTCCTGGAGAATATGGCCGTACACCGCAACCTGGCGGCGATATTCGGTTCACCAGCTCGGGGCGTCGACCGGTTCTTGAGCGACGAAATGATGGATAGATGCTGCGTAATCAACACAATTCCGCATCAGGGAACGGAGACGGTTCGCGTAGAGGAGGCGATCTTTGCCACCCTCGCCCTCTTCAACCTGGTGCGCTCTCTGGAGGAGTAAATGGCAGACATACACCGACCAAGACGAGGTTCACTGGCATTCAGTCCCAGGAAGAGGGCCAATAGCCAAGTACCCAGGACGAGAAGCTGGGCCGCTGGTGAGGACAAAGCCAGGATGGCCGGCTTTGCTGGGTACAAGGCGGGCATGACCCACATCGTAATGATCGACGATAGGCCGAACAGCCCTACAGAAGGCATGGAGATCAGCGTGCCCGCCACCGTGCTGGAGGCTCCGCCGATTAGCTTTGCCGCCCTTCGCGTCTACGAGAAGTACAACGGCGGCGTGAGGCCCGCGGGAGAGACCTGGGCAGAAGAATTTAACCCATACCTTGCCAGGTCAATTACCATTCCCAAGAAGAAAAAAGGAGACTCCCTCGAGGAGATAAGATCCAATATAGATAATCTGGTCGAGGTGCGCCTTATCGCTCACACAAACCCCAGCCAGCTGGCAAGCATACCCAAGAAGAAACCCGATCTGATGGAGATAGCGATCACCGGCGGATCTGCTGCAGACCAGTTCGATCTTGCCAAAAGTCTTCTGGGCAACCAGATGCCCGTATCCAACGTATTCGACCTGGGCGAGTTCGTCGACGTATCGGCGATCACCAAGGGCAAGGGCACTCAGGGCCCGGTCAAGCGCTGGGGAATAGCGCTCCAGAAGAGAAAACACTCGAGAGGAGGCAAACGCCGTCACATAGGTAACTTGGGCCCGTGGCACCCTCATCGGGTGCGGTGGACCGTTCCCCAGATGGGGCAGATGGGCTACCACCAGAGAACGGAGTACAACAAGATTGTCCTGGCGATGGGGTCCGACGGCAAGGATGTCACTCCTGACGGGGGGTTCGTAGGCTACGGCCTGGTGAGCGGCGACTATCTGTTGGTCAAGGGGAGCATCCCCGGTCCCGCCAGGAGGCTGATCCGGGTGAAGAGAGCGACCAGGCCCAAGGTGGAAGCAAAGACGCCCGCGGTTCTGAATATCAGCACAACTTCTAAGCAGGGGTTACGATGAAGGCTAAGGTGATCGATTTATCTGGTAACGAGGTCGGCGAGGTCGAGCTTCCTTCCGTGTTTGGGGAGGAGTTTCGGCCTGATCTCATAAAGAGGGCGGTGCTGTCTGCACAGGCCAACAGGTTACAGCCCAAAGGACCTCACCGCCGATCAGGCATGAACACCTCTGCCAGGTCATGGGGAACATGTCGTGGCGTTTCCAGGGTACCCCGGATAATCAGCGGGAGGAGAGCGGCCAGGGTGCCCCAGGCCACGGGCGGTAGAAAAGCGCACCCACCGAAGCCAGAGGCCAACAAGACGGAGAAGATCAACGCCAAGGAAAAGAGAAAGGCGATCCGATCTGCCATAGCCGCTACTGCCGACCCGGTCTTGGTGGGGATGAGAGGACACAAGTTTTCCGCAAACCTGCCTCTGGTAGTCCAGAACGATCTGGAGACGTTGGACAAGACCAAGGACGTCCAGACATTTCTGGCGGCAAGCGGTCTCCTGGACGACGTAATGAGGGCGAAACGCGGCAGAACCATCCGTGCCGGACGTGGTACGACACGCGGGAGGAAGTATAAACATCGAAAAAGTCTGCTAATCGTGGCGTCCCAGGACGGTGGCCTCAAGAAAGCAGTCCGAAACCTTCCCGGCGTAGATTTCGCTACGGTCGAAAAGCTAAACGCCGAGCTTCTGGCACCGGGTACCCATGCGGGAAGGCTCACAATCTGGACCGAAGCATCTCTGAAGTGGTTGGGTGAGAAAGATGATCGTTAAAGCTCCCTTCATAACCGAGAAGGTCACCAACATGATCGACACCAACAACACCATGGAGTTCTTGGTGGATATTAGATATACCAAGCCGGAGATCAAGAAAGCTCTGGAGAGCCTCTATGAGATCGAGGTGCTCAAGGTCAGGACGATGATTACCTCTACCGGAGAAAAGAAGGCGATCGTGAAGCTGGCCGGCGACGATAGCGCGAACGAGCTGGCTTCCAGGCTAGGACTGCTGTAGGTGAGGTTATGGGACATAGAATTATACAACAGAACAGGGGTCGTGGAACTCCGACCTATCGTGCTCCCTCTCATAAGTACAGGGCCGAGCTCAAACAGGTGAAAGTTGATCCCAACCAGACGGTAAGGGGCGTGGTGAAGGATATCGTGCACGACCCTGCTAGGAGTGCACCCGTAGCCAAGGTCTCTCTCGATAACGGCGAGGAGAGGTACCTTTTGATTCCCGAGGGCGTATGCGTGGGCCAGGATATCGCCTGTGGCATCTCGGCGGAGATCAAACCCGGCAACAGCCTGCCCTTGGCGGAGATCCCCGAGGGGATCCACCTCTGCAACATCGAGTCTAAGCCGGGCTCGGGAGGGCAGTTCGCCAGGTCGAGTGGTGTTTATGCCATGCTCATCGCCCACGACGTGGCAAAAACTGTGGTCCAGCTTCCCAGTGGAGAGATGAAGTGGCTCAACCCTCGCTGCATGGCCACTATAGGCGTGGTGGCTGGCGGTGGCCGGACGGAGAAGCCTTTCTTCAAGGCGGGAAAGCGATATCACAAGATGAAGGCGAGAGCCGCAAAGTACCCAAGGGTCCGGGGAGTGGCCATGAACGTGGTGGATCACCCCTTCGGTGGCGGCGGATGGCAGCACCCCGGAAGACCGACGACTGTCAGCAGAAATGCACCACCTGGTCGTAAGGTAGGATCGATCGCGGCCAGAAGGACCGGAAAACGTTAGGGGGAATTTGGTTTGGCGAAGAAATCAGGATCAAAGCTTCCGAGAAGGAAAGAGGAGTTCACCTATCGAGGTCAGAAGATAGAGGATCTCAAGAAGCTCAGCTTGAATGAGCTTGCCGATATTCTCCCTGCGCGGCAGAGGAGAAAGATAAAGCGTGGTCTTTCAAAGGATCACCGGAAACTGCTGGCCAAGATGAATAAGAAGGACGTGGTCCGGACTCACCTGCGGGACATGATAGTCTTGCCCGATATGGTGGGAAAGACCGTCGAGATCCATAGCGGTAAGGTCTTTAACCGGGTGACGATCATGCCAGAGATGGTAGGGCATTACTTCGGCGAGTACGCTATGACCAGAGGACGAGTAAACCACGGCAGCGCTGGTGTGGGTGCTACCAGGTCGAGCAAGTACGTGCCGCTCAAGTGAGGTGTGAAATTGGGACGACTGAAATATTCCACAGTATTTGACAAGTCGCGTTCGTCCATGGCCATGGGCATGGAGCTTCACATCTCGCCCAAGCATTCCCTGGAGATATGCAGGGCGATCAACGGCATGCGTGTAGAGGAAGCCAAGGCGTACCTGAAAGATGTAATCGCCCTGAAGAGGGCTGTCCCTTTCAAGCATCATAATATGAAGGTTGGTCATAGACGCGGTATCAAGGGCTGGGACGCCGGGAGGTACCCCCAGAAAGCAGCCGGGGAAGTTCTGAGCGTCTTGATCAACGCGGCCAGCAACGCAGAATATAAGGGCCTTGATCCTGATGATATGAAGATAGCTCACATCGCTACCAAGACGGGTAGGACTATCAAGGGATGGATGCCCAGGGCAATGGGCAGGGCCACCCCAAAGAACACGGATACCGTATCAATAGAGATGATCCTGGCCGAGGTGAGCTAACTTGGGAGTAGAAAAGAAGTTTGTAGAAGATGGGTTCACCAAGGCGTTGGTGAACGAGTTTCTGACCAAGGAACTCAGCAGAGCCGGCTACGGGGGCATGATGATGAACCGAACCCCCATGGGCACCCAGATAACCGTCTACGCCGAGAAACCCGGGATGGTAATCGGGAAAGGCGGCAAGCTGATCAGGAGGCTCACCAGAGATCTCGATAGGAAGTTCCGTCTGGATAACCCCCAAGTAGATGTCCAGGACGTGGGCAGGTCCGAGTTGAACGCCCAGATAGTGGCCAACAGGTTGGCGAACTCTCTGGAGAGGGGTTGGTACTTCAGGAAGGCTGGCCAGTCCATGCTTCGCAGGGTGATGGATAGCGGGGCACTGGGTTGTGAGATAATCCTCAGTGGGAAGGTGACCGGTCCTCGGTCGAGGACGGAGAAGTTCCTTGCAGGCTACATAAAACATGCAGGCAAACCCTCTGATGAGATCGTAGATCACGGGTACGCAGTAGCGGTGAAGAAGTTGGGGACCATAGGGTGCCAGGTTATGATAGTTCCTCCAGGCGTGAAACCTCCAGACGAGTTCAACATTTTGGCGCCCCCGGTTGAGGAAGAAGAGGATGCCTCTGTTCCTGTGGAAGATACAAAGAATGAGATCGATGAACTCATAGAGTCTTCAGAGGAAGAAATCTCAAGCGAGGCTGCGCCAGAAGAGGCACCCGAGGTAGAGGCCGAGGCTGCGCCCGAAGAG
>CAYQFP010000041.1:0-12137 GCA_964416865.1 uncultured Methanotrichaceae archaeon
CCATTGAAGTCAAAGGCAACAGACACTTGACGTTCCACCCGCAACCCGCGCTCTTCAAGTATACGTGCAAGGACAGCCTCATGGATCCGGAAAAGTAAAGATTCGGCCTGCCTTGACACCACAGGACCTGGTTGGCTCCATTGCCTTCAGCATCTTCTCGACGGGCCGCCGTCTTCCTCATGACATTGAGCATCCTCTGGCCCCCTGACACCAGGCCGAAGAATACCCCTCCGATGGTATCGTCCCGGACCGCGGGTCATTTTTTTTGCGTCAGATAACGATGGAGAAGACGCTCTTCTTCGGCTGGGGCGCCGTCCAAGAGCCACTCGACGGGCCGTTCATTTTCCTCGGCCGGGTTTACCCATACAATATTCCGCAACTCGCCAACCATATCCGATAAGTCTGCAAAAAGTTTCCTCACAGTATCATCAAGAGAGACGATACTCCTGTCGGTTGCCATCGCAGCATCGATGAGGTGGAGATCCTTCAACATTTCATCGAAATCCCCCTCATTGGAAGTTTTGTCTTCAATTTTGATGCGCAGAATATCATCCGATTTGAGATCTGGACGATATACTCTCCTTTGCGAATCCATGCTAACTCGCCACTTGCGCGTCCATTTGCTAGCGTGTCGATCCCATTCAGAGCCAATAGCCTTCGTCATGACCAGCCTGTGGCGCGTATCTCGTTTTTCATGGTCGTTAGAAAGTTTCGGATAGGGCGGGTAGGACCCGTATCGCAGGCAACGCAGGCATCGATGACCAGGCTTTTCGCTTTTCGCGATCTCATTTAGCCGGTCCCCAGCCGTGATTCTACAGCATCGAGGTAACGGCTCTGCATTTTGAGTTCCGTATCTGCAAAGTCTTCCGGCCAGTCTCCAAACGCGCCCGCCTCGTCCAAGTCCGCGCTGTTGATCTTTGTCGTGCCGTCCTCCTGTCGTTCAAACCAGTGGAGCTTTACTATCTCGGGAGACAGCTTGCCCTCTGCAACCAACGTCTGGACCCCCAGAAGCAATAATTCGCTGTGCGTCTCCACGACAACCCGGATACCTCGATTTGCGGCATCTGCAAGAACCTGCGCCATCGCCGTCTGCGCACGGGGGTGGAGATGGATCTCCGGTTGCTCTATGTAAACCAGCTGACCCGCCTTTGCTGCCAGGAGGGCAACCAGTACCGGTAAACTCTGTGATACGCCGAACCCTACATCGGCGATGTTCACCAGGTCACGGGCCCTTTTTCTAGCAGGCAAGCGGCCGACACGAAGTTCGACACGAGTATCCTCAACCTGTTTCGTATGAACTTTCCAGGTTAGTCCCAGCATCTCAAGCAAGTCTCCCAACTTATGGAGACGAGGATCTTTGCAGACCCGCCAGTGATTGATTATACTAGCAACATAATTTTCGAACGTTCCGGAGAATTTGGTGCCGATTGCCGTCGTCTTATATGTTCGCTCGGGGTTGCCTCTCAGAGCCGGTACGTGAATTAGCCTCATGATGTGCGACTCAAACGGCTCATCAAATTGGTGGACGGAGCGGAATATCGAGTCTGTTTTGCCTTCTTCGACTGTTAATATCCCGGCTCCGAGAAAACACCGCATACGTCTCACACTCGGTTCAATTCTCTCCGGAGCGCCGAGTTTTTCGAATATCGTCGTATAAAATCCGATACGGGGGACTGCCGAGATTATCTCCTCATGCGTCATCTCCGGCCGTAGTAGTGATACAGAGTGATCTTCGTATTCGTATCTCGCTTCGACAATTTCGAGAACCTTCTCCGCATCTATCCTAAATATTTCTCTAACCGAACTGACGCCCTTCTCGCCCTTGATATCGAGCCCGATTTCGAACTCGTCGACATTCTTCTGATTGCGTCTTGACAAAAACTGTTCGACTGATGTGAACCGGACATGAGGCCCATCGATCAATAATGCACCGGGATCGTATGTAGCTTCCAGCGTCTGTTTCATCATCAATAAAGGCTGCATGATGCTCGATTTACCCGAGCTGTTCGCTCCTGCTAATATCGTCAGCGGGCGAACCTCGATAGAGCTGCCCTCGAAAAGTGATTTGAAGCCGCGTACATAGAGGCTCGAGATACCGCCTGATGGTATGTCTTTATTATTTTTCCTCTCGGACTTGGAGGACAAAGTCATTTTTATCTACCTCATGAATGGTGCTCAACTCATCAACGAGTATCTGATTGATCACACGATCGCATCTCTATACTTCTCCAGCAGTCCCATCACCCGCTTTATGTCTCTCCCCTGGACCCTGGCCTCCTCCAGAAAGCTCTGGTACATGGCATCGTTGACCAGCCTGGGCACTAACTTGCAGTTCTGGCCGTGGAGCATCAAATTGAAGCACCTGGCCTCGGCCTCGGATAGCTTCAGAGCCTTATACTCGCCTTTGTGCATCCTGTAGAGGAGGTTCTCTTCGTGAGGATAATCGAGAGCAAGCCGGGCCAGGGGCGTCCCCGGTATGGGCTCGGCGACGCTGGAGAAGACGTCGTCCAGCATGGCATCCTCCATGAACTCCAGGGTCGCGCCGTAGTCCTCCGCAGTCTCGCCGGGGTAGGCCACGATGAAGGATCCGCCCACCTTGACGCCACAGGACCTGGCCAGCTCCACCGCTGCCAGGTTCTTCTCGACGGTTACGCCCTTCCTCATGGCGTTGAGCATCTTCTGGCTGCCCGACTCGATGCCGAAGAAGACCCATCCGATGGTATAGTCCCGGACCGCCTCCAGGATCTCCTGGTCCACGAAATCTACCCTCATGTCGGGGACGGAGAGGTTTTTTGGCCCCAGGATCTCCGACAGCGCCCGGACCAGCTCGATGAAGGCGCCCTTGTTGACGTCTTTGCCGTAGCCGAACAAAGACCCGGTGCCGCCGCTGACCGCCACCCTCCTGATCCCGGCCCGCTTCAGCTCCCGGACCTCTGCCAGAACGTTTTCCAGGGACCTGGACCGGATGGTACGGCCGAAGAACCGGGGAACCTGGCAGAATGTGCACGCTCCAAGACAACCCCTGTGGGTCTCTATGTAGACGTTGGCCCCGCGGACGTTCTGAGAGCTCAGATCCTCGGGTATCAGGGGGATGGGATGGTCGAGGTTGTCCACCGGTCGGGACGTTGTCTTGACGATCTCTTCGCCTTCTACGAAGGCAACCCCTGCCAGGTCGCCGGAAGGTCCATCCTCTACCAGGCTGGCAACCACATCCTCACCCTCGCCCACCACCACCGCGTCGACGTCCAGCTCGCCCAGGACCATCTCCGGTGTGAACCCCACGGGACCGCCCACGTAGACCGGGGTGAGGGTCTTCACAAAATCTCGGATCAGGGGGTCGAGGAGCTGGCTGGTGGAGAACAGGCTGAGGAGGGTGACATCTCCGTCGGACCGAAGCCTGTGGGTGACGGTGACCGCATGTCCCCTCTCCTTCAAAATGCCGCCTAGGACCAGGGAACCATAGGTGTAAGTCCCGGGCGATACTATGCTAATTCTCATACCCTCATCCTCACACACCCAGCGCGTTGATCTCTTCGATCAGATCTGTGAAGGCTTCTACCTCCACCTCGATCACCTCACGGGGCGTCATGCTGACGCTCATCTCCCCGTCGACGGTGAGCCGGTCGGGCCCTCTCCTGATCAACCTGTCCACACCATCCCTGGTGAGAACCTGACGGATATCACTATCACATGCGAGAGTCCTTCCCGGGAGGATCACCGTATCCTTCACCTCGTCGAGGTCCAGCTCTTTCAGGTCTTCGAGGGTTATGAGACAACCGATATCCTGCCCGACTGAGACCACGTTCACCTCGTCCCCCAGGTCCCGGAAGATGGATGATAATAGAGGCTCGGCGACGGAACCGGTGATCAAAGTGGCGCTTTTTCTCAGGGGCGGTAGTCGGGCCAGCTCGTCCCGGCGGCTGGCCAGGGCGAAGGGCGCGCCGGTCTCGGGATCCCAGAGCGGCGTACCGGTGACCCGGAAGCTGTACCTCTCGCTGATATCGGTCACGATCTGCCTGAACTCTTCCACCGTGTGAGGGACCACTCCGGGCAGTATGGGCGCGTTTCCCAGGACCAGCCCTTGTTCTCTGGCGTTGGCAAACCTCATCAGTATGAGCCTCTTTATTCCCATATCTTCCAGGTCTGAGCAGGTCTTCTCCAGCTCCGGACCGTCGTTGGCACCGGGGACGAGGATCACGGCTGCGTAGACGTCGCAGCAGTCAGAGAAACGTCTCAGGTTGGCCAGCGCCGCCTCGGGATGCTTGTCTCTCATGTATCTCTGGCGGAGGTCGGGTCTCGTGGAAAAGACGGTAAAGGATACCTCTTTCACCCCCGCCTCGATGAGGGCCTCTGCCTCGTCACCCTTGGTGAAACCCTTGCCGCTGGTGTACCCCAGATGGACGGGCACGTCGCTCTGGCCCACCAGCTGGGTCAGCTCCAAGAGATGAGGGTAACAGCTCAGGTCTCCTCCACCGCTGATCGTCACCTTCTCAGGTATGGAGTGAAAAGCCGTCTGGGCTACCTCCATGGCCACCATCTCCAAGGGCTTGAACCCGGAGTAACCCTCTCTGATCGCTCGCGTACAGTAGTCGCAACCCTTCTGGAAGGGGAGACAATGTTTGCACCCAAAAGGCGCGACGTCCTTGACACCCTTGAAATAACAGTAAGTGCAAAACCCTTTGCAGTCCAGGCCGGGCCGGCCTCCAACGTCCGCCAGAATCTCCATCGAGGATAGCTTGGTAGGATGGTAAAAAGCTTTTGCGGGGCGGTGGCCATCATTCTCATAGTGTGTTGAGGATCGTCAGGAAGTATATCGCCACCAACAAACTTCCCTCGAACCTGGTGATCTTGTTGCCCAGGACCATGAACCCCAGAAGAACGCTTATCAGGACCACCGCGGGAAGGGCGGCATATATGAAGGTCTCGCTCACCATCACGTCGCCCATAAAGGATATGGCGCCCAGGACGATCAGGACGTTGAAGGCGTTCGAGCCGATTACCGTACCTATGGCGATATCTCCTCGCCCGTTCTTGGCCGCGACTATCGCCGTGCTCACCTCGGGCAGGGAGGTTCCCAGGGCCACCAGTATGAAGGATACCACCGCCGCGTCGATGCCCAGGGTGACGGCGATATCGAGGATGGAGGCTATCAGATACTTGGCCCCGAGATAGAGGAGGACCATTCCTGTCAGGAATATCATCGGATATCTAGGCTTGAGGCTCTCGCTACTCACGACATCGTTCTTCCGATGCTGAGAGATCTCGTGATAGACGAAAGAGAGGTACATGAAGATCAGGAATAAACCTTCGACCCCGGTAACCTTGAGATCGAGAAGGACCACGAATACGGCCATAATGGGGGCGAGGAGAAGAGATAGATCATTCTCGAGGACGTCTCTGTCGATGTATATGCTGTAGAGCATGCCGGCGGCGCCCAGGGCGAGGCCTATATTTGCCAGGTTCGACCCCAGGACGTTTCCCACCGCCACTTCCGGATATCCGCCGTCGGTGAGCATGGCGGTGGCCGAGGTGGAAAGCTCTGGGAAAGAAGTACCAAAGGCGATCACCGTTGCCCCTATCACGAACTCCGATATCCCCAGGACCTTTGCGAAGTGGACGGCGCTGTCTGTGATGAATTTTGCTCCGTAATAGAGGGCGAGCATACTCACCGCAAATATCAGAAACTCCAACACCCGACGATCCTCTCCTCGACCAGATCTATCTACATGCTGATAATAACTTGTTGCCACATAAGACCGCCCCTCAAACAAAAGATTCCGCGAGCGAATCCACCACTCGGTCGAATAAGAGTTTGAGATTTGGCCGGTTCGTACCGTTAAACACTATTCTCGACTATAACGGCATAACCGCATAGGGAAAACAATATATACGACTTTGAATACATATTTCAACGAGGTTGTTCTGGGCGATTTTACGGCCGAGAAATGGCGTTGAAGGGGGCTTCATGGACCAAAAAGACCTGAAAGAAGGTTTTAAGTAGGTGAGGGGCGTCAGATATGAAAACTTGGCAATATAGTGCATAACCTTGCATTTTAGACGTGTTTGGAACAAGTTGGACCTTCCAACTTCGTCTATTGCCATCGTTAGACACCATGCTGGCGAGGAACTGGTTAGTATGATCTAATTGGATCTTGTATATAATGTATAACATTATATACTCAGAGTAAATCCGACCAGGTGGAGGATTTACTAGTTGACTATAATCGTAAGGGGGGTAGTGGTTGCACATTAAGGAGATCGAGCTCAAGAATTTCAAGTCTTTCGGCCGGAAGGTCTCCATCCCCCTGGAAAACGACTTCATAGCCATCACCGGTCCCAACGGAAGTGGCAAGTCGAATATCATAGACGCTCTGCTCTTTGCCTTATGTCTATCCAGCTCTCGTGCTATGCGAGCGGAAAGGCTCCCCGATCTGATATACAAGGGCGATAACGGCAAGAACCCCGACTTCGCCCAGGTCACCGTCAGGTTCGACAACTCCTGTCGTACCATGCCCGTGGAGGAGGACGTCGTAGAGATATCCAGAAAGGTGAAGCTCACCAAAGATCGATATCATAGTGTTTATTCTTTTAATGGCGACACCTGCAGCCAGAGTGAACTTCATGATATTCTCTCCCGATCGGGGATTACTCCTGAAGGCTACAACGTCGTTATGCAGGGCGACGTTACCAGGATAATCGAGATGAACCCCACGGATAGGCGGAAGATCATAGATGAGATCGCCGGGGTGGCCGATTTCGATGAGAAGAAGAGGAAGGCTCTGGGCGAGCTGGAGGTCGTCCGAGAAAGGATAGACCGGCTGGACGTGATCCTGGATGAGGTATCGGCCCAGCGGCTGAAGCTGGGCGAGGAGAGGGACCGGGCCATCACCTACCAGGCCCATCGGGACGAGAAACGGCACCAAGAAGCCTTCCTTCTCCTGGCCAAGCTCAGGGAAGCTGAAGCGGAGCAGGCTTCTCTGGAGAAGGAGACCGAGGACCTGGTGGCCCAGGACGTGCTCTTTAGGGAAAGATACCGGGCCAAGAAAGATGCGCTAGCCTCTCTGGAAGATGAGCTGAAGAGGCTCAGCTCCGATATCGCCCATAAAGGCGAAGACGAACAGCTGGAGGTCAAAAGGAAGATCGAAGAGCTGAAGGGGGAGATCGAGCGGGAGGAGAGCCGCATCGAGATGGCCGATAGGGAGATCTCGGAGACGGAGGTGGAGAGGAGGAGGATCTACCTGGAGATGGACCGTCTCAGCGAAGAGGCCGAGGCTCTGACCACTAAGATCAGAGACGCCAGCATAAGAGAGGCCAGCCTCGTGGCCGAGCTGGAGGAGGAGGGGGAACGACTGGAAGATGTCCGGTCCGAGATCGCCGAGGCCGACGAGGAGTACGCCCAGCTCAGAGACGAGATGGCCGAGGTCAAGAGGACGAGGGAAGATGTCAAGACCGAGATGGCCGACCTGATGCGGGATCGGGACCGGTATCTGGACGCGGCCAGGCGGAGGTCGAGCGATCAAGAAGATATCTGCAGCCAGATCTCCGAGTACGAAGAGACGATCCGCCGTTCGGAGAGAGAGGCAGAGCGGGTTGAGAGGGAGATCGACTTGCTCGAAGAGAGGGGGCGAGAGCTGGAACGAAACGGCGATGACCTGGGGTTCGCCATGATCGGGGTCCGACGGGAGATGGCGGCAGCCGACCAGAGGCTGCAGGAACTCCAGGTAGAGAAGGCCAAGGCAGAAGCCAGCCTCCGGTCTGCACGGGAGGGTCCTGGGTACAGCAGGGGGGTCGAGGTGGTCAGGACGGCCTTGCAGAAGGGGCAGCTCGAAGGCCTGCACGGGACCATAGCCGAGCTGGGACGGGCAGATAAGAACTACGCCACCGCGTTGGAGGTGGCGGCGGGTGCCAGACTTCAGAGCATCGTAGCTCAGACCGATGAGGATGCATCGCAGGCCATATCGTATCTGAAGAGGGTGAAAGGTGGGCGGGTTACTTTTCTGCCCCTAAACAAGCTGAAATGCGGACGGGTGTCGCCCGATCCGCCCAGCTTTCCAGGAGTCGTAGACTACGCCCTGAACCTGGTCCGGTTCGATGGAGAGTTCTTGCCCGCCTTCTGGCACGTCTTCCGAGATACCCTGGTGGTTGAAGATCTGACATCTGCCCGGCAGCTGATGGGGCGATACCGGATGGTGACCCTGGAAGGCGACCTGGTGGAGAAGAGCGGGGCCATGACGGGGGGTCACTACCGGTCGAGGGTCAGCTTCGCCGCCGATGAGGGGAAGAGGCTGGCCGAGATATCGGGTCGGCTGGCTCTGGCGGAGGGGGAGAGAGAGGGGATCTTAGACAGGCTGGACCGCGTGGAGGGTGAGATCTCCGGGTTGAAGAGAGACGAGGATGAGCTGAACAGGGAGATATCCAAGAAGTCTTTCTGCTTGGAGGAGACAAAAGGCCAGACGGTGAGGCTGGAGAGGACGATCCTGGAGCAGAATGCCCGGCTGGAGGATATGGAACAGGAAGCCGCGGGGGTCAGAGAACGACTGGATTCTCTGGAAACGGTGCTGGAAAAGCACAAAAAGACTCTGACCGAGCTTGACTCGAAGATCGAGATCTTGGAGAAGGGTCTAGAGGGGTCTGAGATACCTGTGTTGATCTCTCGAGCAGAAGAGGCAGAGGCCAGGATCAGAGATCTGGAGCGGCGGAAGGGTGTGATCGATGCAGAGATCACCAAAGAGAAGCTGAAAGAGGAGATCGGCACTCAGAGAATAGATGAGCTGGCCGCCAGAAAAGAGATCCTAGAAAATAAGAAGAAGGATGCCCTGGATCGGAAGAGAAGTGCCAGAGAACGAAGAGACGAGACTAAGAAGGTTATGGAGGCAAAGAGACAGAAAGAAAAAGAGATCGAGATGGAGCTGCACGACTTGAAAGGAGTACGGGGAAAGCTCCTGGTGGATGTTATGGCCCGTCAGAGAGAGGTCGACTCTCTCCAGATGGAGTCGGAACGGATCAAGGCCAGGATGACCGCAACATCTGCTGCAGGCGAGGAGGCGAAGGCTAGGGCGGAGGATATCAGGGCGAAGATCGTGGACCGTGGTGTGGACGCCACCGCAGAACCGCCCAAGGTTCAGACCATAATGAGGAAGATCAAGGCTCTGGAGATGTCGATGCTGGAGCTGGAGCCGGTGAACATGCTGGCCATCGAAGAGTATGGGCAGGTCAGCGATCGGTGCGACTTCCTCCAGGACCGGAGAGATACCCTTCAGAGGGAGAGAGAGGACATCCTCGACAAGCTCGATCGGTACGACTTGATGAAGAAAGAGGCCTTCATGATATCCTTCAACACCATCAACGAGAACTTCAAGACCATCTTCAACCGGCTATCTGGCGGCGAGGGGGGGCTGATCCTCGAGGACGAAGAAGACCCCCTCGGCGGAGGTATGACTATTCGGGCCAGACCTGCTCGCAAGTCATTCCACCGCCTGGAGGCCATGTCCGGTGGGGAGAAGAGCCTGACGGCCCTCGCTTTCATATTCGCCATACAGAGGTTCAAGCCCGCACCCTTCTACGCCCTGGACGAGATCGACATGTTCCTGGACGGGGCCAACGTGGAGAAGGTGGCCAAGCTGATCAACGACATCTCCGAGGTCGCACAGTTCATGGTGGTCTCTCTCAGGAAGCCAATGATCCAGGAGGCCAGGTACATATTGGGCGTGACGATGCAAGAGAACAACATCTCCAGCGTGACGGGGATGTGCCTGAACTGAAGGTGGTTTCTTATGGCAGACGAAGGTTCTGAGCAGGATCCAGTAGAGGTACTTCTGGATCTGGCCAAGAGTGGCGAGATCGATGCCTGGGATATCGACCTTACGAAGGTCACGGAAAAGTTCCTGGAGCACATCGCCTCCCTGAAAAGCAATGACCTTAGGATCCCCGCCAGGACGCTCCTCTACGCCAGCATCCTCCTCCGCATGAAGTCTGATTTTATGGAGGAGGACGATGAGGGGGACGATGACCTGCTCGATGAGGATGATGAACCTCCTGGATGGTTTTACAAGAAGGAGACGCTCCCCAAGCCCCCCATAAGGAGAAGGTCCAGGCGGCCGGTGACCCTGGTAGAGCTGATATCGGAGCTGAAGAACGCGGAAAGCGTTGCGAAGCGGAGAGAGGTCCGCCGGGAGAGCAGGCCCAAAGAACCTGTGGAAGCAGACATCGACAAGGCTCATGAGGAAGGCATCGAGGAGAGGATCAAGTCTCTGAAGGCGGTGATATACCAGAAGCTGGAGGGTGAGGAGAGGGTGGCCTTCATGGAAATCGGCGGCGACGTGCTCGACTATTTATCTGTCCTCTTCATGGCCAACCGGAGGGAGATCTGGCTCGAGCAGGATCGGATATTTGGCGAGCTCTACCTGAGACGATACCCCCTTGAAGTGAGCTCAATTTATTCGGGCGAAGGCGTCACCGAGGAGGAAGGGCTAGTTGCTGGAACCTGCTGACCCAAAGGCTGTGGTGGAGGCAGCCCTATTCGCCGCAGGAGGGGTGCTTTCCCTGGGAGACATATCTGAAGTGGTTGGTCTGCCTCCAAGAAAGACCAGGAAGCTGATGGAAGGGCTGATCGGCGAGTACGCCGACCGGGGCGGTGGTATGGAGATTCTGGGGTTCGAGGACCGGTACGTGATGCAGGTTCGGGCCGACGTGGCCGGAGATGTGAGCCGCGTGGCACCCAAGGAGCTGGCCGCACCGCTGCTGAGGACCCTGGCCGTGATCGCCTACAACCAGCCCATCGCCCAGAGCGAGCTTGCCGGATATAGGGGCAACAAGATCTACGGTCACATCAAGGATCTGGAGGAGAAGGGCCTGATCCGCTCTGAGAAGAGCGGGAGGACGAAGATCCTCACCACCACGAAAAACTTTGCAGATTATTTCGGGATCGAGTTCGACGATCCCGAGTTCGTGAGGCATGCCATGACGGAGGAGACGAGGCTGGGGGTCACCCCCATGTACGAGAGCCTGGCCAGGAGGATGGGGCTGGAGTTCGTGGTGGTGAACCCCTACAAGCCGTACAGGGATGACCTGGAAAAACTAAAAGAGATCGATCTGCTGGTGGTTGCGCCCGGCTATGCGGAACGGGTCCAAGAACACTACTCGAGAGATCTTCTGGAGGCGGGGGTGAGAACATTCTCCCAGCTGAAGGATAGCGCGGAAGAGATCGCCGGTAAGGCGGGACGGATCGACGAAAAGGTGAAAGAGGAGCTTTTTGCCGAGATCGACGAGCTTCTGGACAGATACAGAGAACGGGCACGTGGGGCGCCGCCGATCAATCCGCTCACACCCATGATCAGAGATATCGCCGATGAACTGGAGATCCCTGTAAATGATGACGGAATCACCGCGGCGCCCGATTATGCGGAGATGGAGGCTCAGATTGAGGTGCCCACCCACCAGCCCTATGATATGGATATCCTGGAACGGGTGAAGCAGCGGTATGTGGCCCTTCTCGATGGGTGCGGGGTCTGAACGATTATGGGGTGAGCAATATGACAGATGATGAGTTTGCCGAGTGTCAGGGCTGCGGTTCTTCGGTACCCATAGACGAGTGCATCGATGAAGGTGGTCTGGTGCTCTGCGAGGACTGTTACTTCGATCGGCACCAGAAAATCAAGGCCTGTGATCCCTGGGGTGTGCGTTCCAAGAAGCTCCTCCGGGCGCAAGCAGGTCTCGAGGGCACCGAGGGTCTGACGGAGGTGCAGAAGAATATCTACGAGTTCGTATCGTTCCGGGTGGGCGCCACCCCGAGAGAGATTGCCGAGAAGTTCGGGCTATCTGCACGAGAGGTGGAGAACCAGTTCGCCATACTGAGGCACTGTGAGTTGTTGAAAGGAGAGATGCGGGAGGGGACGCTTTATGTGGTGCCCTTCGAGCGATAATCGCCAAGGATTCGACTAGCTTTTCATCCAATTCCTATTCCGGACCCCCTCCTAAAAATGGCAATAATTTCCGACCAGAGTATTCCCTGGCGAACCAGGGACATTATAGTCCTGAACGCTAAGTTTGACACTTATCCGATGCGCAAGACGCTCCCAGCCCAAGAAAACACTGGCCTTGTAGCAATCTCCTTATTTCAACCGCTAATGAACGCTAAT
>CAYQFP010000042.1:0-12096 GCA_964416865.1 uncultured Methanotrichaceae archaeon
GTTATACGTTATTTACAAGAACGAACCTAGATAGGTGATGGTAAATGAAGATCGCTGCCCTGTTTTCCGGCGGGAAAGACTCGGTATATAGCCTCTACCTCTCACAGAGCGCCGGTATGGAGGTCGAGTACCTGGTTACCGCCTACGCCCAGAGAGACTCCTATATGTACCACGTACCTGCCATCGTCCTCAGCGAGCTATCTGCCCAGGCATTGGGGATAGCTCAGGTCAAGTTCAAGGCGACCGAAGAAGACGAGATAACCCCGCTCAAGGACGCCCTCGCCGGGCTGGAAATAGATGGTGTGTGCTGCGGCGCGGTGGCCTCCAACTACCAGCGCAACCGGGTGGTCAAAGTCTGTGATGAGCTGGGGCTCGACCCGGTAATGCCTTTGTGGCACAAGGACCCTGTCCTTCTTCTGTACCAGATGGTCGACCTTGGTTTCGAGATACTGATCGTAGGGGTGGCGGCCATGGGCCTAGACGAGAGTTGGCTGGGCAGGGTCCTGGATAAGAAGAACCTGAATGAGTTCATGGATGTCTGCAAAAGGAACCGGATACACCCCATGGGCGAGGGTGGCGAGTACGAGACCACTGTTCTGAGCGGCCCAAACATGCAGGGCCAAATCGAGGTGGAGTTCGAAAAAAAGTGGTTCGGCAATTCTGGAGAGCTGAAGATAGTCGGTGCACGACTGACACATCCATAAAGAGGAACGGTATGGATGGTATGATAATATCCTCAGAACGCGATGCCCAGGACGTTGAGCACTATCACGATTACCGCCCCGGCAACCCCTCCTAGGGCACATATCAGGATCACAACCCAGGTATAGGCGATCCCCAGACCCGTCACCAGGTTGACCAGATAAAGAACTATCAAGCCAAGAAGTGCGCTCACCAGGAAGCCCTTGAGAGACTTCACGATCAGATAACCACCGAGAACCAGTGCCAGCAGCAGTATTATGAGTCCTATCTCGATCATGTTGCTATCTCCTTGACGGAAAACTGTGAATATAATGCCTCATAGCTCTAACGGTTCCATCTCGCTCTTCAGGCGGTGCAGCTCTTTGGTATCCAAGGCCAGGGGGTCCAGGTGGATGAAGAGTATAGCCTTCCTCATGGAGATCTCGTCCCTCATGGACTGGATGAACCTGAGCACAGACTCGTAGTTGCTCTGGGTGATCAGGTATCCCATCCCCTCCAAGAGTATCAGAGGTTCTTTCGTGTTGGTCAGGAAATCAGATATGATGCTACTCAACCGAGGGAAGTTGGTGGGATCGACGCACCTGTACTTTGCCTCATAGGCGGTCGACTGGGTCAGCCAGATTACCATATCAGGGTGGAAGTTGTATTTTTCTATCAGTTTATCGGGATGGTACCTGCTTATGCAGAGTCCCTCCGCACCGAAACGGGTCAGATCGCTGAAGAGCTCCAGGCTTTTCTGGGGTTTCTCTTCTTCGATGACGTAGGTGGTGCTCGGGATCAGATCGAGTTCGTAGAGCTTCAACCCGTACTTGGCCATGAGCGGGCCCAGAACGCTCCTTAGATCGAACATCGGATCCACCCTCTCGATCACCCTCGCCACGGATCTAACGGCCATGAATAACTCCCATCTGCTCAGACTGAGGTGGGGCTCTATCTTCACGAACTGCTCGTCGCTCGAACCGGCGCTCATCCCCATATCGGGATCACGGGCCTCCGGCGACGTCTCAGCCGAACGCCCGGCGCACTTGATCCCCTCGAAGAGCTTGTCGGTATCCATCAGCACCTCGATATCTCTTATAGCCTCTCTCCTGCAGCTCTCCTGCAGACTGGCGATCATAACGTCGGCAAAGGCCTTTAATAGGTAGCAAGAGAGGGGTCCCAAGAGGAATATGAGCTGTCTCACCTCGTTGATCTCCAGAGACAGCTTCTCGTGGACGTACTCCGGCCTGACCTTCAGGACGAACCTGGTGCGGTTCTCCCTGACCAGGCTCTCCAGGGCGTATACGAAGTCCAAGACCTCCGAGGAAGGAACCACTGAGGCGTTCTCTTCTATCAGGTCATCCAGGTTGTCCAAGAGTATTATGCTGTTCGTGCTCTTCTCCACGAAGGACTTGATGGTTATGAAGAGGAGAGGTAAGTTTGTGGGTGCGATGTACATCTCGCCCCGACCTCTATCATGGCTGAGCCTGATGATGGGCGTCTCGGTGAACTGGCACTTGCTCCTGATCCCATCGGGATCGCGAGAGGCTATGCATAGACCTTCTATCCCATGTTTTATCTGATCGGTGAAGACCTCGTAGGCCTTCTCCGGTATCACGTAGATCCTGCTCGGGTCCAGCGTGTACATGGTCATGGTGTCCCTCACCACCTCGACCACCGGCTTCACGGAGATCTCTTCGTTCACAATAATTCTAGTAGCAGAGGTGCCCACCGTCCCGGTCAGCCTCTTTTCCAGCCGTTCCCGGAGGATCAAGAGCTCGCTGGCATCTATGCTCTCTCTGGTGGTATTCAGCTCGGCCAGGTTCGAATTCAGCTCTCGTTTGGCGTTCTCTTCTCCGATATACCTGGCCAGGGTGGTCTCCAGTTCGTCTACCGTCCCAACCCGGATCATCCTCCTCTCGCTCAGCACCAGCTCGGGCCGCGCCTCGTAGACGTCCACGACGCTATCGGCCAGGGCCACCTCTTCATGGCTCGGTCTGTAGATGAGAGAGAAGAACACATAGAACAGACAGTTGACGAAGAGCGAACAGAAGACGGCATGGGTCCACATGTCCAGATGGAGACCGAATAGATATGTTGGTCGCAGGAAACCGATCCCCAGGGGGCCCTCGGTGAGCAGTCTTTCCGAGATCCAGCCCGACCACACCAGCGAGGGGACCAGAGCGGTGTAGCCCCAGATCAGAAATCCAGAGACTAGCCCGGCGATGGCACCGTACCGAGAACCTTTTTTCCAGTACATCCCCCCCAGCGCGGCCGGGGCTATCTGACAGACGGCCAAAAATGAGAGGAGCCCGATATCTACCAGGCTGTGGAACTCCACCAGCATAGAGTAAAGGTACCCCAACGCCAAGACCAGGAGTATGTTCAGCCGTCTCATGGTCAGGAGGAGGCTGGGCAGGTCTCGGCCCTTTCCGATGTTGCGGATGATGTGAGACATCTCCAGGTCGTTCAACATCATGGTACCCAACGCCACGGCGGAGACGAGCACCATAGCCACGGCGGCGGAGACGCCCCCGATGAAGACCAGCAGCGCCAGAAGATCGTTACCCTGATCGACGGGGATGGAGATCATGAACATGTCTGCCGATCCCGGTGTGTCCAGGAGGAGACCTGCCCAGGCCACCACAGGTACGAAGAGGTTTATGAGCAGCATGTAGAGAGGGACGAGCCACATGGCCTTCTTGAGGTGGTTCTCGTCGGAATTCTCCACCACCATGACGTGGAACTGTCTCGGGAGGAAGAGTATGGCAAAGAGAGATATGAAGGTGAGAGAGAACCATGAAACGTAATCCGGCTGCAATAGATGCGAATACTCCGGGGAGGTGGCTATCTCATCGACTATGACCCCGTAACCACCGAAGATGCCGTAGGCTATGTAGATCCCCGCCACTAAGAACGCCACCAGCTTGACGACCGACCCGAAGGCCACGGCAGCGATCAGTCCTTCGTGGCGCTCCAGGGGGTCCAGGTATCTGGCACCGAATACGATGGCGAATACCCCCAGGAGTATGGTCACGATGAGCCGCATCAACCCAGTGGGGTAATATTCGCCGCTTATTATGATGTCGATGGACTCGGAGATGGCGATGAGCTGGAGAGCCACATAAGGAGTAATCGTTATCAGGCTGGCGATGGTAACAAGAGCGCCGACGGCGTAGCTTCGCCCGTACCGGAAGCTTATGAAGTCGCTTATGGTGGTGAGCCGGTACTCTTTAGATATCCTGATCATCTTCCTGATGAGAGGCCAGCCCAGGAGCATGATCAACGAGGGTCCCAGGTAGATGGGCAAGAAGCTGAGACCGGTGGAGGCTGCCTTTCCCACGTTCCCGTAGAACGCCCAGGTGGTGGCGTAGACACAGATAGACAAGGCGTATACGTAGGGGTTGGAGACTATGCTGCGACCGGCCAATCTCTGGCGATAGGCATACAGAGCTATCCCGAATAGGAGCAGAAGATAAAGTACCATCGTCGCCAGAACTACGTGGGGTGCGATCAATCCGGAATCCACCTTTCGAAGATATATGTCAAGAGGATGATCATCAGCCAGACTACCAGGATGTAGACCAATATTAAGGGATAGCCGAATATGCGGAACTCTCCTGTCGCCAGCGAGAGCAGCGGCCAGTTGAGCAGGAAGATCCCCAGGACGAAGAGGAGAATCCAGAAGTCATCTTGCTCCAGGAGATCCCTTATCGAGATGGTCATAATAACTACAGACCCGGATGGATTATGAACCCTCTTTCGGATATGTCTACCGCCTGTTTTCCCGTCATGTGAGAGGTACCTCTCATCTTCAATATCTCCAGAGATCTTCTGCGCAGTCTGTCCACCTCTGTGTTGTAGATGAGGAGCACCCCGTCGGCTATGTAGGCGAGATCGATCGGATAGGGCGAACCCGGCTTGGCCTCGCCGGTCACTACGGTTGCAGTCTGCCAGTTCTTGGTCATGGTGGCAAACCTGAAGAGGAAACGCCGGTAATCGTCTTTGAGCAGGTCTTCCATTACAGATATGGGATCGATGACGATCCGTTTCGGCTTGAAGGTCACGATCTCCGACTCGATCGCCTCCAGGACCTCTTCCATCCCTTTGGCCTTCTCCAGGGTGTAGCTCAGGTCCACATACTTGATCTCCTTTCCGAAGCGCTTCGGGTCCACGAAGTCGTAGGTGGACAAAAACTTGAGCATCCATTCGGGAGGTTCACTGAATGTGGTGAAGTAGAGGCCCCGTTCACCTATTTTTGCCCCTTTGAAAAGAAACTGCATGCAGAAGGTGGTCTTGCCCGTGCCGGTGCCCCCTGCCAGAAGGACGGTGGAAGGAAAAGGCAGACCGCCGTTCATCATCTCGTCCAGTCCTGGGATCCCGGTGGGAATCCTCTCTATATCTGCCATATTATCGACTCCCCTTTCAACAAGATATCTTCATCTATCGGCTGACAAGGGCCTGCCTCTTGAGGGCCTGGAGACTCTCGCCTCCCAAAAACATGTCTTCATAGCTCTTGTATGCTCTGATGTACTCGGCATGAGGCCAGATCAAGGGCGTCACCACGTAGGCGAACCCCTCCTGCCACTTGGGATGGCTCTTGATACCTTCGATCATGACAACCTTATCATCCCGCATGATCCCCGCCGCGCTGTAGCAATCGATCCACTCGTCGAAGCGTTCTATGGTCGATAGATGTTCCGGAAGCATGTAGTCGGATGCTATATCTACCACCCATCCCAGGTAGACCTCTGCCCTGTCGTCGTCGCCGATGTTCACGAAGTGTCTGGCCACCTGGCAGGTGAAGTGGGGCCAGGGACCATAACCGCCGTTATTTCTGTTCCAGGCCTCGGGGTAGCGATTGAGCCCGCCCAGCTCCTGGTCCCAGAGGGCCGCGTCTATCCGCCTTACCGTGTTTATGACCCGCAGATCTCTGTCGTTCAGGAGCTCGAAGTAGGCAGGAGCGTACTCTGCTGCATCGGGGTCGCCTACCGTCGATGCGTAGGGGTCGTAGCCCAGAGGCTTGCTACCCCTCTCTTTGATCCTTATGTTCTTGATAAAAGTGCGCTTTCGGGGACTGTAAAGACGGGTGAGGATGTTTCTCCTTATCAGCTCGGCTTCTTGATCCCACCGTTTTACATCCTTGCCCAGGGCGTTGCCCATCTTGACCGCCTCGATCAGGCCTGCACAACATGCACTGTTGGCGAAGATCTCGAAACCATGTTCATAAGCAGGATACTCGTGGATGCTGTTTATGGTGTGGATCAGGTTGATCTCATCGTTCTTGTTCTTCAGGATGTAATCCACGACCAGATCGACGTTATTCCAGAACTCTTCCGCTACCTCATAATCGACCTTCTGACAGTACTTTCCCAGGGCGTAGAGGACCAGGCCGTTCCCGTCGATCTGGAGCTCTTTGTAGCTGGTGTCCGTTCCCTCCACATCACACCTCTGGGGCATCTCCCCTGTAGGCTTCTGGGCAGCCAGTATGAACTCCAGCCCTCTGCGAGCCTCGTCCACCAGCCCCGCCTCCAGCGCGCCCAGGACCACTATGGAATGGTCTCTAGCGTAGATGAAAGGGTACCTGGTCCCGGGTGGACTGGCGTAGAAGCCGCCGTTCTTGTGCTGGTTCTTCTTGATAATCTCGATGCTCGAATCGTAGAGTTTTTTGGCCTCTCTGAGGTTCATGCAACACCGCCTTTCTACTCGTACTTGAAGACGCAGACCGTCTTCTCCATCAGCTCGTCGATAGCGTCCTTGGTCAGACCCACGGCCTCGATCGCATTCTCGTTATAGGCCGTCTTTCCCTCTGCGTTGGCGCTGCTGGCGAGGTGGTAGACATTTCTGCCTGCCAGCCCGGCGCGTTTGGCCCGGATGGTGTGGTGGAATATGCAGAAGATGT
Organism: uncultured Methanotrichaceae archaeon; assembly: GCA_964416865.1. Classification (GTDB taxonomy): domain Archaea; phylum Halobacteriota; class Methanosarcinia; order Methanotrichales; family Methanotrichaceae; genus UBA204. Next base: position 6,584 of record CAYQFP010000042.1, read on the forward strand.
TCGAAGCTGCAAAGGTATCTGCGCGATCGGCGCTGTTGAGGATGTCCACGAACTCGGACGGCGTCTCACCGTACTTGATCAGGAACTCCTGGAGGGCGTTGGCAAATGGACAAATGTAGAGACAGTTGAAGGTCCCCTTGGGATCACCCTCCAGACCAGGTCCTTCTTTCTCCCCCAGGCTATCGGCCACGCGCTCTATCCATTCGAGGGTCTTCTCTGGACCGTCTCTCCTGACGCCCTCGATAATCGCCATGAGGAACGCATCTGAAACTATTTTTCTGACATCCATCAAGATACCTCTGGTCGAATTCCAATAATCATTTAGTCGTACATAAAGTATAACTTTATGTGCTCAAGTAAATTAAGATCTCCATCAAGGCACTGTTCCAGCCCTTTGGCCCCACACCGCCGGCGCGCATCACGTCTATCTTTATCCTCGGCTCGTAGGTCTTGTCAGGTTTCTGGACCAGGACCGGCACGTCTACCGCCTCCAGCATGGGCAGGTCGTTCAGGCTGTCTCCCAGGCCTATGGTGGTCAGCTCGTCATATTCGTGCCTGAAGATATCGGCCAATATTGAGACCGCTTTACCTTTATCGTTGTCGCCCATTATGTGGCTGTACCGGCCCCCCGTGGTATAGCCCAGACCGCGGTTCTGGATCTCTTCCAGGACATTCTCAAAGCATCTCTCGTCCTTCGAGACTATCTTGAAGGGCTCGTCGTACCCTCTCACCTTGGAAAGTTCCGCGGACTCGATGTCGAGGCCGGAGTCCTCCGAGACTTCCTGGGCAGTCATATCCCCAAAGCCCCTTATCTCGCACCCTGTGGCTCTGGCCACCTCACTCAACACCTCTCTGAGCCGGTCGTAGGGAGTTCCCAGCTCTATCACCACGTACTCTCCAGCCTCCTTGTCATGCTCGAAGGGCGTCGCGAAGTAGCCCTTGGGCACGAAGATGGCTCCGCCGTTCTCGCTGATGAAAGGGTCTGATATATCCAGCTCGACTCTGAACTTCTCAATCTCCACCCTGGTCTTGCTGGTACAGATCACCAAAGGTACGCCCTCTCTTCGCAGCAGCTCCAGCGCGGGACGTGCCGCATCATACGAGTACGTATCATGATCTAGCAAGGTTCCATCCATATCGGTAAATACTACGTACTTCAACTTATTCTCCTCCGGTGACGAATGTGGAGGTCTCAGCCTTCTGATACCGACTTCTCATCCTCTATTATTGAATCCACGAGCTTTCTCCTCAGATATGGTATGGCAGAGGTCGCCCTCCGCCAATCGGGGATATGGGCCAGCCGGGGCGCGGTGAAGCACTCCTGGCCCGCTTCCAGTATTATCGTCTCGAAGGCCTCGACGAGGCTCTCTTCTTCATGACGGTTGTAGCTCAACTGGTTGCAGACCGCATCGGCGTGGTACTGCCTTACGGCGTCTTGGGCCATCCTCCGGTAGATCACCCTGAGGCTGTGCAGGAAGGATGGCGATATATCTACGGCATCGACCTCGACCAGGGCCTTGAGGAGGGTGATGAGGATGTCGCTGGCCATCTTGAGCAGACCTCCCGACCGGCTCGATCCCAGACCCTGATGTTCATGTTCGAAGAACCCCAGGTCGGTCTGGCATATCCTCTTTTTCGCCGTAGACCTGTAGACCTCATAGAGGGTCCCCACCTCCAGCCCCCAGTCCATGGGCGTCCTGATGTTGAGGGCCAGGTCTGAGGTGAGAGCTATCTCTCCCGAGAGCGGATACTTGAAGCTGAGCATATACCGGGGGAGGTCCATGACGCAGTCGGTCTTGACCATCAGGGCCTCGATGATGGGCCAGACGAAGAGACGGGTAGTCCTGCCGTAGAATGTAGGCGGATCGCCTCCTATCCTCGCGTAGTATCCTTTGTTGAAGAAGTAATCCAGAGCGGGATTCACTAATGGATAAGCCAGCTTCATGGGCATCTCGTGGGAGTAGTTCACGATGTCTGCGTCGTGCATCACTATGGCATAGGAATCCATGGACGCCGCTCCCATGGCAAGCCAGCAGTCTCTCCCCTTTCCCTGGATGGTGATGTCTATGCCCTCGAGGAGCAGGTCGTCTATTATCTCCATCACGTTGGGGCTGTTGCACCACATAATCCGGTGGGGGATCTCCAGCTTTTTGAAGAAGCGAGTCACCTTGATGAACTCCTCCCTGGATTCTGCGTAGAGCGCCACTGTGACCCGGTTCAGGAAGTTCGTCCGGTTGAGTTCGGATAGTATGTGGGGTAGGGTTCTCTGTTCCATCCCCCTGAAGGCGACAGGCAGGACCAAACCCACTGGTCGATCCTCCGAGAACGCCTCTAAGAGCCTGCTGGTCTCGGCCTTGTCATAACCGAAGTCGTGAATGGTGGTTATCCACCCTTGATCAAAATCCATCTGATACCTCTGTCGTTATTTGGGTTAGCAAATAATACCGCGGTATTATCTCAAAGTATCTTAAAGTCTTTCTATATCCTATTTGGCTTTTTGGATTGTATATAATGTATAACATTGTGTACTCTGAGCGAATCCGACCGAAGGGAGGATCTACTCGTTCCTCGTGCTTTGCCACCCCGCCGGACCGCGTTGGGGGTTGCAGACGGCTTTTATACCAGAAGCCTATCCTCCCATCGGTGACGTTATTTGATCCTCAGAACTCATTATTCGGGTGACATACGACCGGATATGGCCGGTGCCGAGGTCTCCTTGGCAGGCTGGGCACATGAAATACGAGATCTGGGTGGCATATGCTTTCTCGTTCTGCGTGACCGAGAGGGATTCGCTCAGGTGACCCTGGTAGCCAAGAAAGTGGATAAGGGTCTCATGGAGACGGTGAGGCACTTGAGCAGAGAGACCATCGTGCTGCTGAAGGGGAATGTCAAGGCGGAGCAAAAGGCCCCCCGAGGCTACGAGATAATACCCACAAAGATCGAGGTCCTGAGCAAGGCCGAATCTCCCCTCCCCATGGACCCCACCGGCAAGGTAGGGGCGGATCTGGACACCCGGCTCGACTCCCGGTTTGTAGACCTGAGACGGCCTTCGGCTCTGGCCGTATTCAGGATAGAGAGCGCAGTGATGCGATCTTTTCGGGATTTCTTCTATGAGAACAGGTTCATCGAGGTATGTACCCCCAAGATCGTAGCCACCGCTACAGAAGGCGGGACCGCGCTATTCCCCATCAGCTACTTCGATAAGGAGGCCTTTCTCAACCAGAGCCCCCAGCTCTACAAGCAGATCCTGATGTCGGCTGGCCTGGACCGGGTATTCGAGATAGGGGCCATCTTCCGGGCCGAGGAGCATGACACCAGGAGGCATCTCAACGAGGCGGTATCCATCGATGTCGAGGTGAGCTTCGCAGACCACCACGAGGTCATGCGCCTTCTCGAGGAAGCGGTGGCCCGGGCTTACAAGTACGTATCCAAGAGCTGCACGAACGACCTGGAGGTTCTGGAAATCGAGCTGGAAGTCCCAAAGACGCCCTTCCGGAAGGTGACCTACACCCAGGCCCTGGAGATGGCCAACGAGAACCGGAATGCCGAGATCGAGTGGGGCGACGATCTGGACACCGCGGCCGAGAAGGCCATCGGGAGTGCCGTGGGGGAACACTACTTCATCACCGAGTGGCCCACGGAGATCAAGCCCTACTACACCCAGCCCGAGGAGGAGAGGCCGGAGATTAGCAAGGGGTTCGATCTGATGCATCCCCAAATGGAGCTGGCCAGCGGTGCCCAGAGGGTTCATGACTACGATCTGCTGGTGAAGAGGATAAGAGATCAGGGCATGGACCCCGACGGGTTCGAGTTCTACCTACGGTCCTTCATGTACGGCATGCCTCCCCACGCGGGCTGGGGTCTGGGACTGGGAAGGGTGGTACTGACCATGCTGGATCTGGAGAACATCAGGGACGCCGTGCTCTTCCCCAGGGACAGGAGGCGGTTGGTGCCCTGAGGATCCACCCACCCTCTTTTGATTTGTTATGCTTTATGTGCTACGAGAAGCCGGTCATATCTCTGCCACCCAGCTGGAGAGACCTTACCATCTCGCCCGCCTCTCTGGCATCCTCCGCCCTGGCGATCACCCTCGCCTTCCTGAGTACGGTCCGCTTCCCGCAGGGACAGGTTCTGGTCCCGGTCCCATCCTCGGCGTATAGATACCTATCGCACCTGCTACATCTGAATATCAGATACATCTAAAAAAAGTGACAAAAAATCAGCTGGATAGGAGGACGGCGTTTACGGTGCCTTCCTGTCCCGGCTTGTTGGTTACCTGGGCATCTCCCAGCTCAGTCTTGATTATAGCACCCTTGGTGACTATATTTCTCCTGATGTAGTGGAGGTTGGCGCCGTTGTCCACCACATTATCGATCTTGACATTCTTCGACGTTCCGGTCTTCGGATCGGCGACACAGGCGACGTCGCAACGTAGAAGACGGACCTTATGGTTACCACCACGGGTCTGTATCTGCTTCTTCCGCGTGGGAGCTACGTGAGGATCACCGGCCTCTCGACCCAACTCGTAGTTGCGCTTTCCCCTGCTAGAGATCCGCCTTCCGCCCGTGAACAATCTTCTGGATTTTCCTTGCCATCTCATACTATACCCCAAGTCGCAGATAGTCATGGAAGGGCCATATTTATGGGTTTTGGTCACGACGCCTCGATTATAGTCATGAACCTTAGACTTGATACTTAGTGGAGCATCTCAAAGAAGGCATCTGCATGTTCCGCCAAGGAAACGATGGAAAAGGGCGTTTCTTGGAAAAGCCTCAAGGCGGAACTCGGATTATGAGCTTCGAGGTGCTGTTACATCCGAAGAGAGTTAAGCGGTTGATAACCAGACTTCCCCGCACTCATCAGAAGAAATTTGATGTGAGAGGCGATGTCTATTCTGCCAGGTAGTATTTAGCGATCGGGCACGGCGTGCTGCCCGTGGACATCCTCACCACAACGATCTCCATGCAAGGAGTGCCGTCCAGGCACTTGGACCGGGCGCGCAGGGTCTTGGCCAGGGAGGTGATCGGGACCCACCAGCCCGGCTCGATCTTCGGTGCGAATGGTCTTCTGCCGGCGGGGCGGTGTCCGTTCGGTCAGGTTCCCGGGCGCGGTAGGTCATATGGCAAGAGCGAGGAACGGCGGCGCGGTGTCGTAGGCGAGGCCAGAGCTTAGCCTGATCCTTGCCGCGCTCGGGCCCACTGCCTCAAGCGCCATGATGATGCGTGTCCAGCTTCTGGAACACGCGCGGGTTCTCTGAACGATTCGACTACACGGGAACAAAAGTGATGGGGGGGGAAATCTTTTCCGCCTATATCACTTGGTGTAACCAAACACGGAATGTAACCGCAAAGGGGCGCGGAGGGGAAATAAATGGTTATAGTCATGAACCTTAGACTTGATACTTAATGGAGCATCTCAAAGAAGTCATATGCACGTTCCGCGAACAAAAAGAGCAAGATCGTGGTCGAGCGCGGCTAGATCGTCAAAATCGGAGGGTAAAACCGCGAATGAAC
>CAYQFP010000043.1:0-11678 GCA_964416865.1 uncultured Methanotrichaceae archaeon
GTGGTGTATATCCTCGCTATAGGATATTACCAATCAATTTAGAGAGGATACGATCTGGAGATGATCGAAGATCTGGAGCTGGTCTGTCCCACCCACTGCACCGCCCAGATATCCCAGATCAGGTCTCGTTACCCGGAGAAGTACCTAAAAGGAGGAGCCGGTAGGGTCATAGAGATCTGAAGATTGCAGCTTTTCTTTCGCTTCGCAACCGCCCCCGGGCACCCACCGTTCCATCGCAAAGTTATACCTCGACATTATCACATCAGATGTAAAATTGGTAATAGTAAACGATGAACTTCAGATATATTCACAAAAAATATATAAAATATCAGCACCCTCTGTTGGGGGGGGCAATGTGACAATGTCAAGCTACCGGAAGGTACAAATATTATCATAATAGCTACTTACTAAAGAAGAACAGGGGCGATATTTATGGCAGATAATACAGAAGAGATACTAAAGTATATAGAACGAAAGTATATAGACCCGGTTAGAGATCCGGTCAATTGGTTGTGGGCGAGCAATCTCATAAGAGAAGAAGCGTACCGGGATATAGTACGTGAGCAAGTCAAACTCGAGGTCGAGATACTAGAGAGACGGCTTGAAATCGCCACGAGGGTACGTAAAGAGTTAATGAAATAGAGATACACTCAGGTTACATCTACGGTCAAAAGTCAGACGTTGGTGCGGGGGATGGACTGTCGGATATTTTCTATGTTGAGCATGACCGGAAATCACCCACTCCAAAAATTTCCACAAAAGAAATGGATAATTTAAAAGATAATAATGTAGATGGCTGTGATGTTCTCCTCATTTGTTATGAGGACGAGGAAAACCTCGGCATTCGCTCAATTGCAGCCTATCTGACTAAACACGGCGTCAGAGCTAAGATCGAACCGTATCAGGGTTCATCAAACGAAAAAGTTTTAGAGCGTATCCTTGTGGAAAAACCGAAAATTATTGGTTTTTCTTTGATCTTTCAGAAGATGCTATTCGATTTTGCTGATCTTATGGCATATCTACGCAGGAAAGGAGTGATCGCCCACTTTACTATAGGTGGTCATTTTCCCACCTTAGAATTCAAAGAAACTCTGGAAGCTATACCTGAACTGGATACGGTCATACGTCACGAGGGAGAGCAAACTCTGCTGGAGTTATTCCAATACCTAGACCTACCCGATCGTTGGTCACAGATAAAGGGGCTCGTATATCGCAAAGACGGAGGAATCGAGGTAACACCTCCTCGTCCGCTGATTAGGGATCTCGACGTACTTCCATTTCTGGTGCGAAGCGATCGAGTGGTTACTCACAGAGGACTGGGTGTTAGTTCAATTCTCGCTAGTCGTGGCTGTCATTATAACTGTAGCTTCTGCAGCGTTCAGCAATTTTATCGGGATGCACCAGGACCTAAGAGACGTTCGCGCTCACCCTTCAATGTTTGCGAGGAGATGGAGCAGCTCTTCTATGATCGCGGCACCCGTATTTTCATCTTCAAAGATGACGATCTGGGCTTAAAAGATCCCGGACAGAAGCAATGGGTAGAGGATTTTGCGCAGGAGCTGAAGAGGAGAGGCATATCCGATAAAATTGCCTGGCGGATATCTTGTCGCGTTGATGAAGTAGATGCCGAAATACTGAGTCTATTAAAGGATGTGGGTTTGGTATTTCTCTATCTCGGGATCGAATCGGGCAACGACCAAGGACTGAGGATCTTTAACAAACGCTACACTGTAAACCAGATCCACCGTTCGCTTGCCATACTTCAAGAATTGGGGATACACTTGAGTTATGGGTTCATGATGTTAGATCCTGATAGCACCATCGACTCGGTAAAAGAAAATGTTGCTTTCCTTGAGGAAATGACCAGAGATGGACAGGCCGTAGTAAACTTCACAAAGATGTTTCCCTATGCCGGGACTGCGATAGCGCGCAAACTGAAAAAGGAGGGGAGACTCAAGGGGACAGTAACCTCGCCCGGCTATGATTTCAAAGATCCCAGGTTGGACCTGGTGGAATATTTCCTATTAAAAGCTTTGAGTTCGTACTTGAGCGGTAACGGGTTGGCTGACCGGTTAGGTTTTGCTAGGTTTGATGCTGTTATTCTTGACAAGTTCTTTTCAGACAAATGCGACACCAAGGCTTATGACGAAGCTATACGCGGACTCGTCCAGCAGAGTAACAATTCTGTTATAGATACGATGAACCGTGGAATAAGATTGTTAGAGCAGATGAGTTACGAGGATATCTGTTCCGATGGGAGTGCTCTTGAGAGCATTATCAAAGAAGAAATGGCCATGGAACTGAAGATTGAGGCGGCTTTGGAGGAGCTAATGGCCCGCTATAGCTCTTATACCATGTGAACTTGGGGTCGTGTCCACCACATACTGAACAAGGGCTCTGAAGTTCATCACCTCTTCAATGTTTCTTTTGCCCATGGGGACCTTCAACTTTAGATAATCGAGTGGTTAGTCCCTGATCTGGAGCTGGTCTGTCCCACCCACTGCACCGGCCTAGAAGGTGGAGCCGGTAGGGTCATAGAGATCTGAAGATTGCAGCTTTTCTTTCGCTTCGCAACCGCCCCCAGGCGCCAACCGTCCCATCGCACCCAAACGTATAATACCTCTCGACCTTCGTCATATAATGGAGCGATCCGCTTGGAGAAGATTCTCACCACCTGCCCTTATTGCGGCTGCGGCTGTGGTATGTTCCTCCATGTCGAGGACGGCCGGGTCGTGGGATCGAGCCCCTTCACATCCCACCCCCTAAGCAGGGGACGGCTGTGTGTGAAGGGCTGGCTGGCCCACGATTTTATCCACCATCCAGACCGGCTTAGGTCTCCTTTGATCAGAGATGACGGCAGACAGATCAAGGCGACCTGGGAGGACGCACTATCTCTGGTGAGCCGACGGATGAAGGAGATAATGGAGACCTTTGGTCCCGACTCGCTCGCCGTCCTCACCTCTGCAAAGGGAACGAACGAAGAAAACTACCTGCTGATGAAGCTGGCCAGGGCTGTCCTGAAGACGAACAACGTGGATCACGTGGCCAGGCTCTGCCACGCCCCCTCGGTGACTGGGCTCGGCGCCGCCCTGGGAAGCGGCGCCATGACGAACCCCCTCAGGAGCCTGATCTCAGCAGATGTCATTCTGGTCACCGGGTCGAACACAACAGAGCAACACCCGCTGGCAGCATCGTGCATCATGGAGGCCAAGTCCAGAGGAGCGAAGCTGATCGTGGTCGATCCCAGAACCACCGGGATCGCCAGGCTGGCCGACCTGCACCTCGTGCCCGAGGTGGGCAGCGATGTCGCCTGGACGAACGGCATGGTCAAGGTCATCATCGACGAGGGGCTCTTCGACCAAGAGTTCATCGATAGGAGGACAGAGGGGTTCAAACTCCTGGAAGAAGCCGTATCCAGGTACACCCCCGAGCTGGTAGAAAAATTTTCGGGCATACCTGCCTTTGATCTCCGGAGAGCGGCGGTGGCCTTCGGCTCTGCAGAGCGGGGATCGATAGTCTATGCCATGGGCACAACCCAGCATGCCAACGGCACGGAGAACGTCCAGGCCCTGGCCAACCTGGCTCTCGTTACCGGAAACCTGGGCCGGGAGGGCACAGGCATATACCCCCTCAGGGGCCACCAGAACGTCCAGGGAGCCTGCGATATGGGCGCTCTGCCCGACCTCTACCCGGGGTACCAGCCCGTAAGCGACGCTGGCGTTCGAGAGAAGTTCGAGAAGGCCTGGGGGGTAAGCCTGCCAGACCGGCCCGGGCTGACAGCGATGGAGATCATGGAGGCCGCCGAAGATGGACGGATCAAAGGCATCTACATATCCGGCGAGAACCCCATGCTGAGCTACCCAGACCTGGACCGGGTAAGGATGGCTATGGAATCTCTGGAGTTCCTGGCAGTCGCGGATATATTCCCCACCGAGACCACCGCCCTGGCAGACGTGGTCCTCCCTGTGGCATCTTTCGCGGAGAAGGACGGGACCTTCACATCTACCGAGCGGAGGGTCCAGCGAGTCCGGAAGGCTATCGACCCGGTGGGCGGGTCCCGGTCCGAAGGAGAGGTGGTGGTGGAACTGATGAACCGGCTGGGGTTGGAGTCATGCTACTCAAGACCGGAAGAGGTCATGGAAGAGATAACCAGGCTCACCCCCATCTACGGCGGGATAGGCTACCCAATGCTGGGCGCAGGCGGCATCTTCTGGCCTTGCCTCGACTCCGGTCATCCTGCAACCGAGATTTTGCACCAGGACTCGTTTTCCATCGGACGTGCCCGGTTCCATCCCACGGCTCATCAGGACCTGGAGAGAGACGAAGAGTATCCCTTCGTCCTGATCACCGGTCGCTGTCTCTTCCACTTCCACACCGGAACTATGACCCGGAGGACCACTCTGCTGGACCGGGAGAGACCGCGACCAAAAATAGAGATAAACCCCGGGGATGCGGAGAATATGGGCGTCGGCCGCGGCCGGATGGTGGTTGTAGAGTCAAAGGATCATCGCCTCACCGTGGAGGCCGAGATCGTCCCGGACGTCCCCTCTGGAACGGTCTTCATGCCATTCCACTTCCAAGAGGCACCTGTCAACCTGCTCACCTCTCAGCGGCTGGATCCGAGATCGAAGATACCCGCTTTGAAGCGGACTCTTGTGAGGATAACAGGGGTTTGATCGATGAGGTCTTTTCATCTTCCAAGAGACGGTCTGGTCCCATTCCTGGACGGGCTGAACAAGAAGCTGGAGCTGATCGCGCCGGTGATGGTGGAAGGCGAGCCCGTCTTTGTCACCTGGTCCGGAGAAAAGCTGGCTCTGGACAGCGAGAACCCTCTCGCCTCCCCGGTAGAGTTCTTCTTGCCCCAAGAAGAGGTCCTGTTCAGGTACGTCCAGTACAGCGGTAGGTACACTTTCGAAGAAGAGGAGCCCCGCCCCAGGATGATCTTTGGCATGAGGCCCTGCGACCTCAAGGCCGTAGAGGTGCTGGACAGGATCTTCGGATCGGATCATCTTTACGTCGATAGACGTAAGTCAACGGTGATCGCGGTTTTGAACTGTACCACCCCTGGCGAGAGTTGCTTCTGCGCCCAGCTCGGGACCGGTCCTGGCTCTGAGGATGGGTACGACCTTCTCTTCACCGAGGTCGAGGACGGTTATCTGGTCGAACCTGGATCGCCAGCAGGCACCCTCGTCCTCCGAGACTACGCAGACCTATTCACCGAGGCTCGGCCCCATCATCTGGCAGAAAAGAAGAAGAGGCTGGATATGGCCGAAGATGCGGTGAGAAGATCGGGACCTTTGATCTCGGTACCCTTGATCGAAGAGGCGATAGAGGAGGCCCCCTGGGAGGAGATCGGGGAGAGGTGTCTCCGTTGCGGGGGCTGTTCCTTCGTCTGTCCCGTATGTCACTGTTTCAACGTCGTGGACCGGGGCGTCCCCGACGGTGAAAGGCTCAGGTGCCGCGACTCCTGTATCTTCTCCGGGTTCGCCCGCATGGCCAACGACATCAACCCCAGGATAAGCCAGGGCGAGCGGCTGCGCAACTGGTACAAGAACAAGTTCGTCTACCTGCCGGAGAGAACAGGACTGGTGGGATGCGTAGGATGCGGCAGATGTTCTCGGGTCTGCCTGGGACCCATCGACCGAAAAGGGCTCTTAAAGGAGGTGGGCATATGAGCGGCTACTTGCCCCTTCAGGCAGAGGTAATAGATATCGACGTGGAGTCTTCGAACACCTATCTGATATCGCTTCGCATCCTAGATAGTGATCGCAACCTGGTCTACAAGCCGGGTCAGTTCCTGATGGTCTCCGTCTTCGGGCTGGGCGAATGCCCCATATCCATCGCTTCTTCGCCCACGAGAGAGCCGCTCCAGATCTGTGTGAGGGAGGCGGGAAGAATCACAAAGGGGATCTTGAGCTGCCGGATCGGCGACGTGATGGGGATAAGAGGACCCTTCGGGAACGGCTTTCCCGTGGAGAAGATGAAAAGGAACGTGCTCATAACCGGTGGCGGATCGGGGTTCGCCACCCTGCGCTCCCTCATCGACTACATCATGGACAAGAGAGAGGAGTTCGGGGAGGTGACCGTGGCTTATGGAGCCCGGACCTCTCAGGACCTATACTTCACCAGCGAGTACGGGGGCTGGCAGCGAGCGGGGATCGTGGTGGGGGTTACCGTGGATGTGACCGACTCAAGCTGGAAGGGGAACGTCGGTCTGGTCACCACCCTCTTGGAAGAGCTGAACCCGAAGCCGGGCTCGGCGGCCCTCTGCGGTCCACCGATGATGATCAACGCCGTGGCCGCGGATCTGGAGGTAAGGGGGTTTCAGTATCCTGACATATTCATATCTCTAGAGAGGCATATGAAATGCGGGGTGGGAACCTGCGAGCACTGCACCCTGGGACCCTATCATGTCTGCCGGGAAGGGCCCATATTCTCTTACGATAAGGTGAAGGGGATGCTGTGAGCGCGGCGCGCCTTCGCCTCGGCCTCGGTCGTCTTGCTCACGATTCGCCGACCATCCTCATCGCCGCTTTTAGGAGCTTCAACGCTGCCCGGGCCACGGAGGCTGCCGCTGCTATCGCCTACTACACCCTCTTCTCATTTTTCCCTCTTCTTCTCATCCTGATGGCGGTGGGAAGCGTCTTTCTGGACGTAGAAAGCATCCAGCAGCAGGTGCTCACCTTCGTAGGCGAGACCGTGCCACCGGCCCAAGAGCTGGTCAGAAAGAATATCCAGCAGGTTCTGGAGCTGCGAAGACCTGTGGGGATCGGGGCTGCCGTCGGCCTCCTCTGGGCGGCGACCGGGGTATTCACCGCGCTCGCCCGGAATATCAACCGCGCCTGGCAGGACGCCGGCAACTTCCTGGAATGGCGCCTGGTGGGCCTGGCCATAGCGGGGGGAGTTCTGGCCGGGTTGCTGTTTATCTCTATCCTATCTGCGGTGCTCTTCAGCGTGCTGGGCCAGTTCGAGCTGCCGTTCCTGGGCGGTGTCACCGCCCATGATACCCACTCATGGAGGCTGCTCTCCTGGCTGACGCCGTGGATGCTCATGCTTCTGAGCACCTTCGCCCTTTATCGATGGGTGCCCAATACCGAGGTCAGCTGGTCAGATGCAGGATGGGGTGCTCTGGTCGCCGCCTCTGCATGGGGTGTGAGCAAGATAGGCTTTACCTGGTATCTGGGAAGCGAGCTGGCCAGACATCAGCTGATCTACGGCTCGATGGCAACGGTGGTGATCCTGATGCTCTGGATCTACCTCAGCAGTCTGATCGTCCTCTTCGGAGCTCATCTCAGCGCAGCGATCGGCCGTCGGAGACGGGTCGGATAGGACTTCAGATGGAGGCCAGCTTGATAATCATCTCGATGGAGAAAACCCCCGCCAGGTCGGTCGTTCTTCTCCCGTACTCGACGTGGCGCCCTTTCTCGTCGGTCTGTGGACTCCAGGAAGCCCAACCCTGACGAGCCATGCCGATCACCGACGCACTACTATCGAACTCGATTGATCCGGGCGCCAGACTGGTGTTGAATGTAACGCATCCTGCCGGAAGCGCGCCTGCGCTCTGGTTGGCCAGGAGAGACACGCTGGCGTTATTTGGTCCGGGAGTCCATCCCAGGGGGTAGCGGCCACCGTCGAGGCGACAGAAGGGATCACCGTATCCAACCGACAACTCGGCCCATGCTCCAGACAGCCCCAGCATGAGAACGCATGCCATCAGGATCGGTAACTGAGACGATGTGCTCAAAACGAAGAGTTATACATCATGTACTAAGATAAAGCATTTACGTCGAAGTCGGCACGATCTCATTTTTGCGGCGCTCGTCAACTTTCGCCGTCACAAAGCCTAAATAAGCCCTTAATTCTATGAAGGCCAGAATATCAATTTTTCCTTGCTGGAGGACCACCATTGATCTCAGAAGTGGCAGGACAATACGACGCGAAAGAAGTTGAGAACCAGGTTAATGAGTTCTGGGACAAAAACGAGATATACCCCAAGACCAGGACCATGAGGATCGGAGGCAAGAAGTTCTTTTTCGTCGACGGGCCACCTTACACCACCGGCAGGATCCACCTGGGCACCGCCTGGAACAAGGTGATCAAGGACGCCATCCTCCGGTACAGGTCGATGAACGGCTTCCACGTCAAGGACCGCGCCGGGTGGGACATGCACGGCCTTCCCATCGAGGTCAAGGTGGAGGAGGCTCTAAACTTCAAGAGCAAGAAGGATATCGAGTCATACGGCGTGGACAGATTTATCCAGAAGTGCATGGAGTTCGCCCACCGCCAGAAAGATGCCATGACAGACCAGTTCAAGACCCTGGGAACCTGGCTCGACTGGAAAGAGCCCTACATGACCCTCAAGGACGAGTACCTGGAGGCGGCCTGGTGGACCTTGAAGAGGGCCCATGAGCGGGACCTCCTGGAGAGGGGGTTTCGGGTGGTGAACTGGTGTCCCCGGTGCGAGACCGCTATCGCCGATGCCGAAGTAGAATACTGGGAGGAGACCGATCCCTCCATCTACGTCAAGTTCCCCGTCGTCGGCGAGGAGAAGACCTACCTGGTCATCTGGACCACCACCCCCTGGACCATCCCTGCCAACGCGGGGGTGGCCGCCCATCCTGAGTTCGAGTATTCCAAGGTCCGGGCCTGGAAAGGAGACCGGGAAGATATCCTGATCATGGCAACCTCCCTGGTGGATAACGTCCTCCGCGAAGGGAGGTACAGGGACTACCAGATCATAGACAAGTTCTCCGGCGAGGCGCTGGACGGTCTGGATTACGTCCATCCCCTGGAAGATCTGATCCCCGCCCAGTCCTCGATCGAGCACAAGGTCCATCTGGCCGACTTCGTCACCGCGGAGAATACCGGGCTTGTCCACGTGGCACCAGGCCACGGTATGGAGGACTTCGAGCTGGGCGTGGAGAGGGGCATGACGGTCTTTTGTCCAGTGGGCGGGGACGGCCGGTACACCGAAGAGGCGGGCGAGAAGTATGTGGGCAAGTACGTGCGAGATACCAACGACGAGGTGAACACCGATCTTGCCGAGAGGGGGTTCATGCTGGCCGAGGGGAAGATCGCACACCGGTACGGCCACTGCTGGCGGTGCAAGACCCCCATCATATACATCGCCACCCCCCAGTGGTTCCTCAAGATCGCCGATCTCCGTGACGATATGCTAAAAGAGATCGAGAACGTGAAGTGGTACCCAGACTGGGCAGGATCCTCCAGGTTCAAAGACTGGGTCGAGGGAGCTCGTGACTGGTGTATCTCGCGGCAGAGGTATTGGGGTATACCCCTTCCCATCTGGATCTGCAACGACTGTGGCCAGATGGAAGTCATGGGCTCCATGGAAGAACTCGATAAACGATGCGGCCAGGAGATCGTCGACCTCCACCGGCCATCCGTGGACGAGGTCGTTCTGGACTGCCCCTGCGGCGGCACCATGCGTCGCGTACCCGATGTCTTCGACGTCTGGTTCGACAGTGCCGTGGCCTCCTGGGCCACCCTCAACTATCCTCGGGACAAAGATCAATTCAAAGAATGGTGGCCTGCAGACTTCATCACGGAGGGTCACGATCAGACGAGGGGCTGGTTCTACTCCCAGCTGGGTGCCAGCATGGTCTCCTTCGGTCAGGCCCCCTACAAAAGCGTCCTCATGCACGGTTTCACCCTGGACGATAAGGGGAAAAAAATGAGCAAGAGCCTGGGGAACGTGGTCCCGCCAGAAGAAATCGTCCGGAAGTTCGGTGCAGATACCCTCCGGTTCTACGTTCTATCCTCCAACGCCCCCTGGGAGGACATCCATTTCAACTGGGAGGAGGTGGCCAACACCAACAGGATGCTGAACATCCTCTGGAACGCCTACCGGTTCCCCCTTCCCTACATGCTCCTGGACGAGTTCGATCCTGCCGAGACAAACCTGAAACGGTACAAAGAGCATCTCCGACCCGAAGACCGGTGGATCCTATCCCGGGTGAACACCCTGGCCGGTGAGATCGACGAGCATATGGAAACCTACCAGCTCCACAGGGTCACCAGGGCCTTATCCGAGTTTGTCATGGAGGACCTCTCCCGGTGGTACATCCAGCTCGTCAGGCCCCGGACCTGGATCGAGACCGCTGACCCTGACAAGCAGGCCGCCTACGCCACCATCTACGAGACGATGGTCACCTTGACCAAGCTCTTGGCACCCTTTGCACCTTTCATCGCCGAGTCCATCTACCAGAACCTGGTGAGGAACGGGGATCCTGACGCCTCCGAGTCGGTTCACATGTGCGACTGGCATAAACCCAGAGACGAGCTCGTAGACGAGATCCTGGAGGCGAAGATGAAGACCGTTAGGGAGGTCGTGGAAGCCGTCTCCAACGCGAGACAGAGAGGTGGAAGAAAGTTGCGCTGGCCCGTCTCGAAGATCATAATATCGTCTGCGGAAGAGGTTGACCTCGGCGGGCTGGAGAAGGTTCTGATGGGCCAGACAAACTGCAAGATGGTCAAGGTGCTGGAACCTGGCCAGAAGCCGCCCATGGACCTGGCTCTCAACCCGGTGCCCAAGAAGATAGGACCCATATTCAAGGGCGATGCCCAGAAGGTGATCCAGGCACTCAAGGCCGCAGATCCTGTCCAGGTGAAGAAGGATCTCGACCAGGGCCGGTGCATGATCGCATCATTTCCCATCACTCCGGAGATGGTGGAGTTCTTCGAGCAGGTCCCAGAGAACCTCATGGATGCGGCCTTCTCTTCGGGCACGGTCTATGTCGACATCGCCCTCACCGACGATCTCGAGGCAGAAGGGTACGCCAGAGAGGTGATCCGCAGGGTACAGGACATGCGCAAGGAGATGGACCTCAGAGTCGAGGATAAGATTCAAGCGATGGTGGAGATCGATAACGAAGACGTCTTGAACCTGGTCCAAAGACTGGAAGATTACATCGCCAACGAGGTAAGGGCCGAACGCATGCAGATAGAAAAATCCATGGAAGTGCAAGGCGACCTGGTCAAGGACTGGACCGTGGAAGACGCATGCATAAGAATCGGTATTCGCCATGGGTAATTAATATATAAGATGGGGCCGGGAAATAGAAAGATTATGGGATCTCTTGTTTCCGTGAGCGTGAGAGGCGTCTACATCGCGGAGACCACTGGTGGAGCCCTCGCACCGGTGGTGCTCCTGGAGGACGAGAAGTCCAGGATAGTGCCCATCTTCGTGGGCCTCTCCGAGGCAATGTCCATACATAACGCCCTATCGGGCGAGGTCACTCCCCGGCCTATGACCCATGACCTCTTCATATCCATCATGGAGAGCCTCGACGCCAGGATAACCAAGGCGCTCATAGACGACCTCGATGAAGGCGTATTCTACGCCAGGATCTCGATTTGCTCCAACTCGGCCGAGCACGAGATTGATGCCCGGCCCAGCGACTGCGTGGCTCTTGCCCTCCGCTCCAAGGCGTCCATCCATATGCGAGAAGAGGTGATCTCGGGGTCCTGCGTAGACAAGAGCGACCTGAAAAACCTGACGAATATAGAGGCCTATCTTTGAGTTCCCGTTTATCCGCCGTTAGATCTCATCTTCGTCAGTTTCAAATTAAATCGCTAGCGACAAAGCACCTGGATTTTTAAGTCTAGATGACTTCTTTGAGATAAACCATTATCAAGCGAGTGATTCTGAGGGCGCTAAA
>CAYQFP010000044.1:0-11587 GCA_964416865.1 uncultured Methanotrichaceae archaeon
TCGTGGGAGTGACGAGTGCATGATACGATATTTTACGCATGACTCGACACTAGGACAAAAGGTATACAACCCGGGCGCTCAACAACTCATCCGATGACAAGACCAAACTCGACCGATCCGGTGGTGATAAGACGTTAGATTCCGACGCCTGGTACGGCAAAGGTGCCGCCTTCTACAGCTCGGGCCTCTACAAAGAGGCGATCGAGTGTCTACAGAGGACGGTAGAGATCGACCATCAGTACATCGAGGCCTGGTACCTGATGGGAACGGCACTGCGGAAGCTCTGCAGGTACGAAGACGCCCTGGCCTGTCTCGACATGGTCATAGAGATGGACCCCACCCATCTCGGTGCCTGGCGCAACAAGGGGATCGCCCTCAACAACCTGGACCAACACCAAGAGGCCATCGAGAGCATCGAGAAGGCCCTGGAGATCTGCCCCGAGGATCCCAGGTCCTGGATCGTCAAGGGCTACACCCTGCACAACACCGGTCGGTATCAGGAGGCTGCCGAGTGCTACGATAGGGCTGTTGAGATGGATCCCCTGAGCAGGAACGCTAAGAGAGCCTGGAACAACAAAGGCGCGGCACTGGACAACATGGAGAGACACGACGAAGCCGCCGAATGCTACGATGAAGCCATCGTGATCGACCCCTTCGACATCTACGCCTGGAACAACAAAGGTGTCGCCCTCGGCGCTCAAGGACGGTACGAGGAGGCGATCGACTGTTTCCAGAAGGCCGCCGATATCGATCCTCGCTACACGACTTCATGGCAGAATAAGGCTCTGGCTCTCAGGGCCCTGGACCGCGATGACGATGCCGAGGAAGCGCTGGAGATGGCCGAAGACCAGGAGCGCTGCATATCACTTTGACCGAAGGATTTATCTCTGAAAAGCACGGTGAGGATCTCCGTCGGTAGTGGGCTCGTGGTCTAGCTGGTTATGACATCGCCTTGACATGGCGGGGATCATGCGTTCGAATCGCATCGAGCCCACCAAGACTTGCCCAGGTAGCTCAGTCCGGGAGAGCGCCAGACTGAAGATCTGGCTGTCCCCGGTTCGAATCCGGGTCTGGGCACTTGCTATTAATTTGGTGACGGACTCCGGTAGAATATCACCAGATTATTTCAGTTGGCTACTTCGAAGGCATAAATATGTTAAAGAAGCGGGTGAACTGAAATCTAGTGGATGACTTAGGCTGGCTATGAAGTTCAAATCGCCGAAAGTCATGTTTAAAAAACTCTAATTTTATTATTTCTTGTCCTTATAACAGTGAGGCGGGTTTGATTCGGTACACACCATGTATATTTTTGGGATGTGACGTCAAAACGTCCGGGTTTGTGGATGTGCCGGCCGAAGAGCAAAGTTTATTTAATCACCTGCACTAGTAGAGAGCTTAAATAAAACAGCTATATAGGATCTAACTATCATGGAGCTCGATAAACTTCGTTTCGGTACGGAACTGCTAAAACGCGGATTTGCGAAGATGCAGAAAGGAGGGGTCATCATGGACGTCACCACCTCAAAACAGGCGATCATCGCCGAAGAGGCGGGCGCCGTGGCGGTCATGGCCCTCCAGGCAGTACCGGCCGACATCAGAAAAATGGGAGGCGTGGCCAGGATGGCCGATCCCAAGATCATCCAGGAGATCATCGATTCGGTCACCATACCGATCATGGCCAAGGTCAGGATAGGGCACTTCGTGGAAGCCCAGATCCTGGAGGCGATCGGGGTAGACATGATCGATGAGTCGGAGGTGCTCACTCCTGTGGACGAATTCCACGTAATCAAGTCCAAGTTCACCGTGCCCTTCGTCTGCGGTGCCAGGAACCTGGGCGAGGCCCTGAGGCGGATAAAGGAAGGCGCGGCCATGATCAGGACGAAAGGCGAGGCTGGAACCGGCGACGTGAGAGAGGCCGTCCGGCACATGAACCTGATCATGGGCCAGATCAGGACCCTGGAAGGCATGAGCGAGGCCGAGCTGATGATGACCGCCCGGGATATTCAGGCCGATTATGCCCTGGTCTGCGAATGTGCAAAGATGCAGAGGCTTCCCGTGGTGAACTTTGCCGCAGGTGGTATAGCGACCCCGGCAGACGCTGCTATGATGATGCAGATGAAAGCCGACGGCGTCTTCGTCGGGTCAGGGATATTCAAGTCGGAGAACCCGTCCGTCATGGCTCGGGCCATCGTGGACGCGGTGAACAACTACGACGATCCGGCGAAGCTCTTCGAGATATCCAAGGGACTAGGCGATCCCATGAAGGGCATCGATATCGGCACCATCCCGGAAGAAGAAAAACTCCAAACCAGGGGTTGGTAGATTCAAGATAGGAGTGATCGGCTTCCAAGGAGCCGTCTCCGAGCACGTCTCGGCCATGGAACAGGCTCTTGCTGGAAGAGGCTCGGTGGTCGAGGTGCGCAGATCAGGGATCGTGCCCGACTGTGATGGGCTAGTTCTGCCCGGTGGAGAGAGCACCACTATTAGCAGACATCTGGACAGAACCGGCACCGGTGAAGAGATCAAGCACGCAGCCGAATATGGCGTTCCGATCATGGCCACCTGTGCAGGCCTGGTCATAATCTCCAGCGAGGTAGAACGAGATACGAGGTTCGAGCCCCTTGGTCTACTGGACGTCAAGGTCAAGAGGAATGCCTTCGGGTCCCAGAGAGAATCCTTCGAGGCCGACCTCGACGTGGCCGGGTTCCAGAGCCCTTATCACGCAGTCTTCATCAGAGCACCGGCAATAACCGATCGGTCGGATACAGTCGAGGTCTTGGCCAAGGTCAACGGCCTGGTGGCGGCCGTGAGGGAAGACAACCTGATAGGCCTAGCCTTCCATCCGGAGCTCACCACCGACCTACGGTTTCACGATATATTCCTGGATAGGGTATGAGAGGGATGATCATGTTAGGATTGAATGAAGATCTTGTGGAGAGAAGCTTCGAGGAGATGCAGGAGAATATGGAGAACCTCCTGACCGATTCAAAACGGCTCAGGAGAGATGCGGCAGACCTCCTAATACGTTCAGATGAGGTTCGCAACAAGTCCATAGATATACGCAACCAAGACACCGATCTGGCCGAAGACCTCTGGATGGAATCTGAGAGGCTGCGTGACCAGAGCAAGGAGGCGATGAGGTTATCCGTAGACAACGAAGTAAAGGCAGGAGATATAAAACACCGGATCAAGATCCACGATCTGATCGAGAACGTGATCGACGAGGCAGATGAGGTCTGGAAAGGCGCTCTACGAGCCCGACGGCTCTAGTCCTTGAACGTTATCTTCTTCTGGGTCTCAAAGCTGCCATCCAGCACCTGGTTGGTCTTCATTCTCTTGCCGAACTTGGAGTATGTCGTCTTTGTGCCCCACAAACCCTCGAAAGATTGCTGGGAATCGAAGGAGATTATATTCTCTGACCGGTTGACGTTTTGTATCATCCCCACTTCGCATTTCTCCATACTGCTGGCGTCGAAACGCTCAGAGACACTGGCCCCCATGCCACCGTGGAACGTAGGCGAGGCCATCGTCTTGGACCCCTTGAGCTGGCCGTCGTCAAACACCAGGAGCCTGCTGCTGTTGATGTTCACCTTAGGGTTGCCCTTGCTGATCTCCTTCTGGGACGCTATCTCTATCGATCCGTATCCCGATAGATCCTCTCTGAAGCGGACAGCAGCCTCACGAAACTCATTTTTGATGCTGACGTCGCCTTTTCCAATGATAGTGGTGCAATCGGTGTAGAACATCGCCTTTTTCGATGGCTCCACCTCGACCTCTACATTATGTGCATGTTCTCCGGTGCTCGGTGGCTCTGTTGGTGCCACCTCGACGGTCACAGGTTCGACTTCGTTCCAGAAGAAAGTGTAGGGGCCGTCCTCGCCCCACCCATTCCCGTCACTGACGGAGACCGTGAAGATTACGTAGGTCCCGGCAGGCTGACCGGGGATCTCGCAGCCCCAGTAGCCGTCTCTGAGCGTGCCATCCACCAGGGTCATCTCGAGGGGAGGTTTCTGGTCGACGTCGAGCAGATCCTGTATGCTGATGGACTTCTGGGCGATTCCCCAGAGCAGGCTCGCAGAGTCCACGCCATTGTCGTCTTCTACATGTACGGACACCGTTACCGGCGATCCAGCGGTCGGCTCGGGTGGCAAGGCGTATACGTCGATTATGTTCGGCAACCTGTCGATCTTCGCGATATCGAAGCTCTCGATTGCCGCCTCGATCTTGAGATCTTTAGTCGCCTGCTCGATCCTGATATCCTCGACCGTCTCGATCTCGGTCTTCTCGTCCAGATATCCGAACGTGGTGTTCTTGTTCTCCATCGAGCTTCCGGCAGATGCTGGATAGCTCGTTCTCTCCGGCAGGGCGACCCTCACGGTCCTGGGCGATGCTCTCGTGGCAGGCGCTGTGCGGGTCGTCCCATCGACCGTAGCGAGCACTTCTTCGTCAGCAACCGAGGGCGCGGCGGCTGCCGTTGCCAGATATCCCGGTCCGCCATCCGACGGTGGGACGTTGAGCGGGGTAGACGCCGGTATCTGGTTATCTGTCTCCGACGTCTTAGGCTTGATCGTCTCCACCATGCTGCTCAGACGACCAGCCAGGTCGGACAGCTCCTCATTATCGGCCTGGATATTGGATTTTTCGTTATCGAGCTTCTCCTTAAGAGGGCTACTGCTATTCGTACCATGCCCTCCTAGATCCGTACCGTCTCCGGTCGAGGGCGATAGGACATCTCTCTCGGGCAGGCCAGGACCCACCACCCCAGACGATGGTTTCGTGGTCGGCGGATTTGCGGATATAGTATTCTCGCCCGTCGAGATATCTCCTTCATCGCAGGTCGGTGGTTCGGCGACGGGCGAAAGAGATCCAATCTCCGTATCGTACCCAGATGGAAGAGCATCGGACGACGATATCACAGATGAGACCTGGTTCTCCACCGTCTCTGGACTTTTCAGCTTGATATTCTCCACCATCTTCCTCAAGCGAGCTATCAGGCCGGTTATGCCGTCCCTATCGATGGGGCGATCGGCATCGAAGCTGCATCGTTCTCGATCTCTCAACGAGGGGTCCAGCCTGTCGAACTCGACAGCATCCATCTCGATGTCCAGCTTGGTGTCGATCTCATCGAACTCGGCGTCCAGACCGTCTAGCGCGGTGTCGATCTCATCGAACTCGGCGTCCAGACCGTCTAGCGCGGTGTCGATCTCATCGAACTCGGCGTCCAGACCGTCTAGCGCGGTGTCCAGCTCATCGAACTCGGTGTCCAGACCGTCTAGCGCGGTGTCCAGCTCATCGAACTTGATGGTTCCTCCCGAGTATGATGACGAGGGTTTTCGCACGCCGGTGCGTAGCTGCTTTAGGATGACTCTTTCGACCAACAACTGCCCGGTGGAATCGATGCAGGCCACCTCTACCGCCCTTATTTCCTCCGGGCCGGAAACCTCGCTCCTGATCAGGCTTTGAGCCTCGCCCGGATAGAGCTCGGTGAGGATCCCCAGGACCGCCCCACTTTCGTCTTTGAGGGTCACCCGTCTTAGAGGATCATCACCCTTATTTTTCAACTTGTACTCGATGATGTCGATCTGGTCAGAGGACGCAGAGGTCGCGATGGCCGTAGCAGAGATGGCAGGATGGATCACGGATATGTCCACCCTTTCCTGGTCCGAGACGTGCCTGCCGTCATCAGTGGTCCCTACAGCCTTCAGGCTCATCGAAAGATCCTCAGAAACGACCAAGGTCTTCGAATAGGACCTGGCCTCTTCCAAACCCAGCTCGGCCACCTGCACGTTCCAACCGGAACCCTGAACCTTTACATCTCGGAGGGGTCGAGTGAGATGGTTTGTGACGGTCACCTTGACCTTCGACCGCCCCCCGGCGCGGACTACCGGGGGATCGGCAGAGGCTCTGAGCTCGATATCTGAGGGCGCGGACAGTATTTCCAGCCGACCGGCCTCATCGATCGTATTTCCCGTAGAATCTCGGTCGCGGCCCGCCGCCCGGGGAGACGCAACCTGGATCGATGCGCCCTCTTGGCATATCAGTTTGCCTTCGGCGCTGGCAGATACCCACAGATGGACGGGTTCTCTGAGGATCGGCGTGGTTCTGGTGAGTATAATGGCCTCGCCTGGAGAAAGTTGGTTGAGGAGGCCGATCTGGCCGAAGTTGTCATTGATGGATACATCACAGAAGGATTTGTGGCCGCAGTTTTCTAGGCAGATCTTGTAACTGAGAGGTTCACCATACCGGATGCACCCACTTTCTAGGTCCAGACCGAGCTTTGCTTCCTCTTCAGAACCCGAGACGCAGGAGATAGGAAAGGGATCTGGCGAGGCACAGCTAGAGGATAGCGAAACTGATAGGAGTAGAACTACGAGACACGCTAGGTATAACACATGAACTCTCCGACCCATCCTATAGGAACGTCTTGGACGGTATCCCTTCATTCTACCCCCCCGGGGATAGTCATTTTATTAGCGTTTCTCTATAAAAGGCTTTCGGAAGATTCTGCTGGTAGCGTCATGGGATATGCTGCTTGCGAACACAAATACATAATATTCGAAGTGTATAGAAACAGTCTTTATCTATAGGCACGCCTATGGCCATCTGGTCTTGGATGTACTCACTTATGGACCCATTACCGGCCTTCTTGATAGCGATAATCCTGATCGGCCTTCTGGTGGCGAGGCTCAAGCTCCACCCCTTTATGGGTCTCTTGGCCTCGGCCTTGGTATACGGCCTGCTCACCGGCATGGGACCGGAGGTGATCGGTCATGCGACCACGGGGTTGGCCCGTTTCTTCTCTGCCCTGGCCATAATAATATTCTCAGGATCGGTGATCGCCGAGTACCTCAGGAGGAGCCGGTCGGTGGATCGGATCGTCGCAGACCTGCTGGGCCTGGTTGGCCAAAGAAGGGGGCTGATGGCCTCGGGTCTTTCAGGTTACCTGGTATCGTTGCCGGTGATGTGCTGCATAACCTCCTATCTGATCCTGGAGCCCGTGGCAAAAGAGATGGGAAGGCGGACCGATAGATCAAAGGCGAGGTTCCAGTACATGGTCGCGGCGGCATCGGTCATATCCTACAACCTGATCTACCCCTCGCCGGTGATGGTTGCCCTCACCGGTGCCCTGGATGTGAGACCCGTCGATACGCTGAAGCTGGCCATTCCTCTATCCCTTCTGCTCCTGGCCGCAGCCCACTTTTATCTGAGCCGCCTGCCGCTCACCGAGGTCGGGACTAGACCTGAACCCCCGGCAAACCTGCCCTCCAGACTCAGGGCCTGGCTTCCTCTGGTCCTGCCCATGGCCTTGATCCTGGCCGGGCTAGTCACCGAAGCGGCCCGGTTCGTGGGGAACCCCAACGTAGCCCTCCTCCTGGGCGCGCTGGTCTCGGTGGTCCTAGCCCGAAAGAAAGAGATCGTCAAGGCCGCCACCAGGCGGGCAGGGGTCATCATATTCGATCTCTGTGGAGCCGGGGCCTTCGGTTACGTGATCGCCCAGAGCGACCTGGGAGCGGCACTGCAAGGATCACTGGGCGGATGGGTTCCTCTGTTTGCGATACCCTTCATCCTGGCGGCGCTGGTCCAGCTGGCCCAGGGGTCGAGGCTGGTTACGGTGGTGATCGCAGCAGAGGTGATGAGTGGGTATCCCCTCGACGGACTGACCCTGATCCTCCTGATATCGGCCGGTGCCTTCACGTTCTCCTATCTGAGCGATCCCTACTTCTGGTTGATAAAAGAGACGACAGGATCCAGTCTGAGAGAGGTCGTTCTCGGCTACACGGCGCCCCTCACCCTCTGCGGCCTGATCGTGTTCGCGGCGGCTGCGCTGCGCTGGTTCTTTCTGGTAGTACAGGTGGATTTACCCGGCTGAGGCGTCACCTACCATGAGCGCGTCTCACCGCGCGTAAGATCTTCGTCCTCTCGCCGGTGTGGTGGAGGTGGGAGGAACACTTGCAATCGGTGCACCCGAACCCTGAAACGAACTCCAGCTTCTCGCCGATCTTGAGGGCAATCTGGCACTCCAGGTCCAAAGTAGTCTCGGTTACCACCACCTCTTCTAAAGAGACATGGGGAAGCAGATAGTCGATATGCCACCTTCTGGTGGGGTTGGTTCCCTCCATCACCCTTCGGTGGCGCTCCACCCGCTTCAGACCGCCAGGTCCCCGTGCAGAGCCCGTGTAGGCATAGTACCCACGCCAAAAGTGGATCGCACCCAGCGAGCCCACGACGAGATCGAGGGCGGGGTCGAGTCTCAGGATCAGTGTGTAGATGCCTTTCTCCATCCGGGTGGGTATTGGGGGCCGGCGGTATTTCAGGCTTGAGGTCCAAAAGGTCAACCACCGGGTGCCAGGCCTTCATCAGCCAGGATCTCCTCTCGGGCGAACCCGGCGCTCAGTAGAAAGGTCTCCGTATCGTACTCTTTTTGGGACATGATCACTCCACCCGATAGTTCTCTTCCGCCGAAGGTTAGCAACGGTATTCGGATCTTGAGGCACCAGCTCCGCCCATAAAACCCTACACCGATCTGAGAAGATCCGCGGTCTCCTCCATGCTTCGGGCGTCTCTGAGCTGCGCCAGATCGCCCGTGCCCTCCTGGAACCCTTCCAGGGCGTTGAAGAACCGGTCCAGAACGTCGCCGCCGTAGGTGGGCACCAGGAATATGTGGGTGTGGGGGATCCGCCTCCCGCGAGCATACATGCAGACGAAGTCGGGGCAAAGAGCCTTCTTGATCTTCAGAGATACTATCCTGGCCCCCTGGAATAGACTCTCCGTCTCCTCCTCGGTTAGATCGTGCCACCAGGGGACGTGCCTCTTAGGGATGATCAGACAATGACCTCTGGAGAATGGGTTGATGTCCAGGATCCCCAAAGAGAATTCGTCTTCGTATACGCGGTGGGCTTCTCTTTCGCCTCTCACGATTTCGCAGAATATACAGCTTCTTTCCGCCACATCAACCATGCCAACGCCCCCGGCTCTGATGGAATATCGTCTGATACGGCAGGATATATATTTCTATGCCCGTTGTTCAAGAGGACAGAATAAAACTGATGATGATGATGATGATGATGATGAGTGTGGACTCGGAGCCGACTCATCTCTTCTCATCCACCACGATGTATTCCTTTATGGCATAGACGGCCTCGAAGGGGATTTGCACAAACTTGCCATCATCCCGGCGCCTGTTCTCGCGAACCTTGGTGTTTGGTTTCACCACCAGATCGACCAGCTTCCCGGTCTTCATATCCAGGATTATGTTCTCCAGCTCGCCTATCACCATGCCGTCCATGTTGACTACCTTCATCCCCCCCAGACTGGTAGCGTATAACCGAGACACCGTTTCACCGGTACCCGTTTCACCTGTATCCAACATAATACCTGGGATCCACCTTCACCCCGCCCTTGAGCCTCTCATTGATCCGCTCGTAATAGCTGGCCATGCTCTCCTCGGTACTAGGCCTGACCTTCTTCAGAGCCTCGCGATAATGCCTCATCTCCACATCCTTCGCATCCACTTCTTCTCTCATGGCCAGCATCACCGCCTCCCTACAGAGAGCCTCCAAATCCGAGCCCACGTAACCCTCCGTCAGCTCGGCCAGCTCTTCCAGGCTAACATCATCGCTGGTGGGTATCTTCGATGTATGTATCTTCAGGATCTCGTAGCGCCCCTCCTTATCGGGAGGGCCTATGAACAAGAGCCGATCGAACCGACCTGACCTGAGGAGCGCAGAATCTATTATATCTGGCCGGTTGGTGGCGGCCATCACCACCACATCTTTGAGCATCTCGATACCGTCCAGCTCAGATAGAAGCTGGTTTACCACCCTCTCTGAGGTCCGGTGTCCATCCTCCGAACCTCTCATAGGAGCTATGGCGTCCAGCTCGTCGAAGAATACAATCGCCGGGGAGACCTGTCTCGCTCTCCTAAAGACCTCCCTGATAGCTTTCTCGGACTCTCCCACCCACTTGGAGAGAAGCTGAGGCCCCCTCACCGAGATGAAGTTGGCGCTGGTCTCGTTTGCTACCGCCATGGCTATCAGGGTCTTGCCTGTTCCCGGCGGACCGTAGAGGAGAACCCCCTTGGGTGGTTTTATGCCCATCTTCTCGAACTTCTCGGGCTTTCTTAGAGGCCACTCCACAGACTCGACTATCTCCTGCTTGATGAGACCGAGACCGCCCACATCACCCCATCTGACATCGGATATCTCCAGAAGAACCTCCCTCATGGCGCTGGGCTCGATCTCCTTCAGGGCGTTCTCAAAATCTTCGGCAGTCACCACCATCTTGTCTACCATCTCTTTGGGTATCTCGTCCTCCATCCCCATATCTGGCAGGTACCGCCTCACGGCCTTCATCGCCGCTTCTTTACACAGGGCGCTCATATCTGCACCCACGAACCCGTTGGTCCGCTCGGCCAGCGTCTTCAGCGCCACCGTCTCTTCGATGGGCATGTTTCTGACGTGGATCTTGAGGATCTCCAGCCGGTCGTTCCTATCAGGCACCCCGATCTCGACCTCCCGATCGAACCGGCCCGGCCGTCTCAAGGCGGAGTCGATGGCGTCCACCCTGTTAGTGGCACCTATTACCACCACCTGGCCCCTATCCTTCAGGCCGTCCATCATGCTAAGAAGCTGGGCCACCACCCTGTGTTCCACCTCGCCGATTACCTCGTTTCTCTTGGGAGCTATGGAGTCCAGCTCGTCGATGAATATGATCGAGGGCGAGTTCTCCTTTGCATCCTCGAAGATATCTCGCAGTCTCTGCTCGCTCTCTCCATAGTACTTGGACATGATCTCGGGACCGGCTATGGAGAGAAAGTTGGCACCGCTCTCGCTGGCCACCGCCTTGGCGATGAGAGTCTTGCCCGTTCCCGGTGAACCGTAGAGAAGAAGACCTTTCGGCGGCTCTATGCCTAGCTTCTGGAAGATCTCGGGATGCTTCATCGGCATCTCGATCATCTCCCTTACCCGCTGCACCTCGTTGTTCAGACCGCCGATGTCCTCATAAGTGATGCCCGTGGCCTCCATAGAAGAGTAAAAACCGGAAGGCTTATCCAACAGGATCGTCTCAGTCTCGTCGGAGACCACCACCACACCGCCGGGCTCGGTGTCCGTGACCATCAAGGGTATGGCTTCCATCCTTCCTACGAAAGGATGACCGGCAGAGCTCATTATGGGAAGCACATCCCCCTTGACCAAGGGCCTTTTCAGGACCTGTCTCTTGATCTGCTCGGCCACTCCCTCGCCGCAGTACATCTGGGAAGTGACCGGAGGAGATAGTACCACCCGAACGGCCTCGCAGCTACCGGCTTTTCTTATCTTGATCGAGTCACCTATCCCCACGCCTGCGTTGTGCCTGGTGAACCCATCAATCCTGATGTAATCCTGGCTCCAGTCCTGTCGGTCGGCACGCCAGACCTTGGCAGCGGTGACTTTCTTACCCTCGAGCTCGATTATATCTCCCGGAGAAAGTCGGAGCGCGAGCAGGGAGTTGGGATCGAGCCTGGCGATCCCCCGTGCCGAGTCGTTGGGGTAGGCCTTGGTCACTTTGAGCTGAATCTCTTTCACGTCCCACACACCTTACCTTATAG
>CAYQFP010000045.1:0-10816 GCA_964416865.1 uncultured Methanotrichaceae archaeon
CCAGAAAGTACAGGATCGCAATCGGGAGACCAATCAACATACCTGAGTAGTTACATATTTTCTTTTAATTCGCGTTCATTCGCGTTCATTCGCGGTTTTACCCTCCGATTTTGACGATCTGGCCGCGCTCGACCACGATCTTGCTCTTTATGTTCTTGTACATAAAGTATAACTTTATGTGCACAAGTAAATGTGAGCGTAAGCGAACATTTTCTTGACGGAACCCCGCAGATTGACTTCTTTGAGATGTGTGTAGAATAATCCCTGTGAGCGCCATAAAAGATCCTATCAACGTCAGCAATATCATCAGCAGTATTGACCCGAAATGAAGACTTTCTCCATGATAAAAACCCTGTAGAAAAGTCGGCCCCATACCGATCCCGACCGACAAACTTCTTGGCACGAAGCACCACGCTGCCGATGGAGATCTCTTCGTTGAAGGCCGGGAGAATCGCTGTGATCCTGGCTCATGAGACCATCCTATAACTCAATAAAAATTATAGCAAAGATCCGTTTGAAGATCCTGCATAGTGACAAATCTTATGGCCAAGTTCCAGATACAAGCTGTGGAAATCCCCGCACCATATCCGACCGCCCGACTACCCCCTTCTCGGTTATGATACCGGTCACCTTATCCAGAGGCGTAGCATCGAAGGCTGGGTTGTAGACCTTCACATTCGACGGCGCCAGCCGAACGCCGCCCGCCCACCTGACCTCGTCTGGCTCTCTCTCTTCGATGACTATATCCTCCTCCCTCCGATCCAGATCGAAGGTGGAAAGCGGCGCGGCCACATAGAAGGGAATCCCGTGCTCTTTGGCCAGGACGGCATGAGCATATGTCCCCACCTTGTTGAAGACTGCATCGCAGGTGATCCGATCGGCGCCCACGATAACCTTGTTTACCAAACCCTGGCGCATCACCATTCCCGCCATGCTGTCGCAGATCAGGGTCACCGGGATCTTGTCCTCCATCAGCTCCCAGGCGGTCAGCCTGCTTCCCTGGTTGAGAGGCCTCGTCTCGCAGGCGTAGACCCTGATATCCTTCCCCTGCGCAACGGCAGACCTGATCACCCCCAGGGCCGTGCCCCAGTCCACACAGGCCAACCTGCCAGCGTTGCAGTGGGTCAATACGCAGTCACCGTCTTCCAGGAGCTCGGCGCCGATATCGCCCAGAGCCCTGTTGACGGCGACATCCTCGTCTGCCACGCGCTCCGCTTCCTTCAAGGCAGTATCTCTGATCTCGTCGGCGTCAGCGTCAGCATCATCCGCGCCCGCCACCGCCTCTCTGACCCGGTCCACACCCCAGGACAGGTTCACCGCGGTGGGCCTGGTACTCTTGATAATATCGCCGGCACGATCGAGATCTCCCAGAAGGTCTTTCGGCGCGATCGAACGAGAACAGATCGCTGCCAGGGCCACCCCATAGGCTCCGGCCGCGCCCAATGCGGGCGCTCCTCTGATCCGAAGGGTGAGGATGGCCTCGCAGAGGTCCTGGACGGAATCGATCTTGATCGTCACCAGCTCGGCAGGCAGCCGGGTCTGGTCGATCATCCAGATGCCGTCGTCCCACCAGATGGTTCTCACGTCTCTCACTCTCACCTGCGATCGATGACCTTTCCCGGACCAAGAACGAGCTGGTCCACGTTATCGAATATGCCGTGCTCCAGAACGCCCGGAAGAGCGGAGAGCTCTGACGCCAGGCCCTTGGGGCCCTCTATGATCCCGAAATCGACATCGATCACCAGGTTCCCGTTATCGGTGATCACAGGTCCGTCCTTCATCTTGGCCTGGCGTATCTTTGGCACGCCACCCATCTTCTTCACCAGACGTTCCACCAGGTTGGCGGCGATGGGCAGAACCTCCAGGGGCACAGGCACGCTCAGAACCTCTGCGCGCTTGGAGACGTCGGCCACGATCACGAACCACCGAGCCGAGCAAGATACCACCTTCTCCCGTGCATGGGCCCCTCCGCCGCCCTTTATGGCCACCAGGTTGCGATCGATCTGGTCTACCCCGTCTATGGCCAGATCCAGCACCGGGTGCTGTTCCAGAGTGGTCAAAGGTACGCCACAAGAGATGGCCAGCTCCTGGGCCTGGTAAGATGTGGGAACCCCAAGAATATCGATCCCTACGTCTTCGTCCCCATCCCCGTCCCCCATCTCTCCGATCCGCCGTATGGTCCAGGCGACGGTAGACCCCGTTCCAAGACCAATGACCATGCCGTCTTGCACCAGGTCTGCCGCAGCCTCTCCGGCAGCCCTCTTATCCTCCAGGTTAGAATATGGCGTTCTCATATCGGACGCACCTCAGTCCAGAACCTCGCTCTTCACCGTGGTAAAGACAGGCCCTCTGACATCTATCTTCCGTTTGTAGCCGGTGATGTACCGCTCCAGGGCAGGATCGACCCTGAGGTTCACATCTCCCGGCCCCCGCACTATCCTCACCCTGGTCTCTGCGCCCTCGCATCGCAATGCTGCAACCTCGACTTCGCGAGAAGCGAGTTCGGCAAATGCATCGATGAACCTTATCCCGGTGGACACACCGTCTTCGAACGCCTCTTCCCACTTGGGTATTCTTGGCACCCCCAGGATGTTCTCCTTGTAGACCAATACCTCGTTTTGGTATGCAGGTCCGCAGAGCTTAGTATTCTCCTCTGGCTCCACCACAGAGACCACCACATTGTGCCCGTAGAGCGTCCCTTCCCAGGCCTGGAACTCGCAGGGAGAAGGTGCATCGCCATGTTCCAGACAGGTCAGGACGATCGCCTCTGCGATCTCTCTGCCCTCGGCGGTGATCGGCGTTGCGTCCACCTCGATCATCCGGGCCATCTTCCTGGGCGATATGCTCCAGGGAGCGTAGAACTGTGGATAAGAGAGAGCCCTAACGTCGGAAGCGTTGTGGAGGATCATGGCGATCCGTTCAACGCCCAGACCCAGGTTCATCACAGGATAGGGTATATCGTACTTGGAGAGAGCCGTGGGAGAATAGATCCCGAAGGTGGCCAGCTCCACCCATCCGGTGCTGTACTTGGTGCTCGACCCCACCAGGCCAGGATGGTAGGCGTAGACCTCGATCTGGGAACCGGGCACGTAGTACTTGCTCCTCTTGTCGTCTGGCAGAAACTTGAACTTCTCAAACCCGAACTGGCTAAGAAGGCTGTCGGCTACCGCCTTCCCGTCATCTATTGCGATCTCCTCGTCCATGATCACACAGCTGGCCGAATGGTAGGTCATCAGCCTGGCTGCATCCTCCGACTGCTCCCGCCGGAAACACTTGTCGACGGAAAATAGTCTCGCCGGCAGCTTCGACCTCTGGTGGATGGCAGACAGGGTCAAAAACCAACCGGAGGTCATGTGGCTGCGAAGGGTCCTGGTGGTGGGCTCGGGCTTGATATCTTTGAACTCGGGAAAGACCTTCTCCAGAAGGGTGGAGACCAAAGCGTCGGACGCGCCCAGCGACTGAGCAATCTCCTGGACCAGATCGTCCCCCTCCACGGTCCCTTTCTTGTAGCCGTGGAGGATCTGGCGTATCGTCTCCACATCGTCGGCGGAGAGTTCCCGGCCCAGGATCTCGTCGATCGACCTGACCCGGTCATCGGATATGCCTACATCGGGACGGGGAAGCCCTGCTAGATAGAAACAACGATCCAGCACCGCCAGGGCCTCGCCCCCAAACTGTTTGTACACCTCCTGGTCTTCCACTATCAAGGGGTTCATGGCCTCGTCGAAACCGAGCCGGAGGTAGGCTTCTCTCAGCTGGTGGATGACATCGAATATGGGGTGAGGCGTCCCGTAACGATAGGCGCGTCTAGGATAGCAATCGTTCAGGACAGGTTTCTCGACAAACTTCGTTCCCTGCTGCCAGGCGGCATCGAAGTCCTCGTTGGCAGCCTCTCTTATCTGGGCTGGATCGAACTTCATGGGTCAGAGTCTGTGATCGGCTTCTTTAAGTTTGTCCTCCAATTTCTGGAGCCGGACCTCCAGCTTCTTCTGCCCCATGGCGTTGGTCAAATCGCCCCTGGTTCTCTCCAGCAACGATCTGGCCATGTCGCTCTTCCGCCTCAACCCTCGGGTGATGGCGTCGGGATAGTCGAATACCATCAGAAGATGGTAGATATCTTCCATGGTCGCCAGGCAGGCCTCGCCTTCCTCGGGCCTACCCCGGCGAATCAGGTCCAGTATATGCCGTCTCAGCTCGCCGACAACGTCACCCAGGCCGGTCAGGTAGCTGGCCATATCTACTCCGATCTCGTCGGGACCGGGTATATTCTGGGCGGTTATTATGGAGTATACTATCCTTGCCTCGGCGTACTCCTGCCCTGCATCTCCCACGAACCCGGCATAGCGGACGTCCTGATGACCATCTAGCAGGAGATTTATCTCATCCAGGGCGGCACCTGCCCTGTCCATGAGCCTCCCCGCCTGCTCGAACTCCTCTCGATGTACGGACCTGATAGCAGCGCCGCAATCTCTGATTATCGTCCTGGAGAGACGAAGCGATCTCTCACGAGCCAGGTCCTTGGCATCGAAGTACGAGGTGAGATCCTGAGCTATGTCGTCAAAGGGAGACATCTCAGCACCGGCCCCTGTACAGCTTCAGCTTTCTCACGCTCTTCTCGCCCTCGACGAGGGACCGGGACTCGGTTATGAATCGACCGGAATAGCCGTTGAGCACACCGATCACCTTCTCCCAGTTTACGGTGCCCCAATCGATGGGAAGATGCTCGTCTCTCTCACCATGGTTATCATGGACGTGGACGTGAATTATCTTATCTTTGATCTCCAGGAACTGGTCCACGTTGTCGTTGGTGTTGGCATGACCCACGTCGAAGACAAAACCGAGGTTATCCCGGTTCACGTTCTCCAGCATCCCCAAAATCTCCCCCGGCGTCCTGCCCAGCAGCGACCCTATGTTCGGCATGTTTTCCACCGCCACAACCATGTCCAGATCGGCGGCATGATCGCATATCCGCTGCAACCCTTGGATGTTCTGTTCCCAGGCCCGGTCGGGCATCTGCTTGCCCAGGGGCGATAGATGGCCGGGATGGACCACAGCCAGGCGACCGAACTCGGATGCCAGGTCGAGACATGCGTTCGTCTGCCTCACCGACTCCTCCTGGATAGGCTGGTTCATGCTGGCCAGGTTCAGGTCAGAGTAGGGCAGGTGGATGGTGATCTCCAGGCTGGTGGTATCTGAGATCTCTCTGGCCAGGTTCAAGGTCTCCGGGGTCAGCCTCTGCCTGCCCTCGTTCACGATCTCCCAGCCGGAATACCCGAGATCTTCCAGCTCATAGGCCCAGTCGAAGGGTCTGTCCACCAGCGCGCTCGACGAGAAACTAATCATGGTCATCCAGTTCGATCTCCTCTATCGGCCTTCCCTCCGCCGTCTCGGGTGCCAGCCAGTCGATCAGCCGATCGTGCCCTTTGATCTGGACATGTACCGACCCCAGGGGCTCTTCCGCCGGCGGGAAGTTTATCCTCCCGGCGGCGGCTGCCTGCTTGCTCAGCCTGAACAAGACAGCGCCTCCGATCTGCCCTCTGAGCATCACCGACCTGGCGGCGTCCAGTATGCGCTCTTCTCTCAGCAGCCGATGGAAGTTTCTCAGAGTTTCCAGGCCGCCTGTGGCCTTGATGTAATCATCTTCGATCACCGGGGTCAGGCCGGGAAATATGTTCTCCAAGGCCCCGACCACTTTATCCATACTTTCGGTGGGTTTCACCGCGGTGAAGACCGACACCTCTATCATTTCCATATTAAGTTGCGCCTCAGACACATCCAAGCTTAAATGTTACTGGTCCTGTACCGCAGGATGGCCGCCACCCCGCCGAAGGCCTTGTAGAGCTGGGCACCCTCTTCGAAGTCCGAAGATATTATCTTGACCTTGCCCCCACTCTGTTCTGCCAGGTTGGATAGGTCAATTACGAGATCCACCTCATCGACGACTATCGAGGAAGAACCGCAACTGGGGCAGTTTCCAGGCGGCGGCGCCGCAGGCAACCTGATAACGTCCTTTGAGAAGTTACAACTGCTGCTTGTACATTCGATCCGGGCACGGGTCTTGCGCAGATCCTCAGATAGGAGCAAAGTATCAACCGCACCCAGCAGGAGATTCTCTCTGACCTCATTCTCCCCGTAGGAGGCAAGGCCCTTATCGTTGACCAGCTCCGTCATGAATCGCCTCATGACCAGCTTCTCCTGGGTCAACTCCAGGTCCAAGAGCCGGTCCTGGGCAGAATTCACCAGCTCGGGGAGACCCGACTCGTCGGTGTAGGACACGTCCATGGCGCCCAGTATCTTCTGCTGAAGTTCATGATGGAGAAACTCGCCACCTACGAACTCCTCCTTGGTGGGCGAAGGCCCGCCGACCAGTACCCCCTGGAGGTCCTTATGATCGATTGGAAGAAAAGCATTGTTGGCAGCCTCGCCGATCCTTTTGTAGAAGTCGTGGATCGCTATCAGCCTGAGCTGCTGGAACCTCCTACTGCTCTGACCACCCTTCCTCTGCTTTCCGGGAACGGAGGATGTGAGATGCTTGAAGGTATCGATATGTTTTCCCTTCAGGATGCCCACGGTGGCCTCCCGTCGGTCGAGGACTATCAGGCCGAAGGTCTTCTTATCGGCCAGCATATCTTCCAGGGGATCGAGGAGAAAAGTAGAATCGCAATGGTACCTGTAGGTGATGATGGGGTCGGGTGGCTCCAGAACCTTGTTGTACATGTTGGTCCTGTTGCCTCCCACGTCGACGGTTCCGATGAATAGGACCACGCCGTTCTTGGGCGATTTCGGGATCAAGCGGAGCCTGGACAGCGCTGAATCGAGCGCGCTCTGAACGTTGGTGCGCGTTAGCTTGGACTTGATGTTTGAGGCTTGGCCGAGCTCGTCCCGTAGCTGAGAGGTGACGTCGAATATCTGTTTGTCTGGCGGGATGTAGAGCGAGATTAGCTCCGTCCCTCTGCCCGTCTTGCTTCTCAGATCTTCGAGCACACGCTTGAACTCGTACTTCTGCTGTGCGGTAAACTCCATCAGATATCTCCTCAAAGGGGTTATTTAAGAAACCGGTCCATCCCAGGCAACAGCCTTCATGTGTCCTTATGTAGGTTTCGCTGTATCTGTGCATCGTATTTCGAATATTCCTGGAAAAGTGCTTTAAGCGTCGGACCCCCTGTCGAAGACATGAGAGCGGATCTCGCTGTGATCGGCGGGGTGGGGATCGGCCTGGAAGGTGAGGAGGTATCCGTAGAAACCCCCTACGGTGAGGTGAAAGCCAAGGAAGTTGCCCTGGCGGGAAGAGATGTTCTATTCATACCCCGTCATGGCGAAGGCCACCTGCCACCTCACAGGGTGAACTACAGGGCCATCCTCTGTGCGGCAAAGAGCTTTGGCGCAAGACGGGTCATATCCACCAACACCGTGGGAACCATGTCCTGGCACCAGGTAGGCAGCTTTGTCGTGCCTCACGACTTCGTGGAGTTCACCAGGTCACGGCCAGCGACCTTCTTCGAGCATAGGGCGGTACACGTGGATATGACAGACCCGTACTGTCCCCAGCTCAGGTCTGCGCTCAAGGAGGGAATAAAGGCCACAGGAATGGAGCCCCACGACGGGATCTACGTCTGCACCGAAGGCCCTCATCTGGAGACGCCTGCTCAGATAGGGATGATCAGAAACTTTGGAGATGTGGTGGGCATGACCGGCTATCCTGAGGTGGTTCTGGCCAGGGAACTGGGGCTCTGTTACGCCACGATCTGCGTGGTGACCAACGTCGCCGCAGGGATGAAGAAAGACGCTCTGACCATCACCGAGGTTCTGGACCAGATGGCCGAGAACATCGACCGGCTGAGAGATATAATCTCCGATGCTCTGCCCAAGATACCAAAGGTGCGGTCTTGCCGGTGTGGCGAGGCCCTCGACGAGGCGATGCTATGAATCACAGAACGGTAATCGTGATGCTGGCCTGTTCCCCGCATCCGGAGGAATCGGTGACTTTGAGGACGATTACGTAGGTGCCCTTATCAATCTCGGATGGGCGCGTCTTGAAAGACTTCTCTTTTGACAGAACCCCGCCCAGGGCCGAGCTCCAGACGTAGGTATAGGGCTTCTGCCCGCCTTTTACCGTGGAGTCGAAGATTATCTTCTCGTCACCAGAGAAGATCGATCCCGTGGAAGGCGATGTTATGGTCACCTCGAGGTTCTCGTACGGGCTTTCCTGGATGCTCTCGGGCTCCTGGTCCGCCTGGTCCAAGCAGCCTGCACACAGGGCCAGGAGAGAGACAGCAAGCAAGAACGAGATCGATCGGTTCGGTTTCATGATATCACCAAATTTCAGGTGACGAACTCGTCGAATAGGAACTTCTCGACCGCCTGGACCGCAGGTGAGTCTTCTGGAAGGTCGAAGACAGTCTTTCCTTCGTAGGCGATCTCGGCGAGGTTCGGATCGTCGGGAAGGGCACCTAGATACTTGAACCCCAAACGCTCCGCAGTCTCCTCAACCCGACTCAGCATATCCGGCCTGCATCGGTTTGCTACCACGTAGTAGGTCTCGATCCTTGCACCCACCTCGGAGACTACGGCCTTTATCCGCTCCAGGGTGTCGAGGCTGACCTTGCTGGCGTCGGTAACGATTACAGCGTCGTTGATCTTGGTCGAGGTCTTCCGGGCGATGTGTTCCACTCCTGCCTCGCAGTCCATGAGTAGATAATCGTAGTACTCGTCATCGATCGTCTTGGCGAAGACCGCCTGGAGAAGATCGTTCACGGCACAGTAGCAGCCTGTGCCTTCGCCACGACCCATGATCAGCATATCGTAGCCTTCCTGCTCGCCTTCTGTCAAGAGGGTATCGAAGAAGTTCTGAAATATGTCGATACCTGTGAGCTCAGGGCTCTGCTCTCGTTGTCTCTTGTACTTCAATAGCATATCGGAGATACGAGACGACCGATCCACACCCAATACGCTGGCCAGACATTCGTTGGGGTCGGCATCCACAACCAGGATCTCGCCCCCTCTTCGCTTGACCAGCTCACGGAGAAAGAGGGCGGTCAGCGTGGTCTTGCCGGTGCCACCTTTTCCGAAGAAGCCTATGATCCTCATGAGGCGACAGGCTCCGCGCGGATCTGTGTTTTCCGGATCTCGACCCGCCTCAGAGGATATATCGACTTAGCGTTCTTGTAGATGTCCAGAGAGAGCCTGCCTAAAACGACCTCCTGCATGAACTGGTTCAAATCGAGGTTGCCCGCCCTCTCCAGGATGATCTCTTTTGCGATCCCCCTGATGCTTTTCACCTGGTTGGACCTCGCCCTCTTGATGGTGAAGCAGGTGGGTTTCACCCTCACCTTATAGCCGTCTGTGGTGGTGACATCGACGATGGTATCGATGCGAGACGTCCTCCTCTTGACCAGAGACCTGATGTAGTCGGTGGTCAGCTCGTGACCCACGAACTTGGTGTAGGCGGCGTCGCCACCGACGTTGTCTATCTTGAACTTGAGCTTGATGTTCTGCTTGGAAAAGTTGTTTGTCAACTCTCCGAGGGTGGTCTCGATTACTCTCCCCATGAGCTTGTTCGGGTCGTTGGTAAGGGTCTCGCCCACCGGAGAATTTCCGAACATCTCGGGGCCCATTACCTTATACCACTGCTTGACCGCCTTCCTACCTTCAGACCGCTTCTGTGACCTTCTAGCCAATAAACATCCTCCAGGAAATACTCCTGAGTAGACCGAGGCTTACTGTATATAAAGAGATCGCCTCTTGGTCCAAGATCAGTGATACGGCTTGACGTATATGTATACGTAATTACTCCAGTCGTTGCAGTAGTAGCAGAGCAGGTGCCAACCAGGTGTGCTGCTGCGGAACCAGGAGGTATACCATCCAAAGTTCTTATACCCGAAGTTCTTGATATCGGGCGTCCACCCGTGGTAAGAATCTCCGAGGGTCCACTCGAAGGACCAATAGGTTCCAGGCGTTCCGATCCTGGACCCGAGCGGCATCCAATCTCCACACCGTACGCTGGCCACGGTGCTGAGGCCATGAGGCCAGGTCTGTGCGTAGTACGTATTGCTTTGCGAGGCCGCCATGCCGGTGTACCAGAACCCGCAACATCCAGGCGATGCACCGGGTTCCTCGGGACAACCTGGGTAGGGCGCCGGTTCGGCAAACTCAAGGGGATGACCACCATAGCCTGAAGATCCGCCTGGATAAGCCTCGTAACCCGACGATCCATAATCCCAGCCAGAATATGTATACTCCGGCGCAGTCAGATCCAGGTCGAAGGGCATCATACCCTCCGAACTAGGATTGGGGAGTGCAGGAAAGCCCGATGAGGGGGCCCCGGACCCTTCTGCGTTCCCTACCTCACCGAAGGCGAGCGGGGCTAGGACGAGGAACGCAACCAAAAGACAGACAAGATATCTCATATAACCCACCACATACCCTATATTTGATTGTATTTTGCCACGACTTATATCTATTTAACATTTTTCTTCTGTCTGGAGACTCATCGAGTCTAGATCTCACCGCGACGAAAAGATAAAATGCCTGTACATCTCTGCAGACCAATGGAGGAGAATATCATGAGAGTTCTTGTCAGCGATCCCCTCTCCGAAGAGGGCGTCAAGAAACTGGAGACCGAGGCCGAGGTTGACGTGATGACCAACCTCACCCCAGAAGAACTGATCGAGCGGATTAAAGATTACGATGCACTGGCCATCCGGAGCGGTACCAAGGTTACCGCCGAGGTAATCGAAGCCGCAGAGAACCTGAAGGTCGTCGGGCGGGCGGGCGTAGGGGTTGACAACATCGACATCGATGCCGCCACCAGGAAGGG
>CAYQFP010000046.1:0-10669 GCA_964416865.1 uncultured Methanotrichaceae archaeon
CATAAAGTGCTACACAAGTCATTCCTCGGTGCATATCTG
Organism: uncultured Methanotrichaceae archaeon; assembly: GCA_964416865.1. Classification (GTDB taxonomy): domain Archaea; phylum Halobacteriota; class Methanosarcinia; order Methanotrichales; family Methanotrichaceae; genus UBA204. The sequence continues at coordinate 40 of CAYQFP010000046.1, forward strand.
GCCGTCTTAGCCCTAGGGATAGCAACCAGAGATAGGGCCGTCCTGCTAAGTTCACTCAAGTCATGGGTATATTGCGCTCCACCGCCCTCAATCTGGATCATCGTCTTGAAGGAGCACTCTACAACATAACCTGCGAGGTAAGCCGCCCCATCGTAGCGTTTTGCCGTCATCAACACCTTGGAATCTTCAAGATGCTTCTTGGCCGCCTCGGGATGGTCATCCCCGTTATCCTGCCTGAGCTTGGACATGATCTAATGACACCTTTCTTCCTGCTCTACTATATTCCTTCTGTATCTCTACTTACACTTTTTTCTCATCGAGATCATAGATGGATGAATTGCCTTGAGGCTACGGCCGGGAAGGTTGAGATCCCAATCCATCGGGTCTGCTAGCTCTCTTCGAGATCCTGAACAATCCTCTGAAGGGAAGCGAGCAGAGGCGGAATATCCTGACGCACCGTCTCAAACACCCGCCAAAGGTCCACACCAAAGTAATCGTGGCTCAGCTTGTCACGCATCCCCGCCATCTCGCGCCATGGTACATCGGAGTGCTCCTGGCGTACCTCAGGAGGAATCTTTTTTGTAGCCTCGCCTATGATCTCCAGCGCTCTGACGACTGCAAAGGTGGTCTTCTCGTCCGCCTCGAAGGCAACGTAATCCATGCCCTCCACAAAACTCTTCGCCCTTTCCGCGGCATAAATTATATCTCGGAGGTGGTCCACGTACTCCCGCGACCCCTTTATCATACCGGCTGGACCTCCTCCAAGATGTGACGACCTATGGCAGACTTGAGGGCATCCCTCTCCACCAGATCCACCTTCACACCCAATAGATCGCTTAGATGGTTCTCCAAGGCAATGAACTGGAGAAGGGTCAGCGATCGCTCCTCCAGATCTACGAGAATGTCGATATCGCTATCCCCTCTGCTCTCGCCTCGAACATACGAACCGAAGACGCCCAGAGATCTCACCCTGTATCGCCTGGACAGCTCCGGCATCTGCTGTCTGAGAATCTGCAATATCTCTTCTAGGGACGGAACCTGTCCTCGATAGTTCGACGAGTGGACCATTAAAACCTCCTATAAATCATGCTTTCGCTCAGGAGAGTTCTCTTAAGAACAACCCCTTCCAATAGTCCTCTCCCATCATTAAACCATCGATGACATCTCTTTGAAATTGCCCCAAAGGAAAGCTTCATCACCACCCCCGTGCATTCTTTGGGCGTGAACTGTGACGTACTGGTGGTGGGCGCCTCTCCCGCAGGGATCATGGCGGCGACCTCGGCCGCCCTGGCCGGTGCTGAGGTGACCCTCCTGGACAAAGACTTCGGCTGCCTCGACCACCCGGCCAACACGTTCTTCGACGGGATGGTGCAGAAGGTCGGCTTTGAAGTAGACGACCGCTACGTCCTCCACAACCTGGACGGGATGCGCATAATATCGCCTGCGGGCCACCGCCTTGAGATCCCCACACCGGGCAGGTTCATCGACCGGGCCAGGTTTGACGAGATCCATCTCAGAAGAGCCGAGCTGTTGGGGGTCCATATTCTCAGGGGTGAAGCAAAAGAGACGAAACTGCTGAACGGCGAGAGGTTGGTGAAGATCGGCCATCCAGACCCCGATAGAAGAGAGCCGAGGATCGACCAGTTCAGGGGATGGGACGAGATCGACCAGGGCGAGATCCGGGCAGGGGTGGTCATCGACGCTGGCGGCGTGGACTCGATGCTGGCCAGAGGTGCAAGGCTATCTCCCATGCGCCACCCGGAAGATGTAGCCTGGGCCCTGGAAGCCCAGGTGGAGCTCCCCGGCCTCGGTGAGGAGAGGTTCTTCGAGTACTGGATCGGCAGCCTGGCGCCCGGCTGGAAGGCCACCTTCTCACCAGGCGGCGGGGACCGGGCCACCCTGGGCGTCTTCGTCAGAGGACATGGCCAAGACGTGAGACCCTTTTTAGACGGTTTTATACAAAAGTTCAAAAGGTACAAGTCGGACCGGTACCCGGACGCAGACGACCTGAAGATCGTCGCCTTGAACCGTGGCGGCGACCCCATAGCCACCCTTCCCGGCGAGGTCGTCTCTTCTTCGTTGATGGTGGTGGGCAGCGCCGCCGGTCAAAGCGGGATGGTCTACTCCATGCGCGCCGGTGATATATGCGGGACCGTCGCCGCCCAGGCAATGATCTCGGGTGATGTCTCCAGGGAGGCGTTATCCCGGTACAAGAAACGCTGGTCAAAAGAGTTCTACTGGGAGTTTCGCACAGGCAGGGCCTGCCTGGAGACCCTCCGCAACATGAGCGACGAAGATATCGACGCTCTGACCAAGGGCCTGGCGGAGAATAAACCGGGCCTGGGCGGGTCATCGGCAATGATGACACTCTCTGCGCTCTTCGCCGTGCTCTTGGCCAAACCCGGCGTTCTTCCCGATCTGATGAAGAGCTTCCTGAAAGGTTAAGATGTGGTAATGGGCAGTTTATCGGATTACGGAGATACCTCGTAGGTCACCACGACGCGAGATATCACCTCGACCATGCCCGATTCTTCCGTTCGGGTCGCTCTGTTGGTGCTATGATACATATGAGAAGACGGCCATTCGACGGCGTTCATCATCCACGGTCCGAACGAATCCCAGTCGGTGTATAGGCTGCGTACCCGAGGAGGCGACGGCTCGTAGATATCCACGGTCTTGCCCAGCTTCAACCCTGCGGCAGACGCTAGTTCTTCTGCGTTATATCTCGCGTCTTCGACTGCCTTCCTGCGCGCCTGGACCTTCGCTGGCCCGGCGTCGCCGAGTCCATACCCAGTGATCTCAACACTGGCATTCTCTGCCTCTGCCATCTCCAGGCACCTATCCAGCATCTTGTCGTCTTCCGTACCCAGCCGGATCGTAACCTGCTCCGTGATCCGGTTTGTGATCTCCTGCGCGACGGTCTCAGAGGTGGTATCGTTGTAGGTCCTGGCGTAGGTCCGAATGGTCTGGACGCTTCTGCCGCGACCAGGCAGAATACCATCTCTATCGAAACCGACGTCGACGAGGGCCTCTATGGTTCTGTTCAGATCTTCGGCGTTCTTCGCAGAGGCAAAAGATACGTTCTCATCGGTGCTCACCGCGCTGACGGTGACAAATACCGTATCTGCCGGGACGACGACACCACCCTCACCCACTACGGTCAGGCCAAATGTATCTTCGGCCGCGACGGCTGGGATGAGGAGCGCGATACTCAATAATATTGCCATGCTCTTCATGACGTTCCCCCAATATTCATCGTCGTAACACGCCTTAAAGGATACGGTCACAGCCCAGCGGCCATGGGGTCATCTTGGTGCGCACCGCGCGTCGATCACTACCCCATATGTCATAACGAAAGTTATATATCATATTCACCTCACCAGTAAATTCGCCAATTTTGGCACACTTGGAGGAATTCGTAATGCCAGCTGTAGTTGATAAAGATGAATGTGTAGGTTGTGGAACCTGTGTCGAGGACTGCCCCGAAGAGGCGATCACCATGAACGATGAAGAGATCGCAGTCGTCGACGCTGACAAGTGTACAGAATGTGGAACCTGCGTGGAGTCTTGCCCCTCCGAAGCGATTAGCATACCAGAATAATCGCAACCATTTTTTTTCTAAATTTTTAGTTGAGGGTCATGAAACTCAAATATGGGATCGTTGCCGCTCTAGCGTTTCTTTTTGTATTCTCGAGTCAAATAGCATATCTTTTGACCGAGTGGCGCTGGTTCGGAACGGTGGGATACACAGACGTATTCGCTACAATTATCGAGACCAGGTTGGCCCTATTTTTTGTTGCCGCCGTGGTCTTCGGGGCGTTGAGCCTGCTCAACCTCAGCAGGATAGCCGATCGACCCAAGTACCTTATATGGATCGTTATTTTACTATCGGCCATATTCGGTCTTGTGATGCAGTTTGGGTGGGAGACGCTTCTGCTGGCCATCAACTACCAGTCATTCCATCTACAGGACCCCCTATTCCAGAATGACGTGGGGTTTTACGTATTCACCCTTCCATTCCTCCGGTTTGTCTGGGGTGCTATCTTCGTCACGGTTCTGATCAACCTGATCATCACCATGGGAGTCTACCTGGTGGACCAGATGGACGCCACCCTCCTCAGAGACGAACCCAAGGAGTTCGCGGAGAAGATACCGGGCAAGGTCGTCGCGCACATCTCTGCCCTCTTGGGCATACTCTTCCTCTTACTATCAGTACATTACTTTCTGGAGCGGTTCGACCTCCTCTACTCCTCCGCTGGCGTGGTATACGGGGCAGGTTACACCGAGATCCACGCCCAGCTGCCCATACTGAACCTTTGCGTTGGTGTGGCCCTCTTGATGGCCATCGTCTTATTCGCCTTCGCTGCAGGATGGAAATCTCGCCAGGCTCTGTATCTGGCAGGCATCCTATTGGTCGCTACCGCCGCCTTTGGGACGGTCTATCCGACAGCGATCCAGCAGTACAAAGTCGCGCCCAACGAGATCTCGATGGAAGAGCCCTTCCTGGTCCACAACATCGAGTATACACTGCGCGCCTACGACCTGGAAGACGTAGACGAGATAGCGTTTCCCGTGAGCTACAACCTGACCAGAGACGACATTCTGGCAAACAACGCCACCATAGATAATATCCGCCTCTGGGACTGGAGACCTCTCCTCAAGACCTACAAGCAACTCCAAGAGATCAGGCTATACTACGAGTTCTTCGACGTGGACGTGGATCGATACACCATAGACGGCAAGAAAAGAGTGGTTATGCTCTCACCCAGAGAGCTCTCCCAACAGCAGCTTCCGGATCAGGCCAAGACCTGGCTGAACCAACATCTGGTCTACACCCACGGCTACGGGATCTGCATGAGCCCCGCCAACGAGGTGAGCTCGGGCGGTCTGCCCGAGTTCTACATCAAAAACCTCCCCCCGGAGTCGTCCATCGGAAATATCGCCAGGCCTGAGATCTACTACGGTGAAGGGCAGAAGGACTACGTGGTGGTCGATACCGACCTTGAGGAGTTCGACTACCCCCAGGGCGACGAGAACGTTTACACCACCTACAACGGCACCGGTGGGATGAAACTCGACATGTTGACCCAGGTTCTCATGAGCTACCGGTTGGGAAGCCTAAAGATCTTGATCACCGATTACATAAACGATCAGAGCAGGATCTTGATCCACCGCAACGTTCTGGAACGGGTCGATAATATCGCGCCCTTCCTGGCCTATGATGACGACCCCTACATGGTATTCGCAGAAGGTCGGCTATACTGGGTGATAGACGCCTATACGATCACCGACCGCTACCCTTACTCAGAGCCCGTCGGCAACTTCAACTACATCAGAAACCCGGTCAAGGTCACGGTGGACGCCTACAACGGAAGCGTCAGGTACTATGTGGTGGATGATGATCCTCTGCTGAAAGCCTACATATCCATATTCCCAGACCTATTCTTGCCAGTCGAGGCTATGCCCGCCGAACTCCTTGCCCACATAAGGTACCCCGTCGACCTCTTCAGGATCCAGGCGGACGTCTACAGAGACTACCACATGAAGGACCCCCAGGTCTTCTACAACCGGGAAGATACCTGGGATATACCGAGAGAGATATATCAAGAAAACGTGCAACAGCCGGTGGAACCCTACTACGTGATCATGAGGCTCCCCGGGGCCGAGAACGAGGAGTTCATACTGATACAACCCTTCACCCCCCGTTCCAAGAACAACATGATCGCCTGGATGTGCGCCAAGTCTGACATGCCGGAGTACGGCCGCCTGATGGTCTTCAAGTTTTCCAAGGATCAGCTGATCTTCGGCCCCCTCCAGGTGGAAGCGAAGATCGATCAGGACACCATTATCTCCGAGCAACTCACCCTCTGGAGCCAGAAGGGAAGCAGGGTCATCAGAGGCAACACCCTGGTCATACCCATCGAGAACAGCCTGCTCTACATAGAACCGCTCTACCTCCAGGCGGAGAACAGCGAGTTTCCTGAGCTGAAACGGGTGATCGTGGTCTACGGTGATCAGGTGATCATGGATGATGGGCTCGAGGGAGCCCTGGCTCAGATATTCGGAGAGAAGCCTGCAGAAAAGACGGTACAAGATAAGGAGAGGGCCGAGCTGGAGACGGGTGAGCTGATCGAGAGGGCGGTGACCCACTACGAACAGGCCCAGGATTATATGCGCACCGGGAACTGGTCGGGTTATGGAAGAGAGATAGAAGAACTGGGCCAGACCCTCAGGGTCCTGGAGGAGCGGTCCAGTGCCCAAATGTCATCGATCGGTGGTTGAGGGACAGAGGGTCTCGATGCTATCTTTCAGGTCGTCTCTCAGCAGGGCATGACCATCGCCGTCCGATACCACCTCGTAGAAGCTGTCCCAATCCAGGATTGTGGAGACACATCCCGACTTGGATAGGGGCACGCCGATTGCTGGTATGCCGTAGAGGTGGCATAGGTCGATCCCCTCTTTGATCTCCATCATGCAGCCCACCCCTACGATGGCCTGAGGCTGATACTTCTTGATCATCCTCTTTATGAAGCTGGACCCGGGGACGACGAAGAACCGGTAACCTCTTTCTTCGCAGAATAACTTCGCCTCGCCTACGCCGCAGCGACCACAGTTCACGCATATTATCCCTTCAGGGGTGAGCTTCGCCGGACAGTCGACGCTTCGGACGCACTGGGGCATGAAGACCGATCGGTCCTCAGGGTCAACCTCCAGGAACTTCTTGGAGTTGATGTAGTTTCTCAGCCTGACCCCTACCAGGTCCACAACGGATTCGTCTGCCTTGTAGACCCTGAAGAGATACTTGATTACGCTCTCCAAGAGGATGATGAATATCAGGGTAGGCCTGGCCATGAAGATACGACCCGTCCTGAAGGAGTGGCCTATCATGACCGCCGCCACCACGGAGGCGATGAGAATCACCACCCCCAGAACGAAGACGGCCTCGCCCAGCAGGTAGAATACCGGGTCCATGAAGGCTGGAAGCATAATGAAATGTATGCAGGATGGTATATAAATCAGTTTCTGAATTTTGTGAACCGAACTCGGAAAATGGGCATAGCGCAAGTTTTTTATCGCATGTAACGGTGGTGGTCCTGCCTTCGTCTTTTATCTGAGATCATAACGAGGATTTGATATGGCCAGGATGCATACCAGGAAAAAGGGGTCGTCTGGATCAAGACCACCTTTCAGAGATGCACCGCCCGAGTGGTGCGATGTGAGCGAAGAAGAACTCGAAAAACACATTATGAGGCTTCACGATAGCGGCATGTCCACAAGCATGATAGGGCTCGTACTGAGAGACCAGTACGGAGTTCCCAGCTCTAAGCTAATACTAGGAAAGAGGATCACCCGACTCCTGAGCGAGAAGGGCGAGGTCCAGGATATTCCCGAGGACCTTACCAACCTTATGCGGAAGGCGATCAGGGTTAGGAAGCATATGAGAAACAACCACAAGGATGTTCACAACAAGCGATCGTTGCATCTGACAGAGAGCAAGATCAGAAGGCTGGCAAAGTACTATCGCAGGACGGGAAAGCTGCCGGTGGACTGGCGGTACAAGCCCGAGACTGCCGAGATGCTCGTCACATGAAACGGTTGGATAAGCTGGCAGAGGCTGCTGCCAGCGCGCTCTTGCGTTGCGAGAGCGTCCGGGTGATATCCCACAACGATGCCGATGGGATAGCCTCTGCAGGCCTGATCTGCAGCGCCCTGAAGAGAGCAGGCATACCCTTCCACACCACGTTGGTCAAGAGACTCGACGAATCTGTGCTCGACCTGGTCGAGCCGCCGGTGGTCTTCTGCGATATGGGGAGCGGCAAGCCAGATCTGATCTCCAGCCTGGATGGCGACGTTTTTGTCTTCGATCATCACCGGCCCGTGGGCGAGCTGGACTGCATCCACGTGAACCCCCACCTGGTGGGAGTGGATGGGGCCTTCGAGCTGAGTGCCTCGGGAGCCGTCTACTCGGTAGTCCGCCAGATGGGCGATAACGTCGATCTGGCAGGACTGGCTCTGGTAGGCGCCCTGGGTGACAGGCAGATGATGATAGGGGCAAACCGTGCCATACTCGAGGAGGCGGTGGAAGCCTCTGTGATAAAAACCCGGCCGGGGCTGAAGATGGAAGACGGTCCCCTGAATCTGGTTCTGGAGACGTCTCTCGACCCTCTCTTGGACATAACTGGCGATCGGGAGAAGGTCAGGGAGTTTCTAGACGAGGTGGGCGTCCATGGAGACCTGCCTCGCCTTGGGGGCAAAGACCTCTCCAGGATCGCAACCGCCCTGGTGCTCAAGATTCTAATGCAGAATAGCTTTGCTGCGGACTCCATCGTCGGGGAGACCCTCCGGCTGAGAAAAGAAGTCGTGGAAAACGCATTTGAGTTCATGTGGATCCTGAACTCCTGCGGTAAGACTGGTGAGACCGGTCTTGGACTTTCCCTCTGCATGAGAGACGACGGAGTGCTGGACGAGGGCAGGAAGCTAACCGCAGATTACAAACGCGCGATACTCTCGGAGATGGTGCTCTTCCAGGAACACTTGCAAGAGACAGATCACATCAGGTATGCGATCATGGACGACATCGAGTCCACGGGCATAGTGGCAGGTCTCGGGATGAGATACCTTTATACAGACAGACCCATTATAATCCTCAACAGGACCGAAGATCTGGTCAAGGTCTCCGCCCGCGGGAATAAGTTCCTGATCCACCATGGCCTGGACCTCTCGATCGCCCTGAAGAAGGCCGCCGAGAGCGTGGGCGGCGGCGGTGGCGGACACAACGTGGCCAGCGGGGCTGCCGTGCCCCTGGGAAGAGAGGAAGAGTTCATCCGCTGTGTCGACCAGATCGTCGCCGGACAGTTGAAGCTCCGGTCGTGAGGCGCAGGAATGATGCGAGCGAGGATGGCCTTTTCGGGTGAGCATGCCGGAGATGTCGCCAGGTCGCTGGATCCCGACAACCTGCCCGATATGGTGCTGGAGATCTCAGAGGATGAGAAGGGGGATAGGAAATTCAGGGTGGAGTTCTCCGCGGAGAAGATAGGAACTCTGCTGGCGACCGCCGACGACCTTCTCATGAACATAAAGATAGCCGAAGACGTTTTGAAGAGAGAGGATGGGTAAATGAGGTTCCACTTGGTGGCGAGCTTCAGGCTCAGCGCCGATGCCGGAGAGGCTGAGAAGGAGATCGCGGAATTCTTCGATGGTGCCGGTGCCGGCGAGATCCTGCAAAAGGGTGCCGGCGAGGGGCAGGGCTCGAAGATAGTTGGATGGGAGCTGTCCGGGGATAAGATCCGTCTGGATATAAGGAGTGACAGATACGTCCGCGCTCACGACGCGATCCTGAGATTGAGAAAACCCCTTGCCACGATTCTGGGCAAGAAGTACCGGGTGGGGATCCGGGGTCTGGACGTGGAGCAGTTCGAGATCGAGGTGGAGTCTGAGAAGACCATACCCCACAAGATCCCCTACGTCAAAGAGATCGAGCACCAGGCGGGCGTATTGAAGCTGATCCTGGATGTGGGCGAGGCCGAAGGCCATATCGGCGAGCCCGAGCTGAAGAATAACGTCCCCGACAGGATAGTCAACCTCCTGGACGATAAGCTCCAGGAAGGTTACGGCGGCAAGGCCGAACACTGGGAGCTCCTATGGGAGAGCGCCCCACGGACGCCCAAGTTCGAGAAAGACCCCACGAAAGAGATGATCGACCGGGGATGGATCAAACACGGGTCCAGTCGGGGACAGTGGATCTACGGCCCCCAGGGCGCCCATCTATTCAGGGTGCTGGAGAAGATCGTCATGGAGGATATCATAGAGCCTCTGGGCTACCAGGAGATGATCTTCCCCAAGCTGGTGACATGGGACGTGTGGAAGAAGAGCGGGCATGCTCAGGGGGTATATCCTGAGATCTACTACGTCTGTCCTCCAAAGACGAGGGACCCTGTGCACTGGGAAGAGGTTATGGACTACTACAAGGTCACAGGCGAGGTTCCAACGAAGCTGATCAAAGAGAAGATCGGCGAGCCCATCGGAGGAATGTGTTATGCCCAGTGTCCGCCCTCCTGGGTATTCTTCCAGGGAAGGACTCTGCCCAACGACGCCCTGCCAATCAAGATCTTCGACCGCTCCGGGACCAGCCACCGGTACGAGAGCGGGGGCATTCACGGGATCGAGAGGGTGGACGAGTTCCACAGGATCGAGATCGTCTGGATGGGGACCCAAGAGCAGGTCAAGGAAGAGGCGGAGAAGCTGAAGGACCGCTACCATAAGATATTCGAGGAGATCCTGGAGCTGCACTGGCGCATGGCCTGGGTTACACCCTGGTTCATGGCTCAGGAGGGAAAGGCGGGTCTCTCCGAGCTGGACGAGGCGGGAACCGTAGATTATGAGGCGCTCCTTCCCTACAACGGCGACTGGCTCGAGTTTCAGAACCTGAGCAACAACGGCTACAAGTATCCCGCGGGGTTCAACGTCAAGGCCCAGAGCGGGGCGCAGCTATGGAGCGGATGCAGCGGCGTCGGCCTGGAGAGGTGGGCCAGCGCTTTTCTGGCGCAGAAGGGGCTAGATGCCGAGAACTGGCCGGAGGCTTTCAGGGAGAGACTCGGCGAGATGCCTGAGGGGATAAGGTTTCTGTGAG
>CAYQFP010000047.1:0-10499 GCA_964416865.1 uncultured Methanotrichaceae archaeon
GCCAATGTGGCTACATCGCCATCGTTATTCCATACAGAACCTGCCATGCCCCAGTAGAGATCGGTGTTCGTGTCGTTTCCGTCCCCCGTATGGACCGTCACAACACCTTCAGAACCCAGGACGAAAAACGGGAACGTGTAGGCATGGTCCTGTTCATCCTGCAACGTCCAGTTGGTCAACTCTTGGGTACGTTCGCCCACGTTGTTTATCTCCACCCATTCATCAACCCAGCTGGCGTTGGAGATTATGACGACGAGCTCCCCACCATCCTCTGCAGTGGCGATGCCCAGCCCGACGGTAAAGACGAGGAGGGCAGATACCAGCGCTAGTATATGCGCAGTTGAGATACAGTTCTTCATACATACACCTTCATGAGTATCTTCATCCATCACCTTCAATAGACTTAAATCTTTTCCCACGATTGTTATCCTCACTACAAAGTACGAAAAAATAGGAGTGAACGTGGGACCTTCAAACTAGTTGAGACACTCAGATAAATTTATTTGCAAACAATCACAGTTAAATGCTTATGAAAGCCATCGCTCTGCTATTGGCCTCCATAATCTTACTGTGCTCGACCCCGGCTCTTGCTCCGGATGGGCTGGATGAGGAGTACACCTGCTGGATATGTCCCAACCCCTACTGTGGATATGTCACCAGGCTGAACATAACAGTGGACGAAGACGCGATCGAGTATATCACAACTCTCGGCGAGGTTATGTCTCTCGATCCGGATGACGAAGAAAATTATTGCCCCCGTTGCGGGACATACGGCAGCTACTTTGTATTGGTTTCCTGTTCAGACTACGAATACGCGGATTACTATGAATATCATGAAGATGAATATACAACACATGAAGGATATGATGGCGGTTACGAGGCGTATGAAGAAGACACCCTCGAATCAGACTACTACGATGAACCGGCAGTCAACGAATCCGCCATATCGTACAGGATATTGATGGCAATCCCCCCGCAGGATTATAACGAGCCGGAGTTCGACATCCCCCTGAGTTACTTTGAAGATCAAGGATTTGAGGTGCTGGTGGCCTCCAAATGCGTGAATACGGCCACGGGAAATGAAGGCGCAGAAGCCGAGGTCGACCTGAACGTCAGCGATGCCGATGCATCGGAGTACGTGGCAGTGGTCTTCATCGGAGGGATGGGGGTAGACGACCTTCGTCTATACGACGATGAGGACTACCTCAACCTTGCCAGGAGTGCCGGCGAAGAGGATAAGATCGTGGGCGGGATCTGTCTATCGTCGAAGATCCTCGCAAACGCGGGACTCTATCAGGGAAAAAACGCGACCGTATGCGGCAGCGATAGGTTCCATAACCCGATAGATTATATCCAGGAGAGAGGCGCGTTCTACGTGGCACAGCCCGTAGTCCAAGATGGAAAGACCATCTCTGGTTGGGGGCCCTCAGCATCCCAGTCCTTTGCAGAGGCGATCGTAGAGGCGATCCGAGCGCCCACCGCAGAGGTAGCCTCCGCCTCAGCCTGAATTTTTTTTAAAATGCAGTTACGTTCTGGTGCTGGCGGCACCGTTCTGGATGGCCTTTCTCAGGGCCCGTCCAAGGGCCAGGGTCAGAGCCTCAATCTTCTGCCAGTCATCGCCACCGGCGGCACTTAGGTATAATGTGAGGTTGCCGTTGTAAGCCAACGTTCTCATGAAGTGGGTTATGTTCTCCAGCTGCACACCATCCAGCGACCGGGCCAAAAACTCGAAATCGCCGGAGTAGCCGGGCTCGCCCAGCCTGACAGCGGCCTCGGCCAGGCACCCTCCCGAGGGCACCATCGAGCTCCCTATACCCTCTCCTGCCAGCTTTGCCAGGACCACGCCCAGGGTGATGGCCACGTCCTCCACGGTGTGGTGGTCTCCTGTGGGCGTGTCACCCCTGACCTCGATCCAGATATCAAAGCCGGTGGCCCTGGACAGAACGAGGAGGACCTCCTCCAGAAGGGGGATCTCGGTCTTGATCTCGGCCCGACCGGAACCTTCCAGGTCCAAGGAGACCGCAACGCTGGTCTCTGCGGTATCCCTCTTGAAAGACGCTCGCATGATGGAAGATCAGCCCAAGGATATTTTAACCTATTTGACGCCCAGACCGTACCGCCCCGACCTATCGAAGGTATTATGTACTTGCAGCTCAAGCTACACCATTCCAAAAGGTCATCAATATGATAGAGAAGGATGAAGTCAAAGAAATATTAGATGGATATGACCCAAAAAAACTGACCATCGCCACCGTATGCTCTCACAGCAGCCTTCAGATATTCCATGCAGCTCGCAAAGAAGGTTTTAAGACGCTGGGCTTATGCTTGGGCGATCCGCCCAAGTTTTACGATGCATTCCCCCTAGCCAAACCCGACGCATTTCTCAGTCTGGACAGCTACGGCGCGCTTCTGGAAGAGAGCGATCGTCTGGTGGAAGAAAATTCCATAGTCATACCTCACGGGTCTCTGGTAGAATATCTGGGCGTCGATAGGTTCGAGAACTTGCCCGTGCCCACCTACGGGAACCGGAGATCCCTGGCATGGGAAAGCGATCGCGAGCTGGAACGCGAGTGGCTCAGCAAGGCAGGGGTCGACCTGCCCAGGCGGTTCAATAGCGCCGACGATATCAACCGACCGGTTATCGTGAAGTACCACGGCGCGAAGGGCGGCAAAGGCTTCTTCATATCCAAGAGCAAAGAGGAGTACCTGAAGAAAGTGAACCCAAAAGAGCGCCACACCATCCAGGAGTTCATACTGGGAACCAGGTACTACATACACTATTTCTATTCGCCCATACGGACACAAGGTTATAGGCTGAACAAAGGCATCATGGAGATGCTGGGGATCGACCGACGGGTAGAATCCAACGCCGACGAGATCTTCAGGATAGGATCCGTGGACGAGCTTGAGGAGGCAGGCATATTCCCCAGCTTCGTGGTGACCGGAAACATCCCCATGGTCCTGAGAGAGTCTCTCCTGCCCAAGGCCTTCGACCTGGGTGAGAGGGTGGTTGAAACCTCGCTGAAGCTCTTCGGAGGGATGATAGGACCCTTCTGCCTGGAAACGATCGTCACCGACGACCTGAAGTTCAAGGTCTTCGAGATATCCGCCAGGATAGTCGCTGGCACCAACATATTCATCAACGGTTCCCCCTACTCCGACCTCATCGAGAAGGACCTCTCCACCGGCAAGAGGATCGCGCAGGAGATCGCGCTGGCCAGGAGTGAAGACCTTCTCATGGAGATCCTCAGCTAGAAAGCAAAGGCTTATCACCGCCTCCGGCAGAGTTGTCTTCATATGGCAAGCCTGAGCGAAACCTTCGATAAAGCTACCCAACTCCAGTGCCAGTTCATAGAGAAGCTATCCCGGCTCGACCAGGAGAACGTGAACCTATTCGTTGAGTCGCTGACGTCGTTCCTGGCACGCGACGGCAAAAGCAAGTTCGTCTACGGGCTGGCAGCAGGAAGGAGCGCCCTTTCCCTCTACAGCTTCCTCCAGCTTCTTCACAACCACTTCGAGAACGTCTTTCCCTGCACCCTGGAAGACCCCGTCCAGAAGCACTTCCTGACATGCAGAAACAACTTGGGGATAGCCGTTTCCGGGTCGGGAGAAACTCCTGCGGTCAACAAGTACATCGAGGACATAAAAAACCAGGGAGGAGAGATCAGGCTAATCACCGCAAACGAGAACGGGACCGCCTACAAGCTCGTGGACGGTTACGATAAAGGATCCATCCTGGTGATCGAAGGAAAGACGAAGTACGACACTGACCATACCCCTACGTCCAAGCTCTCCCCCATGGGGACCGAGTTCGAGCTGGAGGTCATGGCCTTCCTGAACGCCGTGTTCACAGAAATCCTCTCCGGTGTCGAGGGGACTACCTGCAACGATTCCTGCAAAGACTACCTTTCCGTTGTCCAAGACTTTGTCGATCACTGTCATCTGATCGCCCAGATGGATCCGGATAGGCTGGAAAGATGGTTCAATAGACTCTTCCCCCGCAGCGGGAGGTACATCATCGGCGGAGTGGGCAGGTCTGGGCTGGTGGCCAGAGCCTTCGAGATGAGATTCACCCATCTCAACAAGACCAGCTACTGGGACAGGGACTTCAACACCCCCAGCTTCCAGATCGGAGATGTCTACATACCCATCACCGGTAGTGGCAACACCTACGAATGCCTCCAAGGGACGAAGAGCGCCTTTAAGAGCGGTGCCGACGTCATGCCCATCACCCTGAACAACAAATCCCGGCTCGTCGAGCTCATGGAAGGGAAAGGGCGATCTGACGATGTAGTATTCATACCGGTCAAGCAAGAGTTTGCCGACATCTTCCACAACGATGATGAAAGTACCACCTCATCACTGGCTTCTGATTACAGCAGGTTGAGGTATCCCATATTTGAGCTCAACGCCACCATCTTCACCAACAGCGTCGTCGCCGTAGGGGCGGAGTTCCTGGGGATCGAAGAGTCGGGGATGAAACGGCTTCACGCATGACCCGGATTTTGGCCATATCCGATACACACCTCACGGACAAGATCCCGGTCCAACTGGCAGATCTGGCAAAGGGAGCCGATCTGGTCCTACACGCTGGCGATTTCGTCTCTATCGAGGTCTACGAGACCTTTGCCGAGCTGGGCCCCCTCGAGGCGGTCAGGGGCAACTCAGACACGGCGGCGATAAGGGCGATCCTGCCCCAGAGAAAGGTTGTCGAGGTCGG
The DNA here is from genome assembly GCA_964416865.1 of uncultured Methanotrichaceae archaeon. Classification (GTDB taxonomy): domain Archaea; phylum Halobacteriota; class Methanosarcinia; order Methanotrichales; family Methanotrichaceae; genus UBA204. The sequence continues at coordinate 4,721 of CAYQFP010000047.1, forward strand.
AGATGTGAGGTTGGGGCTCGTCCACATGGCATCCCACTCTATCGACCCCAAGGGGACGGGGATCGGACTTCTGGCTAGGGAGATGGATGTCGACATCTTGGTCTTCGGCCACATTCACAGACCCTACGTGGACAGGAAAGACCGCCTCCTCATCTGTCCCGGGAGCCCCACGACGCCCCGTATGTCGCCGCCCACCGTGGCGGAGATCGAGATCGAAAAAGGTGAGGTCACGGGGCGGATACTGCCACTGGGCGAGGCGTCCTGCGATTACATCGGCTACTCCCGATCCCTGGCCGATGGTCGCCGGGTGTAAGGTTTAGATACTATACCAGGTCTTAACCTCCTTCAATGAGCTCAGATCCAGTTGCCAAATGGGAGGTGTTCGTAAGGAGCAGGTACTGGGACGAGCTTCTGGAGCTTGCCGACTCTTATCCGGAACGCCGTAGCCTGTTGATCTCTTTCTCGGACCTCGATAGGTACGATCCCGAGTTTGCGGACGACCTCCTAGAGAACCCAGATCCTGCGTTGGACGCGGCCAGGACGGCCCTTCTGGAGATAGACCTTCCCATAGACGTCGTCTTGGAAGATGCTCATGTCAGGATAGTGGGGCTTCCCCAAAAGTTCAAGACCAGCGAGTTGAGAAGCGACCAGATCGGGAATATGGTCGCCATCGACGGGCTGGTTAGAACAGTCACCGAGGTCAGGCCCAAGATAAACTCGGCCGCCTTCGAATGTCAGAGGTGTGGTCATCTCTTCTATAAAGAACAAACCAGCTCCAAGTTCCAGGAGCCTTACGACTGTCCCAACGAGGCCTGCGATCGCCGGGGACCCTTCAAGCTATTACTATCCAAGTCAAGATTCGTCGACGCCCAGAACGTGAGGATACAAGAGTCTCCCGAGGATCTCAGAGGTGGCGCGCAGCCGCAGACCCTGGACATACAGCTTGAGGACGATATGACAGGTCAGATCTATCCTGGCGACCGGGTGATCATCAACGGCGTACTGAGATCGTATCAGCGGACCACCCAGACAGGGAAAAGCACCTACTTCGACCTCTACCTGGACGGCAACTCCATGGAGATGACAGAGCAAGAGTTCGAGGAGATCGATATATCTCCCGAAGACAAGAAGATTATACTGGACCTGAGCAAGAACCCCGAGATCTACGATGAGATTAAGAGGTCCATCGCACCGTCCATCTACGGTTACGACGATGTCAAGGAGGCCTTGGCCCTCCAGCTCTTCTCAGGCTTCGCCAAGTCCCTCCCCGACGGTACCAGAATCAGGGGCGACATACACGTACTTCTGGTGGGCGACCCCGGCATCGCCAAGAGCCAGCTTTTGAGATACATATCCAAGCTATCACCTCGAGGCATCTACACCTCGGGCAAGAGCTCCACGGCGGCAGGCCTAACGGCCACCGCGGTCAAAGACGAGCTAGGAGACGGTCGCTGGACCATAGAGGCAGGCGCCTTAGTCCTGGCAGATAAGGGCATAGCCGCGGTGGACGAGATGGACAAGATGCGCAAGGATGACAGGAGCGCCCTCCACGAGGCCATGGAACAACAGACGATAAGCGTAGCCAAGGCAGGGGTCATGGCCACCCTCAAGTCCCGGTGTGCCCTCTTGGCGGCGGCAAACCCCAAGTACGGCCGTTTCGACAAGTACGAACCCGTAGCCCCGCAGATCAACCTATCCCCGGCACTCATGTCCCGTTTCGATCTGATCTTCGTCCTCACCGACGATCCCAATGACCAACGCGACTCCGCAATAGCAGGTCATATCCTCCAGTCCAACTACGCCGGAGAGCTAGCAATTCAAGACGGTGTATCCCAGGAGGATATTGATCTCGCCATGAAGGTCATACAACCAGCCATCGAGCCCGAGATGCTCAGAAAGTACATAGCCTACGCCAGAAAGAACGTATTTCCCACCCTCACCAAGGAGGTCGGAGACATGCTCAAGAGCTACTACGTAAACCTAAGAAAGCTCGGAGAGGACTCAGATAAGCCCGTTCCCGTGACCGCCAGGCAGCTCGAGGCCATGATCCGGCTGAGCGAGGCCAGCTCCCGGCTGAGGCTCAGTAATGAGATCACCCTAAAAGATGGTGAAAGGGTGATCAGGATAGTCGAGGCTTGTCTGCGCCAGGTAGGCGTGGATCCGGAGACTGGCCTCTTCGATGCCGACGTGATCGCGACGGGGATTAGCAAGAGCACCAGGGACAAGACCCGGCTGATAAAGGATCTGATCAGAGAGGTCTGCTCGGAGCACCAGGGATCGGCACCTGTAGAGGCGGTGCTGGTGAGAGCAGAAGAGCAAGGGATAGATAGACATAGGGCCGAGGACATAATCGGGCGGATGAGACTCTACGGCGAAATAATCGAACCGAGAAACGGGTTCCTTAAGATTCCTTGATATGATACTATGTCTGACGAAGATATGATGTACCTCAAGATCTACAAGGTCGAGAGGGAGGTCCTTGTGGCAGTCTGCGACTGCCATCTTATTGGAAAATCCTTTACCGAGGGCGATCTCAGCTTTTCTGTAGAGGCTTCTTTCTTTGGAGAGGAACAGGCCACCCCTCAGGAGGTCAAGACGGCCCTGATGAACGCCTCCATAGCAAACATCGTCGGCAAGAACGCGGTTGCCTGGGCGGTCGAACTCTCTCTCGTGGATTACGAGAACGTTTTGCATATAGAAGGCGTTCCCTGCGCCCAGATGGTGCGGATGTGAAGCTCAGCAGCATATGCCCAAGGTGCGGTTCGCCCGCAGGAGAGGGGCTCTGCAAGAGGTGCCGTCTGGAGTCGACGACGCTATTGAGCTGTCCACCCCGAGCCGAGGTGATCTCTTGCCCCGTCTGTGGAGCCCTGCAACTCCAGGGGAGATGGCAGCCTGCCGATCGGCCCGTCGATGTCTTGGTCTCGGAGGCGGCAGAGAAGTCCGTTGAGATATACAAAGACCTGGCGAACCCCCAGGTTACTCTTGCGGTGAGCAAGAGGGGTGCTACGAGGTACATAGCCAGGATCGAGCTAACCGGCGAGTTCGAGGGCATGCCTGCAGAAGACAGGTGCACCATCGCGGTCAATCTGCGGCACGAGACCTGCGATCGGTGTAGCAAGATTGCCGGAAGGTACTACGAGGCCGTGGTTCAGCTGAGAGCCAGGGTGCGGCCTCTTTCGCCCCAGGAGATCGAGGAGTGCGAGAATATCGTTATATCCCAGGCCGAGAAGAGCCTGGAGAAAGGCGATCGTCTGGCGTTCGTACGGGAGATGAAGCCAGTCCGGGGCGGGGTCGACATCGTCGTGGGGTCCACCCAGATGGGGAGGTTAACCGCCAAGTCGATATTGGATCGGTTTGGCGGAAGGATGCGAGAGTCCTACAAGCAGGTGGGGACGAAAAATGGGAAGGATCTCTACCGAACGAACATATTGGTCAGGCTCCCGAGGCTCAGGGAAGGGGACGTGGTGGTGGCCAGAGGCACTGTGCTGGAGGTCCAAGGCTACGGGAGAAGAAAAAACCGCTGTCTATCTCTGATGGACGGGGGCAGGGTCTTTATTTCAGAGGAGGAGGCAGATGCGGCTCGGCTTCTGGGGAATCGATCAGATTCTCAGAAAACCGTTGTGGTGGCCATGGACGAATCCGTCCTAGATATCCTGGATCCAGTAAGCTACAAGACGATATCCGTCACCAGGCCAGGGCATCTGGGGGCGAGACCGGGTGACGAGGTAGAGGTTATCGGGTCTGAGGATGATCTGGTGCTGCTGCCGCCCCTTTAAAACGCCTCATCATCTATACCATTTTTAGGATCGACCACAAAGTTATTAAACTAATCTTGCGCTAGTTTTCCAGGTCATTAACTTGTCAGCACAGAAGCACTAAGCATCTGGGCTACAAAACTAAAAATGATTAAACCCGCCCCGTGGGATGGGTGATGCACTGAGGATGAAATTGTCAGATAGAACGCTCACTTGGGTCATCAAAAAAGGTTATGGATTTGATGATCAGACAAATAGTTAGATAAATGCACACATCACACGTTCACGATGATTCACCAATCACCTATATGCGCTAGTGTTTTTGGCCATACACCACAGCGGTATGGAGCCGATTGCATAGGTGTCAGCAAAGGACTGAAGCCGCTCCTGAGATAGGCTGGAGCGCCTTCCAACCGGTAGTCGAGTTTATTCCAGCAACATTATGGGATAAATAGCTCTGAAACGCGGCTGGCGCAGATAGTGTTGGTGAAGTTTTTATCTATCTATTTTAAAATTTGAGGGTGTATCCAATGCAAAATGTTGATACGACTAAATATGTAATTTATGCCGAGATTACAGCAGATGGTATCGTAGAGAGGCCAGACGTAGTCGGGGCGATCTTCGGCCAGACCGAAGGCCTGCTCGGGAGCGACCTAGACCTGAGAGACCTCCAGAAGACCGGGAGGATCGGGAGGATCGACGTCCAGATAACCTCCAGCGGTGGCAAATCCAACGGCACGATCTCGATACCCTCCAGCTTTGATAAGGTTGAGACCGCGATCCTGGCGTCGGCCCTGGAGACCATCGACCGAGTCGGTCCTTGCATCGCCCGCATCGCCGTTGCCAGGATCGAAGACGTCCGCGCCGCGAAGAGAAAATATGTGGTGGATAGGTCTAAACACATCCTTATGGAGATGTTCGATGAGAACCTCTTGGACACCCTGGAGATCACCGAGCAGATCAAACAATCTGTGCGCATTGAGGAGATCACTCACATAGGTCCTGACCACCTCCCTGCCGGACCCAATGTCCTCGACTCCGATGCGATCCTGGTCGTCGAAGGACGGGCAGACGTTCTGAACCTCCTGAAGTACGGTATCAAGAACGCCGCGGCCGTCGGAGGTACCAATGTACCTCCGACCATCTCAGACCTCTGCAGCAAGAAGGTGGTCACGGCATTTACCGATGGAGATCGTGGAGGCGAGCTGATAATCAAAGAGCTACTCCAGATCGCCGACATAGATTACGTAGCCAGGGCTCCTGAGGGCAAGTGTGTTGAGGATCTGTCCCAGAAAGAGATCGTCAGGGCGCTGCGCCAGAAGATCCCGATGGAGCAGGTGCTGGACCAGTACAAGATCAAGGTTCCTTCGAAGAGGGGGCGAGAGGTGACCACAAAGAGGAAGAGCCTGATCAGAGAGAGACCGGTCCGCATCGGCAGGTCTGCCGAAATCGAGCATCAGGAGCGGCAGCTGGACGATCGGCCCGTAGAACTCGATCTCATGGAGCACGTACCGAAGGACCCCATGGAATGGTTCATGTCCAACCTGGAGGAGCTAAACGGCACTCTGTCTGCCAGGCTCTTCGACAGAAATAAGACCGTCCTCAAAGAAGTGGCAGTAAGGGACCTGGCTAAGGAGCTGAAGGAGTCTAACGGCGATGTGACAGGGGTGGTCTTCGATGGTGTGGTCACCCAGAGGATCCTGGACATAGCTGCATATAAGAACCTGGAGTACCTCATCGGAGCCAAGATGGGCAACATCGCCAAGAGCCCGGTATGCGTCAAGGTGGTAACCCGAGATATCTCCTGATACGACGCGTCGAGTCGAGCCCCCGTCCAGGGGGCTACTATCTCAAATCTTAGGAATTAGGAGAGATAAGCTATATCTTACACCGGAATCTGTGAAGCTGGCGATCATTTATACATCATGATTGAATAATTATCTCCTATGAAGTCTGCTAAAATCCTAGTCGACCAGAGTATTCCCTGGCGAACCAGGGTCATTATACTCCTGAACGCTAAGTTT
>CAYQFP010000048.1:0-10461 GCA_964416865.1 uncultured Methanotrichaceae archaeon
AATAGATAAACAGAAGATCCCGGAGCTCGTATCTCTCGTCAGAAAGGAATTTCCCGATTGGAACGGCTTCTCAGACCGACGTTTTGTCGAAGAGGAGATCGAATATAAACAGACCATCATCACCGATGCGCAGGATCTCTTTAGCAAATCGGAGCTTCAGCAACTGATCGGCGAGGGCGACTTTGACGAATTCGTAGCAAGGCTCCGTAAGATAGGCACACACCCAGAGAATAACCTGCTTTACCGCAGCGTTCCCTCCACTGGGGACTTGAGCATTCTCAACCAGCCCGAACTCGACGAACCCCCTTTCTGCCGCGCCGTCTTCGACCTGCTTTACGGGGCAGGCCATCCTCTACGGCCCACCAGGAACGGGGAAGACCTACGTGGCCGAACACCTGGCAAGACATATGATCGGCGGAGGCGATGGTTTCATAGAATTGGTCCAGTTCCATCCGGCCTACGCCTACGAGGACTTCATCCAGGGAATCCGGCCCCTGGAAGATGATGGTGAACTGAGGTATCCGATGATTCCGGGCCGTTTTCTCAAATTCTGCCGGAAGGCCGAATCCTGCCAGGGAACTTGCGTCTTGATAATCGACGAGATCAACCGCGCCAACCTGGCCCGCGCATTCGGGGAGCTGATGTACCTCCTCGAATACCGCGACCGAGAGATCAAACTGGCAGGTGGTGGAAGATTGCGCATTCCCGGAAACGTACGCATCATCGGCACCATGAACACCGCCGACCGCTCCATCGCCCTGGTCGATCACGCCCTCCGTCGGCGTTTCGCCTTCCTGAAGCTCCAACCCAATTACGATGCTCTGCGCCGGTACCATAGGAGTACGGAATTCTCCACGATGGGTCTGATCGGCGTTTTGCGCCGGTTGAACAACCAGATCAACGACCCTCACTATGAGGTTGGGATATCCTTCTTCCTCAACGAAGATCTGGATAAGGAGATCGAAGACATCTGGAAGATGGAGATCGAGCCCTACCTGGAGGAGTACTTCTTCGATCAACCGGAGACTGTCGAGGACTTCCGATGGGGAAAAGTCCGGAGTGATATATTCTCATGAGGTCTGGTGAGCCAAGACGAATCGAGCTGACCGAGTACGAGTCCAAGAAGTTCCCCAGATCAGAGATCAGCAAAGAAGTGGGCATGATGACATGGCGGAACTACAGCCGCCAGGTCGAGGTGGAGTTTCCTAATCCGAAGACCGATGAGCAGTGGCAACTGAGGGCGCTCGGTTGGATTGGCCGAATCCCCCTCAATTCGGAGATGGAACTCTGCCTGGAACCAAAAGTCCCTCTGGAGAACATCTTCGGCATGTTGGAATACGCCTACGACCTCGATAGCTTCGAATTTCTCGACGGTCTGACGGACTGCAGTTGCCTGGACGAACTCTACGAGAGGTTGGCCAAGCTCCTGGCACTCAAGGTTCAGGATAGGGGCCGGAAAGGCTTCCATCGCGCCTACCAGCCCCAAGCGGGAAGGCTCCCTTACGTCCGCGGTCGCCTCGATATGCGTCGGACCTGTCTCAAGCCGTGGAAGGTCAACCCGGAATGCCACTACGAAGAACACATCCCCGGTATCGAGGAGAATCAGATATTAGCCTGGACGTTGCAGCGCATCCTCCACAGTGGCGTATGCACCGAGCGTTCCTTGTCCCAGGTGCGCCAAGCCTACAGAACCCTGCGAGGTTTGGCAACGCCGGCGCCCTTCGGCCCCCAGGATTGTGTGGGACGGATATACAACCGCCTGAACCAAGATTACCATCCCATACACGCTCTCTGCCGCTTCTTCTTGGAGCAGAGCGGCCCAGGCCACCGGGTGGGGGATCGGACCATGATTCCTTTCTTGGTGAACATGGCCCGTCTGTACGAGCTCTTCGTGGCCAAGTGGATCAAGCTCCATCTGCCCCCAGAGTTCTCGATCGAGCCTCATGAAAAGGTCATCATCGGTCAAGGTGGAGAGATCCGATTCGATATCGATATGGTGATGTACGAGAGGGCAACCCAGAGGGCCTGCTGCGTTCTGGACACCAAGTACAAAGCTCCGACCCGTCCGGAGAACGCCGATATCAGCCAAGTCATCACCTATGCTACGACAAAAGGATGCCACAACGCCGTGCTGATATACCCCAGCCCCGTGAACTTGAATGAGATGTTTGGAGATATTCGGGTGCGCAGCCTGACGTTCTCCTTGGACGGCGACCTGGACGAAGCGGGACAGGCTTTTTTACAAAATCTTTTTTGTGAGAGTTTATTATATAAAACCTTAAATTTGGTGGGATGGGTATACCTGGCTCACCCCGGTATCTCGAACCCCACCCCCTATATTGAACGTCCGCCTAGTCGACAACACGAGCATTCGCCGGACCGCTCCATCAGGGAACGGGCGCACATATCCTCAGATACCGGCGAGTTCTCCCAAGACCTCTATGAAGTTCCTCGCCCGGATGTTTCCGGCCACTACCGTCAGGCGCCGCCCGGCAAACCCAAGTTAAATATGATATCGAGTACTCCTAATCTGAATGGAATGAGCGACTGAAGTGCACCACTCAGATATATTTTATAGATGACTTTTAAAGAATCAAATTGTGACGGCGCACCTTGTGGCAGGCTGAGTGTATTCGTATAATGAATACTGAATAAGCAAAAATGGGGCACCTGGCGGAATAATAGAGGGTCATCATTCCTGTGCAGTTGTAATTTCAAATCTAGATTTATAAACTCTCATTAAGATAAAAATGTTACTGAAAGTAAATATCTTAGCTGCTCCCTATTTATTTGTGCCTTCTTTAATATGTGGTGCAACGTACCTTTCTTCAGCTCTCTTCCTGAATGGACTGGTATCGGTATCACTACTCTTTCGCCATCTATTATCTTCTCGTAGAATCGGTGGCTACCTTTTTGCCTGATAAATCTGAAGCCGTCCTTTTCGAGGATTTTTATCACCCTCTGCGAAGTGAGCGCCGGTAGTTTAGACATTCGTCACTAATTCCAGCTTCCTCACTAGCTTTTTCTCTGTCCCGATTTGAGGGATATTACTTACGCCCATAATCTCAATGTATCCTTCGGCGGCTTCTTTCATCATAGATGTTGCCTCCTCAGTTGTCTCGCCTTCTGTGGCGATATCAAGTTCGGGGCAATATGCAACGAAGCCACCTGCTTCCAAATCCGGTGTCAGTTCAACAGTTATTTCAATTTTTTTATTCATATGCACCACCATTTACAACGTTACGCTCAGATAAATCTTTTTCGCGACCTAGTTATCAATGGCATCTATTTAATAGTATTGCCATCTACACCCGATTATAATCAAGATCGGCAACTGGGTGAGAATTGCCCCGGATATCCCCAGGGCGGCTTCTTCCATCTGAAGTCGTTTTTGAGCGAGCTGATCTCCTATCATGTTGAGTGAGGGCGCGACTCTTGGCGTGGCCGGGGTGGATGATGTTACCAGGCACGGGATAATTGCACTGGATGGGGATCGTATTATAGATATAGTCGAGAAGCCTCCGTCGGAGGATGTACTCAGCAGGCTGGGCACGATCGGGGTGTACGTCTTTGAGGTGGGGATATTCGATGTCATCAGGAGGACGGTGCCAGGTTACAAAAGGGAGTATCAGCTTACAGATTCAGTGAAGGTCATGGTCGATGAAGGAGAGAAGGTATTATACGCCATTGGTGATCGGTTAAGCCCTCCATTCGTCCATTAATCTTTTCCGATTGACGTTCGGGTCAAGCGCTTGACTTTGATAGACTTCGAATAGATCCATCAATACTGGCATCAGGACTTCGCGTCTTCGCGTCTTCGCGTGAATAAGAAAGTAGGGGGCACGCGAAGCATTGGTGATCTGTTAAAGATTTTGAGTCACATAATCGACCTATTTTTCACACGATTCATGCGTCATATAAATGACGCCCACTCTGAAAAGGAGCATACATCGCTCCCTTCGATCAATCAAACCTCGCTAGATTTGCTATCCCAAGCCCTCAGCACACCACGGTTTTCGTCTTAACCGATCATCAATGAAGTTCGTTCCCGCCAGACAGGCGTCGCCCGGCAAACCCAAGGTAGATATAATATCGAGTACCCCTAATATAACAAAGGTGTGGGGTGTTATGATATCCAGAAGAAAAGAAGAACATGCAGGCGGAGGCCTTCTCGCGAGATCAATAGTGCTGGTGCTGATATTATCCTCGTTGCTCTTCGTCTCTCACGCCCAGGTCGAGTACGAGCCTGGTGAACGGATGGCAGAGATGCTCTATGAACGTGGCATTGGAGGGCCGTGGATAATGAGCGAGAAGCATCCGGAGCTGTACGCGTCACCAAAGGACGATACAACACCGTACGACGCCACCGAATTTTCGCTATATTCTGACTATTTCAGCATGGATGCGCCCGCCATGGGAGGCGCAGTCGCCTGGTATTCCATCTCGGGCCGGGAGCCGACCGCCCTATATACCGGAGAGCCGTCCGGCCGATCGTTCACCTATTCGGAGTATCAGTCTGCCTATGGCGGGCTTAACGCCCTCTGGATCCAGGGCTCTAGGAGCTGGACTCGGTACGTCGTCTGTCCCGTGGGCGCGTACCTGCAGTTGTTGGCATACTCGTCCGGCGGGGGTCTGGCCGACTTCTACGAGATTGATCCCAGCGGTCGATTGTCCCGCGATTCGTATCGGTTTGACCCCGGGTATAACCGCCTGGCAACTCTCCTCGCGGGCGAGGTCGGGCGGCACGTCCTCTTATTCGTCGTAGACAACCGGCCCAGCAACGTGGTCATCGTGGACGTGAAGAAAGGGGTCTGGCCACCCAGCCCGGTGCCACCATCGGGGTACGCCACGGTGACTCTCCGGGCGAGCAAGCTGAGGGGCTATAGCGTATTCGTAGATGGCTCTTACGTGGGCGCCGACGGCGAAAGCGGCGATCTCCAAGACGGGATCTACAGATTAACCTTGCCAGGCGACCGGTACTGCACCATAACGATAACCTGCATGGGACGTACCTATACGGAACGCGGGACGTTTTTGAGCGGATACACGTACACGCTCAGCATCTGACTGAAGGGTCGAAGAGCAACTTTGGAACGCTATCTGACCCTAAATAGTAATTGCATCGAAAAGCTTATTACCAAATAAGATGTATTGAGGTGCAGGGGCGTGTTTTGCCTGTCAGAAACTCATAAAGAATCACGCCCGCCATAGGACAGTAAGACAGAGGAACACAGGATTCCGACAAAAGAAGGTGCTTGAGCAGATAGGTAATCGTTCTCTCCTACCAACCTCGATAAACGAAGCTCAAGCATCCCCTTCTATTACCTTGGCCATCTACTCCTTCAGGCCTTCTATCACCTCAGGGTCGGCATCTCACAGACCTCTCTCGTAGGCCTCCAGCAACTTCCGCCCCCTATGAAGGCCGAGATCAGCTGCTTGGAGATGTCGTTCAGCTCAGCTGGGCTCGGCGGGTTCTGGTCAGAGTCCGGTTTCAGATCCCGGTCGGTCAAGGGGGACATCTTCGTGATAATCCCAAATCCACATAGAGGAGATATTGGGATCGACCTTATCAATAAGATTCTGAGACGTGCTGAGATCGATAGAGACGACTGGTTCTCGGCGTGATATTCCACCACAGTACATCGATGAGGTCTAAAGAGAGAAAATACCGAGGCCCAGCACTATGGCCTGGGAGGCTCCGAAGCATGCTGCAGAATCTATCCCCTGGGTGAAGGGACTTGCCAAAGGGTTTTTCAGGGTGCCCTGCCCTGGTACGATTATTATCCTGAGCTGCGGCTGGCAACATAAACAACTGTGAGAAACGGTGCCATTAAAGAGACAGGAGATAGCAGAGGCCTCTGATGGCCGGTACTATCTCATATCCAGCCTCGGTCCCGAGGAGGTCTTCGGCATAGTCGATAAGGAGCAGCAGCGCCTATTCGATGCCAACACCTGACCCCAAGCCACAACAACTTCTCGGCAGATAGTGTGGCGTGGTTAGATCGGCGGTCTAGTTGTTATGTGGCTGTCGGCACCGGGCCAGCAGCACGCCACAGATGTCTCGTCACCGGAGACTCATGAGATCTCGGGGCAGAGGAAGATATTTTCTTCGGGGAAATCCAGGCCCCGTATATCGAGGTACTCCTTATAGACGTCTTCCGGATCCAGATCGGCCTCGGGGTGGAAGATCTTGGCCCAGTAGGTGAGACCGACCACGCTGCCCGTTCCGAGAGTTATGTCCCTGAAGATCACGTAGGCCCTGTCCTCCTCCACAGCGACCAGGTTATCTGCACCGGGACGGCTCTCGATCTCGTCCACCAGATCCTCCATCTCGGAGGTGTCACTCCAACCCAGCTGGCTGCTGGACGATGGCACCACAATTATAATCTCGGGTGTCTCTACCAGCACCGACTCCCAGTCTACCCTCAGTGTGGGGGTCGTTTCCGTGATCACGTTCACACCCCCGGCGAGCCTTATCATCTCGTCCAGTGCGGAGCCCTCGCCGTAGGTGCGCAGAGACCCAAGGTCCCCTGTAGATCCGCCTTCCACATAGACCTTCGGTCTCTCCAGCCCCTCTACCGCGCTCTCAACGTCTTCTTTCTTCTCGCTTACCCAGTTTCTATAGGATTCAGCTTCGTCTTCTTTATCCAGGAGGATACCCAGGGTGATGATCTCGTCCTCCATCGTCTCTGCGTTGTAGAAGTCGAGACCGACGACGGTAATATCATCGAAGAGTGCCAGGTTCTCCTCGACATCAGATACCTTACTGGTATAGCTGATCACCAGCAGCATCCCTGGATCGACCCTCGCCAGATCCGCTATCTTCTCGTAGTCGAACTCGTTCCAGGTTCCCACCACATCCCAGTCGCCTAGCATATCTGAGAAGTAGTAGGCCTTGTACTTCTCTACGCCGTCCGTCGTGCCCACGATCTTACCGGTATCGTCCAGTATGCTGACCGCCTCGGCCGCATCGGAGTTGAGGACTACTATCGCCGTTATGGGGTCCTCGATGGTCACTTCTCTCTTTGCAGAGTCGGTGATCGTTTTCGGATACCCGTCCGACACACCGATCCCGACGACCGACGACAGGCACGCAGACAGGACCAAAAGTATTAAGAAACACTTCTTGTTCAAAGAACAGACCTCCTCCAGTACATAGATGTGATTGTGGCATATCCTTATTAACTAATAAGATCTTCGGTCAACTTTTTATAATTTAATACCACACGTGGAAATTTTTGGAGCGTGTCGTGAGATACGTTGATTCGGCTTTATTCAATATCTTGTTCCATAAAGAATAAATGCTCCAAGTTCGTTGGGAAATAGGAAAACAATCCACAGTCTTGAAGTTGGTGTGAAAATGAGAAGATATCATTACGTAATCGCAATCGTGATCGCCCTTCTCGCGGCCCTCGCCCCTGTTGCAACAGCTTATAGAACTCCTGACACATATCCCGGGGTCGCTACGGAAGAAGAATACGATGTTCTCTTCCAGGTCTCTACGATCGACGCCCTCTTGCTGAGCGTCTACGACGGCATCCTATCCTTCGAGGAACTTGAGAAACATGGAGGTTTCGGTATCGGGACCTTCGACCACCTCGATGGGGAGATGATCGGCCTCGATGGAGAGTATTACCAGGTCAAAGACGACGGCGTGGCGTATCCCGTCGCCGGCAATATGACGACGCCTTTTGCCACCGTCACGTTCTTCGACACCGATGAGACTATCTCGATCGAAGACGCAGGAAATTATACCCAGTTCGACGAATACCTCGATGAGCGCCTCCCCTCGAAGAACGTATTTTATGCGATCCGGATCGATGGTACCTTCCCGTATATGAAGACCCGGAGCGTCCCGAGGCAGGAGAAGCCGTACCCCCTCCTCGCCGAGGCTGTGGAGGACCAGACCATCTTCGAGTTCCGGAACGTGATAGGTACCATAGTGGGCTTCTGGTCACCGGAGTTCGTGAAGGGTGTTAACGTCCCGGGATATCATCTCCACTTCATCACCGAGGATCGAAAGGCGGGAGGCCACGTCCTCGACTTCCAGATCAAAGAGATGGACGTGAAGATAGACGTTACCCCCGACTTTTTCATGCAGCTGCCCAAAGATGGTGACTTTTATAATATAGACCTCTCGCAGGACCTGGGATCTGATCTGGAGAAGGTCGAGAAATAGCCTTAGCCTGCGGGTTCAGAACATCTCCTTTTTTTTTGTGTGTGGTCCGGGCGCGATCATCTTGCGAGACCTGCTTCTCCCTCGGAGCCCAGGAGTTCCGCTCTAGAGTTCCTCTGTGCTCCTTCCGACCACCATCTCCTCCACCCAGTCCCAATCGTGATCGTATACGTGGGCGGAGGCGCTCAGGGTGACGATGGCCCCCGGCTCTGATTTCGTATTATTCGCCACATACTCCAGCAGCCTGGTCAGGCCATAGAGGTTCGCCGGATAGGCGCCTGCGAAGTCGTGGCTCCTGAAGAGGGCGGTGAGGTTGAGCCTGCCGTCGCGTATCTTGAAGTCGTCCACGATCATGCAGGGTATCTCGTCCCTGGCGGTATCCACGGGTGGGATCCAGGTGACGGCGGTGGCCCGCCTGGTCTCGGGGTTCGCCCTCAGGCGGCGGATCACGTAGTCGATCTGGTCCACCGGCTCCGCCCCGGGCGCGCGCCAGGACCTGAGCCGCTCTCCATATGTGTACTCGAAGCCAGGGTTCCTGCCGCTTATGAGCTGTAGGGCGTACTCTTCCAGGCGCTCATTGTTCCAGGCGTACTCCTCCGGGATCATCTTGCTTTGCGGATCTTCCACCACCACCTGGAGATCCAGCAGCTCCCGCGTCCTGGTACCCCTCTCGTCGGCGATCTCCTCGCCCTGTCGCCATATGAGGTTGAGACCCCGATACCAGGCCTCGGTGATGGTCCTCGCCCTGATCAACCTGCCGACCCTCATCAAACTCACCGATGGGAAGAGGCCCGGCCTCCTAAAAATAGGTTAAGGTGCCAGATGAGAGTCCGGCCATGAGATCGCCAGGCCTGGCCAGGGCTTCGCATAATTGGGACCCTACACCAACTGGGTGCAGGGGAGTATATATTTATTCAAGATGTTTTGACGGGAAGCCTTTCCATATAGGCAAAGATTAAGGCGGATGGCTTGAGAAACGACAATCATGGATCCTGCTTCAGATATGATCCGAACGCTGGGCAGCGAGAACTACTTCGAGAGCCAGAGAGCCGCCTGGAAGCTGGTGGAGATGAAAGACGAGGTCGTGGAACCTCTGATCGAGGCGTTACAGAGCGACGATCCCCAGATCAGGTTCAAGTCTGCCTGGTCCCTGGGCAAGATCGCTGATCGGCGGGCGGTGGATCCCCTCTCGCAGGCTCTTTTGGAAGACGAAGACGAGACGGTCAGAGAGTGGTCTGCCGCCGCTCTGGAGACGATCGGCGATGATCGAGCAATACCGCCCCTGGCCCGGGCCCTGCGATCGGACGAGACCAAAGATGTCAGGCTCAGGGCCTCCCGGGCGCTGGTGGTTCTGGGTGCGTCCGAGGCGCTCATGGAACTGTTGGACGAGCATGACAATATCACGCGCAGGATGGTCATCGTGGGGCTGGGCCACCTCGTGTGTCTGGAATCGATGGATGCTGTGGCCTCTTTGATCGGTGACCAGGACGATGAGATCAGAAGAAGGGTCGCCTGGTTCTTGGGATACGTTGGATCAAACGAGGCGGTGGTGCTGTTGAGGCCCGCTCTGGAAGACGCCAGCCATGTGGTCAGGATGGAGGCTGCGAAGGCCCTGGCTGCCATCGGTGGGGTGGAGGGTTGCACGATGGTCTTGGGGTTGACCGAGGATGACCACCCCCAGGTGAGGCTGACCGCGGTGACGTCACTGGGTGAGATCGGGTTGAGCGCCGCCCTTGAGCGACTGGTAGAGATCGTCTTTGGTGAGGACGATGAAGAGATCAGGGCATGGGCAGCCTGGTCTTTGGGGGAGATCGGCGATCCTCGTGCGATCGGACCTCTCAAAGAGGCTTGCCAGCACTGCCCACCACAGGTACAAGACAAGGCCAGAGACTCGCTGATAGAGGTATTCGACCAAGATCCAGATGAGTAGCTTCGTTTGCAAGGATCGACTGTCTAGATGGAGGGGAACGAAGGCGGCGTAGAGCTCCCAGCATCGCGATAGCCTGCCAACTTGTTCACGGGCCGCCGCCGTGCCCGTCGGCCTGGAGCGGGACGAGCGCACGGTGCTGGGGCCGCGGAGATTCAGGCGAAGATGGCCGCTCGCCCTGGGGTCGGAGATGGTCTATCCTGGTGTGGGTGCTGTCGGGATGGAAGATGCGTTCCATACGGCCGCGAGGGATATGGTGGGTGTGGAAGGGAATTTAATCTAAGACCGAGAAGGGTGAGTGCAGATAAGCTATAGATCCTCCACGTCATCCTGTATCTTCGAGATCCTCGGCTTTAGA
>CAYQFP010000049.1:0-10374 GCA_964416865.1 uncultured Methanotrichaceae archaeon
CTGAAAAGCGAGCATCGCGAGTCCAAAATGGTGGTTAGCACGGCAGAGACGCTCTAGATTTAGAGAGTATATAAAGGACGGACTCGGTTATGGGGTAAATTGAGGCTATTGATATTTTATATATTTTGTGAATATATCTGAAGCGTCCTGTCAAGTTAGTCAAAAGATAGAACTCTGATCTCAAAAACGGTGAGCTTGGATCTGCCATAGTCGGTTATTCTGACTAACCGTAATATTTTCAGGACCTTAATGCCCCATCCTTCATTCTCCGCGAGCAGGATTATCTGTATGTGTTTTGGTTTTATCAAAACGGCCACCCCGTGTGATTTTTATCATATGTATATGTGATACTTATCATATTTAACATTTGTCCGTAGGTGGGGTTTATTATACCATTATAAATAAAAGTAAAAGTAAAAATTGTTTGTATTATCTCCAGTTTCGTGCCTTTCTGAGAAGCTGGTCGTGAATGTCGCTGGTGATGGCAGCCCGTCGATCTGGATCTCTAACCTTCCGGTGGCCTGGGTCGAAGACGCTGAGCCATCTCACGGTACTCCTATATACGCTCACCTTTGTGGACCTACCGCAATAGGTGCCGACGACCCACATGTCATAATCGTCGTCCTGCACCCTAGTGTACCTGCGTGCCAGTCTGCCTTTCAGCTTTGCGATCTCTGCCAACAGGTTCTCTATAGTATAGTAGAGACCATTCTCAAGGTCATCTCCCACATCGATCGTGTCACCGATTTCAACTTTTGTCTTCATGACTGATCACCCTGCACATGCTTTGATCGATCTATCATCCACCTCGAAGGTGGCCGCCTTGGCGATTCTTGAGAGGAAAACCTCATTTCCGATGAGCGCTTTCTCGAAGACCTCCTCCAGCGTGGAAACGGGTATCACCTTTATCCCGTACGTGCCGTTGATGATATCCCCCTCATAGTTATCCATGGGAATTAGTACGGCGTCCATTCCTGCTTTTGCAGCAGCCTCTATCTTGGAAGATATACCACCCACAGGTAGGACATCACCTCGT
The DNA here is from genome assembly GCA_964416865.1 of uncultured Methanotrichaceae archaeon. Classification (GTDB taxonomy): domain Archaea; phylum Halobacteriota; class Methanosarcinia; order Methanotrichales; family Methanotrichaceae; genus UBA204. The sequence goes on from CAYQFP010000049.1 coordinate 1,037, forward strand.
ATTGTGAGCGAACCTGTCATAGCCAGGTTCTGTCGCACAGGCAGGCCCTCCAACGCAGATACTATCGCCGTGGCAATCGAGATGGATGCGCTGTCGCCCTCCAGACCATTGTAGGTGCCGATGAACTGGACATGGACGTCCATCCCGGCGATGTCTTTGCCGGTATATTTCTTAATTAACGCAGATACATTCAGCACCGACTCCATTGCGATCTCCTTTAGCAGACCGGTTGCAATGATCTTTCCTTCTTCTTTGGACTGGGCAGAAACGACTTCTGACAATATGGGGAGCACCATGCCGGCATCTCCGCTCACCGCTAAACCGTTGACCCTTCCGACTTTTGCGCCTTTATTCTCGTAGAAACTGTAGGCGTTCCTGAGCTCAACAGATCGATCTGAAATCTGCTGTTCTACGCTCTTGGCGCTCGTCCTGGCCTGACGAACATGGGCTGCCGTTGTATAGCCGGCACCCTCTGCCGCCGCCACATCGCCTGCTGCCCTAATAAGGCCTCCCAGATCCCTTAGCCGGAGCGTGAGCTGGTCCTTTCTCTCGGCTCGCCTCCTGGCCTCCTGGATTATCTCGGCCACCGCCTCGCCATCGAAATGAGGGATCCTCCCATCCCCTGCGGTTTCCTGCGCTACAAAACGCACTAGAGCATCGCGGTTTTCGGGCGTGTCCTTCATCGAGTCTCTCATATAGACCTCATATCCATAGCCCCTTATCCTCGAGCGGAGGGCCGGATGCATGCCATCTATGGCGTCCAGGTTTCCCGCCGCTATCATGACAAAGTTGCAGGGAACCGGTTCTGTCCTTACCAGCGCTCCGCTGCTATGCTCGCTCTGCCCGGTGATCGGGTATTCCCCTTCCTGTAAGGCGGTGAGCAGGCTCTGTTGCATATCAGGTCGCAGGGTGTTGAGCTCATCTATGAAAAGAACTCCGCGATGAGCCCTGTGGATCGCACCAGCCTCGACACGCTCATGAGGCGGCGTCTCAAGCCCGCCCGACTGGAAGGGATCGTGGCGAACATCCCCCAATAGGGCACCTGCATGAGACCCTGTGGCCTCGATATAGGGTGGCGTCTTGCCATCGTCGTTTGAGACCAGCAGCTTTGGAACCGCCTTTCCGCTGTTCGGCATCACGTAGCGAAGGGTGAATAGGGCGATGGCTGCCGCAATGATCCCCATGAACAGCTGACCAGATATGAGGGCATATCCGAGGATGGCAGCCGCTCCTGCTGCTAGGATACCCTTCATTCTTGCTGCCTTTTTATTTCCATCTTTCTTGTGTGCGGTTATGATCTGGCGACCCTTGTCGGCAGGCACCACCCTAATTTGTGGGTTGTTACTATCTTCGCCGTCAGGATATACCAGCACATCCTGAAGACCACTTGCAGGTAACAGCTCTGCCATCGCCTTGCCGAGCATCGACTTCCCAGTTCCTGGCGAGCCGATCAGCATCACATGGCGGCGTTGGTGAGCCGCCTTCTTGATGATCTCGATAGCCTCTCCTTGCCCGATCACCTGATCGATGAGCCGGGATGGAACCTCGACCTCTTCGGTGCCCTTTATAAGACCTGCTTCGAACATGTCAGCCCCTCACATTAGGTTCTTCACTCGTGGCTTGGTGGTCGGACTCATGCTTATGAATCAGCTCCATTAGAGCAATCGCCACAGCATCGCTGATGGTCGAGAACCTCCCGTAGGCTATCATCTCATCGAGCCTGTCCTTGATGTAGGGCGAGATAGTGCAGTTGATCACCGCCTTGCGTCTTCTAAACTCTGTCATCTCAATACCTCGCACTATTTCGGTGCAGCCCATCTACACCACTGAAGAACCCCATGAACATTCCCACTGCCATACCGACAAGGCAGGCATGCTCGCCAAACCTTGCTCCGATGATATACCCGATTAATCCGCCCGCCATTATATTAAAGGCGAGTGTGCTTCCAGCCGCAATTGCATTCATGGTCATGGATGCGGTCTGAAGGGCAGAGCTGGATCGGGTTTGCGTTATAAGCGATCTGTTGTTCATCTCCAACGCCTCCAACTTTAATGGCTGGTCCGGGCGCCCATCTCGGCCACCAAACCTACTTAGTGGGCGAGCCATATATATACTTGAGCTACAAATATATCATTTGTATATAACATTCCTATCCCATGTTTGTCGGTTATTTTGCAAAACCCACGCCTGACGACCATGAAAGTTTCATATTAGGATATGATCTTTGTCAGAAAAAATGTTATATCAATATGAACATGATCGGATTAAGATTGGATATGATGATATCCGATGATGTTCATATCAGAGCCTGATTATGATATGAAAATGGGGTGGTGACGGGAATAATACAAACGACTGAAATAAATTTACATCATACTTGTATAACATAAAGACGGCATAAAATCTCGAACAAAGTCGCCGATTGTGGTGATATCCATGCCCGAAGACGGCGCCGCTCGCCCCCCGGGATCGACGATGTGATGAAAGGTATTTGCACTATAATCCCAAAGGATGAATGAGGACTGATATGACCCACTCAGATAAAACCCAGGAAGCTTCTTTGAAGGAGATCTTGGAGATCCTCAGACGGAACATGTCGATTCTTGCTGAACGCTACAAGGTGAAGTATATCGGCGTCTTCGGCTCCCAGGTACGAGGAGAGGCACGTGAGGATAGCGACATAGATATTCTGGTGGAGTTCGCTGAGGCCCCTGACCTCTTCAGGTTCATGGATCTGGAGGAAGACATGGCCGCCCTTCTCGGTCGCAGGGTGGATCTTGTCACAAAGCGTGCCTTGAAGGGCAATATCGGAAGGAGGATCCTTAACGAGGTTGTGTCGGTGTGAAAGCAGAAAGAGATAATCTCGACTATCTGCAGGACATCCTCGCGATGATGGATAACGTTGAGCGGTTCACTGCCGGAATCTCCCTGCGGTTATACGGGCGATTGAGGTTATGGGAGAAGCCGCAAAACACATTTCTCCAGAGGTAAGACAGAGGTATCCCGAGGTCCCCTGGAATAGGATAGCTGGGATGAGGGACAAGGTCATACACGGATACTTTGGAGTAGACCTCCACATCGTCTGGGAGACAGCAATCCATACCATTCCCATGCTCAGGCCCAAGATATCAGAAATTATAAAGGAAGAGAGCAAACGCTGCGAGTATGTCGAACATTAAATCGGATGAGTTCGGTAGGTCCTGGTCCTGTACCTTGCCCATAAATCATCCTACCGAAGAGCGAGTATAACTCGGCGATATACTACTGACCGACTCGCAAAAAATAAATATCCACCCATCTGTGAGTGGTGAGATCTATCGGTCATTTGGGAGTTTAGAAAGCTATTGCCAGAGTCTTCACCTTTTACTCAACCCCGCCCCGGCATCGAGCATCTCCAGGTTGAACCGGATGAGCTTCGACTTCTTCTCGAAGGTATGCTCCAGAGCCTTGCCGAAGGCCTCTTTCGACAAACCCAGACCGCCGGCTTCCATCAACGCGCCGAGCATGACCGTATTCGCCGCCTGCTCGAGGCCCTTCGCCGATGCCGCGGCCGTCGCAGGAACTGGGATCACTCTGACGCCCTCCGGCGCAGAGAACTCACCAGCCATCGCGTCGTAGAGGATCAGACCGCCCTCCTTGACGCCGGACGCGAACTTGTCCAGGGAAGGCTTGTTGAAGGCTACCAAAACATCTGGTTCGTCGACCACGGGTGACCCGATCGATTCTCCCGAGACGACCACAGAACAGTTCGACGTCCCACCTCTCTGTTCGGGCCCGTAATCGGGGTACCACGATACGAAGCGTCCTGACATGTACGCAGCCTGGGCCAGGGATACCCCCATGCTCAGGACGCCCTGTCCGCCAAAGCCCGCGATCTTCACTCCATTCGCCTCGAAGTTTGGATCCGGTAGGACGTCAACAGAAGCCTTGCCATATACGCCGAAGGCTCCATCAAGACCCTCCTTCGACAGATCGCTCTTCGCCCTCTTCATGGGTTCGGCCTCCCCGGACCTGTCCCTGAAGTTCTTCGTTGGGAACTCTCGTTCCATCTCTTCGTTTATGAACTTCTCCGTGCTCCTGGCATCCATCCTGAGGATTGTGGGGCAGGGAGAGAGAAACTCGACGAACGCATAGCCCTTACGGTCTCTCTGTATCTCGAGGGCCTTTCTCACCGCCCGTCTTGCTCTTTTCACGTGCTTTATGTCGGAGAGGGACACCCGCTCAATATAGATCGGGGCCTTAAGGGTGTCGAGAAGCTCGCATACATGAATCGGGTAGCCAGCCTCCTTAGGATCCCTTCCTCTTGGAGACGTCACAGTCACCTCACCCACGAGCGTCGTAGGCGCCATCTGGCCACCGGTCATACCGTAGACGGTGTTGTTCACGAAGAATACGGCCATCTTCTCGCCGCGGTTTGCAGCCTGGATGGTCTCGTTCAGGCCGATCGATGCAAGGTCGCCATCACCCTGATACGATATCAGGACGGCGTCATCTTCTGCTCGGGATATGCCTGTTGCCACCGCTGAAGCCCTGCCGTGTGCTGCCTGGACGTTGCCGCAGTCAAAGTAGTAATAGGCGAATACGGCACAGCCCACAGGGCTTATGACGACGCACCTGTCCTGGATGCCCAGGTCCGCCATCGCCTCACCTATTAGCTTATGCAGGATCCCATGACCACAGCCCGCACAATAATGCGTGGCCTTGGGTGCGGTGCCTCCTTTTCTCTCGAACTCGCCGTACAACCCCGCATGCCCTCCGATGATCTTCTCCTTTGCCGCCATCTCATGCCACCTCTCTGATCTTCTCCAGGACTTGGTCACGCTCGATCAGGCTCCCTCCGAACCGGGAGACTAGCCCTACGTCGCACCCTGTTGCTAGCTTGACGTCTTCGGCCATCTGTCCGTTGCTCATCTCGACCGAGATGAACCGACAACCTCGATCTGCCAGAGCCTTGAGCGCCTCTGCTGGGAAGGGGAAGAGCGTTATTGGTCTGAAGAGGCCCGCCTTGATGCCCTCCCCGCGGGCTGCATCCACCGCAGACTTTGAGATCCTGCTGCTGATGCCGTAGGATACGAGGATTATTTCGGCGTCGTCCGTCTCGTAACCCTCATAGACCACCTCATTCTCCGTTATCCTATCGTATTTCGTCCGAAGCCTGGAGTTGAGCCCCTCCAACTCGTCGAAATCCAGGTATATGGAGGTGATCAGGTTGCTTCTCGTCTCCTTGTTGCCGGACACCGCCCAGGACGTATCTATCTCCGGTTCGACCGCTATCTCGGGGAACTTCAACAGCTCTATCATATGGCCCAGGACACCATCTGCCAGGACCACAGCAGGGTTCCTGTATTTGAAAGCGAGGTCGAAGGCCTTTATCACATGATCGCACATCTCCTGGACGGAGTTGGGGGCCAGTACTATGGTTTTGTAGTTGCCGTGTCCCCCGCCCTTAACGGCCTGGTTGTAGTCCGATTGTTCGGGGCCGATATTGCCCAGGCCCGGGCCTGCCCTGGCGATGTCTACTATGACGCAGGGGAGTTCCGCTCCGGCGAGATATGATATACCCTCCTGTTTCAGGCTCATGCCGGGCCCGGAGGAGGCTGCGAGGACACGGTGGCCTGCCGCTGCAGCGCCGTATGCCATGTTTATCGCAGCCTCTTCCGATTCCGCCTGCAAGAACTTCCTGCCGAGCTTTGGTAAATGCTTCGAGGCTTCATGGAGTATCTCACTGGCCGGCGTTATCGGGTAGCCGAAGAAACAGTCACATCCTGCATACATCGCCCCGATGATCACTGCGCTGTTACCGTCGACTAATTGAGCTGGCATCTTTACGCCTCCTCGACAGTTTCTTTTGACGGAATATGGACCTCTATGGCGATCGGCTCCGGGCAGGTGTAGTAACAGTTGCCACAGCCGATACAATCATCTCCGGTATATACCGCGAAACGGTACCCTCTCTCGTTGAACTCGTCGCCGAGTTCCAATACGTTCACCGGGCAGGCCAGGATGCACCTCTCGCAAGCTTTGCATTCTATGGCGTTGATTATGGGATATGGCTTATCCTTCTCCCTTATCTCGACCCGTCTTATCTTTCCGCTGATCGTCTTTGGGAGCTCCTCCACAAACTCGATGATGCGGGGATACTTATACGGCGCAGTCACCTTTTTAACGTGATCCTGGAGCTCTTTCTTGAGCTCTTCAGAGGGCGTATAACCTTCTGTAAGAGCTATCGTGGCCTTCACGGCCAGCCCTCTCAACGAGTCGGGGATGCCGGTGATGGCACATTCGAGGACCGCCGGATGGGTCAACAAGGCGCTCTCCACCTCGAATGGGCCAACCCTGTAGCCCGAACTCTTAATCATATCGTCGGTCCTGCCGACAAACCAGAAGTAGCCCTCTTCATCCATCCAAGCGGTATCGCCCGTATGATAGTAGCCGTCATGCCACGTCTTTCTTACCTTATCGGGGTCCAGGTGATAGTCTACAAATAGTCCGACAGGCTTGCCTTCGTCTGTCTTGATCACTATCTCACCTTCTTCGCCAACGTCACATATCTTATCGTTTCTGTCCACCAGGACTATATCAAACCCTGGGGAGGGCTTGCCCATAGAACCCGGCTTCGGCTTCATCCAGGGATAGTTGGCGATAACAGCTACAGTCTCCGTCTGTCCGAACCCCTCCATCAACTGCAGACCTGTATCGTCCAGGAACTTATGATACAATATGGGGTTTAAGGGCTCTCCGGCGGTGACCGCGTATCTGAGGGGCGAAAAGTCGTATTTTGACATATCTCCTTTTATCATGAACCTGTAGATCGTCGGAGGCGCACAGAAGGTGGTAACATCATACTTGGACACGTTCTCCATCATCTTTTCCGCATCGAACCTTTCGTAGTCGTAGACGAAGATCGCAGACCCTGCTATCCACTGGCCGTAGATCTTACCCCACGCGGCCTTCGCCCACCCGGTATCGGCGACCGTGTAGTGAAGGCCGTCATCGATTACGTTCTGCCAGTATTTCGCGGTCAGTATATGACCAAGGGGATAAGTATTATCATGATTCACCATCTTGGGGTAGCCTGTGGTCCCTGAGGTGAAATATGCAAGAAGTATATCGCTGTTCTTCGACGCATCTGGACCGGAAGGTCTTGTAAACTCAGAAGATGCCTCTTCGAGTTCCCTTCCGAAGTTCACCCAACCATCTCTTCCGGTCTCGCTCTTCCCTACGAACATCTTCACCAGGGGGATTTTGCCAAACTCGCCGTGTGCACCGTCAACCTCGTCCGGGACTCCGTCTTCCAGGATGCATACGATCGTCTTCAGGTCCGCTCTCTTTATGCGGTACACGAAATCCTTCTTCTTCAGCATATGCGTCGATGGGATCGCTATCGCGCCGATCTTGTGAAGGGCCGTCAGACAGATCCAGAACTCATAGCGGTTCTTGAGGGTAAGCAGGACCGAGTTGCCCTTTCTTATCCCGTGCTTCCAGAAGACGTTTGCAGCTTTGTCACTTAGATATTTTAAATCCTTGAAGGTGAGCGTCTTTTCATCCCCGGCATCGTTACACCATACCAGGGCAATCTTTTGGGGATACTTCTTTGCGTAAACGTCCACCACGTCATATGCATAGTTGAAGTTCTCGGGGACGATTATCTTGAAGTTTTCTTTAAAGTCTTCATACGACTCAAACTCGGTCTTTGATACGAACCTATCCAGTAGTGACGACATTTTTTGCCCCTCTTTACTACCTTCTTACATGACCACAACCAACATCCTGGCTGGCTTGTCGTTCAGGGCCACCATCGCATGTCCGTATGATGAGTCGAAGTATATGGAGTCCCCTTCGACCAATATGATCTCGTTATCATGAATGTACAGCTTAAGGATTCCCTCGAGCACATAGGCAAATTCCTGCCCTGGGTGGCTGTATACCGAAGGCTTATCCGTCCGGGGTTCGATCGTCACGAGGAAGGGCTCGACCTTCTTATGTACGAACTTCCCGGCGAGGTTCTGGTATTTGTACTGTTTCCTGCGCTCGACCATGATCCCCTCGTCCTTCCTCGTCACCGTGAATATGCGCATCCTCGGCTCTTCTCCTGTAAGCAGCAGGTTCATGTCGACGCCGAACCGCTGTCCTATCTCAAAGAGCTTGCTCGCGGGGATGTCCAGGGTTCCGTCCTCATAGCAGCCATATGTTTCTACAGGCACCTTGAGGCACTCTGCCATATCCTCGATAGAGACATTGGACAGCTTCCGCAGTTCACGAACGCGCGAAGCGATCTCTTCAATCTTCTCCTCCATGCTGATTCACCCATTCATCCACCAGATACCTATAATATATAGACTCTACCACGACAGACAGACAGACAGACAGAACCTGCATATACGCCTGAGATCCGATGTTGATCGCATCTCCCAGGGGACCAGCTCATACCTAAACCCGCTTCTTCGACATCTTTATCACTCCTGAAGCGAGTCAGTAACTCGGTTTGATCTCCCCCGGGAGATATTGGCCTAAAATCAGCAGCAAAAGCGGGAGTCGCCCAGTCGGCCAAAGGCGCGGGACTTAAGATCCCGTCTCGTAGGAGTTCAGGGGTTCGAATCCCCTCCCCCGCACTTATTTACCAGTCAGCAGAAAAGGATATTGGAATTATCTGTTGAAGTGAACGAGGTTACGACCAACGATTCGCCGGAATTCAGAGGGTACAAGGCTGTAGCATGTCGGTTTTGATTTTTTGAGTGGGGAACCTGGGCTACAAAACAAAGATCGTGCTGGAATGAGGGGGGTTGCGGGGAAACGTCTGGTGGAAGAAAAGTACAGCTGGGGAGATATGGTATATCTGGATAAATGAAGATCTTTTGAAGTTGAGATGGATGAAAGTAGAATTCACAAATCATGCAAAAGATAAATTTTTAATTCTAGAAAGACACAATTTTCGAATAGAAAAAGAAACTGTGATAAAAACTGTTGAAGAAATAGAGAACCTTAAGTCTGGCAAAAATGGCCGGTTGATCGCAGGAAGAGCGATAGATGAGGACCATTTATTAAGGGTCGTATACGAAATAAAAGATGATCGACTGATAATAAATAGTTACGTTCTACCCAGCGAGGAGTGATAGATATGAAGATAGGGTATGATCAGGAAGTGGTCGTGTGGGCGAATTACTGAAAACCGCTAGCAATCGGCACTTTAATGATTTCAGTGGTAATTAGCTGCTAGCTATCGGTTCTTGGGCTTTCTTTCAGTGGCACACACCCACGACCCAGGAAGTGGATATACTCATGATTTCCTATTCCGGACCCCCTCCTAAAAATGGCAATAATTTCCGACCAGAGTATT
>CAYQFP010000050.1:0-10337 GCA_964416865.1 uncultured Methanotrichaceae archaeon
TAGGACCATAACATGGGTTTGTGGCGTTTGTGGAACATGAATCTGGAGTATATTGCGCTTGGGATGTCTGACCATAACATGGGTTTGTGGCGTTTGTGGAACATGAATCTGGAGTATATTGTGCCTGGGCCGTAGGACCATAACATGGGTTTGTGGCGTTTGTGGAACATGAATCTGGAGTATATTGTGCCTGGGCCGTAGGACCATAACACGGACTTTGGGCAACAACACTAGAAGTACAGACCAATCCAAAAACTAATAAGATAATTGCGGTTTTACACATATTACCACTTGTCCGTGTTAATTTTAGTTGACATATCACCAGCAATTCCCGTTATGGCTATAAACGCATACAAGCGAAGGATAGTTTCTTTGCCAGTTCGCAAACATTTTAGGTTATTGCGTGCTTCTACTCGTCACATCACAAAGTAAATCAACAGCGGGCGATGGTATAATTTCAGATAGCTTGGATGGAAGCAATATAAGAGAGCGGGAATTGCTGACATATCACCAACCAGGGTATGTCAGCCAACCTAGCTGGCCCTCCCTGCCAAAGGTCTCACGACTTTCACCACCACCCATTGTAACAAAAGGGAACTAAGTAACATATTCTTTGGAAACACATGCTTGGGCAACACATGCTTGGGCAACACATGCTTGGGCAACACATGCTTGGGCAACATGAACCTGTATGATACGAACCATGATACTGGCCATAATACTGGCCATAATACGGGCCTGAAGAATACGAACCATAATACTGGCCTTGAGCAACGGCACTAGAAGTACAGACCAACCCAAAAACTAACAAGGCAATTACAATCTTATGCATATTCACCACCTATTCATAGTAGAGATAGTTAACCGATGATATATATGATTTTTGGTGGCGGTATAGCCTTGGAACAGTCTTCATAATCGGCGAGGCTGGAGGCATGTCCTAACAGTTTTATCCGTCGCCTGTTTCCATGAGATCTACCAACTCATCCCCGTCGTAATTGTAGCACAATCGAGTTTTTCTTGCTAACCCAGTTGATAACGCTTCAGTCAGTAGATTGTGAGCTGGCGGAAAAATGCTCGCCCGAAACATTGCCCTCCGGAATAAATAGCGCAACTACGTTGTCCAAGCCACCACTGACAGGATAGTTTTTCTGAGGATCTATGAATATCAAGGCGTTGAGAAATACATAAATCTCCAGACTCTTCTGGAAAGCGACGGAGTATATTCCAGCCTCTGTGAGTTTTTCTAGAAGTATGACGACGTTCACAACCACAACATACGAAAATAGACATAGGTGTGAAGACATGATTCCCAAAGGCAGTTATGAGAGTTCCCTTCCAGACAAGCTCAGGTCGCACGATCACAACCCCGCATGGATCTCATAAACTCATGGTCCGAGAACGATATTGAACAGTCGCCGACGATCCCCGCCGGAAAAGAACTTTAATCATACGCCGACAGATAAGAACCCGTGAAGAACCTGGCCAAGGCATTTCTGGATCTGGATAAGAGAGACTTAGCCGTCCTCAGAGGCGTAGAGAAGGGGATGCGCCGTCACGACTGGGTACCCCTGGACACCGTGGTCCGGATAAGCCGCCTCAGTCCCACGGCCGCCGAGCGCAGGCTCCGTACTCTTGTGGAGAAGAAGCTGGTCTACTGGACCCCGGACCCTTACGTGGGCTATCAGATAGGGTTCAACGCCTACGACCTCGTCGCCCTGGGAACGCTCGTGGACCGCGACATAGTCAGGGGCCTAGGAGACCTGATCGGGGTGGGCAAGGAGTCGGTGGTCTACGAAGCCCTGGGCGACGAACCCCTGGTCATAAAGTTCCACAGGGAAGGGATGACCAGCTTCAAGCACGTCCGCAGGGTGAGAGACCACCTAAAAGACGTGCCCAGGTGCGCCTGGATACTCGCCGCCCGGCTGGCGGCCAGAAAAGAGTTCCAGGTAATCTCGGGCCTTTATCCCATCGTCACCGTCCCCCGGCCGGTGGGCCGGAGTCACCATGCCCTGGTCCTGGAGCGGTTAAACGGCGTGGAGCTCTACAAGATCGACCTCCTCAACCCGGCGGAGTGCCTCGATATCGTGCTGGAGGAGGTAGCCTCCGCCTGGAAACTGGGCTTCGTCCACGCCGACCTCAGTGAGTACAACGTCTTTATCCGGAACGAACAGGTGGTGATCATCGACTGGCCCCAGGCGGTCCACCGATCTCACCCCCGGGCACGAGAGCTCCTGGAAAGAGACCTCACCAACCTGACCAACTACTTCAAGCGGAGCTACAGGATAGATATGACCCTGGAGGATGCCCTCGGGACGGTTATGGGCAACAAATAGAGGTGATACAGTCTCCAGGAAGATCTTCGGGGTCGATATCGCCAGCGGCTCGCCCAAGGGCCGACAAGCCCCCCGCTACGCTCTTTTCGTGCTCGATGACGAGGAAGAGGAGCGGCATCCCATGGTCAGCAGGCAGAAGCTGATCAGGCTGATCAGGCAGATGGAGCCCAGGATTGTGGCCGTCGACAATGTCCACGAGCTGGCCTCCAGCCGGGTCGACCTGGTCAGGCTGCTGAAAGATATGCCGCCGGCAACCAAGCTGGTACAGGTCACCGGTGGAGAGCATCCCGAGGCGTTGACCAGGATAGCCAGGCGGTTCGGGATGACCTTCGATAGGCTGAACCCCATGGAAGAAGCCGAGACCGGCGCCCGCCTGGCTGCTATGGGCGTAGGCCACGTCTTATCCGCCTTCGAGGACAAAACCTGGATCAAGGTGAGCCGGAGGAGGTCTCCTGGCAGGGGCGGCTGGAGCCAGAAGCGCTACACCAGGAAGATCCACGGATCGGTGAGGAGCCTGGCCCGGGAGGTGGAAGGGCAGCTCAAAGAGTCCGGGCTGGAGTTCAGCAGCCATGCAGTAGAAGGGCTGGGGGGTTACATCAGGTGCGAGTTCGTGGTCGAGGCCCCCCGTGACCGGGTCAGGATCAAAACGGGATACCGGGGCGACGCCCAGATCAGGGTCGAGGGGGTAGAGCGCCCCAGGCTGGTCTTCGAGCCCCTGGCCCACAGGAGAGGATATATCATCGCCGGGATTGACCCTGGCACCACCACCGGGATTGCAGCCCTCGACCTGGACGGAGAGCTAGTCGACCTCCTGAGCGCCAGGGAGATGTCCCCTTCCGACGTGATCGAGTGGCTGGCAGAGACAGGAAAGCCTCTGGTCGTGGCCACTGACGTATATCCCGCTCCGGGAGCGGTGGAGAAGGTGAAGCGAGCCTTCAACGCCGTTTTCTACTCACCTGGAGCGGACATCCCCACCGAGGAGAAGATCACCCTGGCCAAGGGTTACGGCTATCGGAACGACCACCAGAGAGACGCCCTCTCGGCGGCGGTCAGCGCCTACAAGAAATACAAAAACAAGTTCCAGCAGGTGGACAAAAAGTGCCCGCCCGGTTTGGATCCAAAAGAGGTCAAGGTCCTGGTGGTCCGGGGACGTTCCATAGACAGCGCCATATCAAAGCTGGCCACACCACCGGACAAGGCCGCCGTAAAAGAAAAGCCTGTCGTGGAAGCAGACGCCGACCAGATCGCCCTGCGGCAGGAGAACCGACGCTGTGCAGAGCAGGTTAGCAGGCTCAGGGAGTATGTCGAAGAGCTGAAGAGCGACCTGGCCAAAAAAGACAGAGAGATGAAGCGGCTGGAGAGGTCTTTAGAGAGGCTGAAGGACAAGAGATCCAGAGAGATCAAGAGAGACCACGAGATCAAGATCAGAGATAAGGAGATCAAGAGGGTACGCGGCCTTCTCCGCCTGGAAAGAAGGCGCAACAGGCGCCTGAAGACGGTCCTCGCCAGGCTCAAGAGGGCGGAAAGGCTCGAGGAGACCGGTGAGGGTCAAAGCCTGAAGGAAGTAGACGCCTTCTCCAGAGAGGCCATACTGGTGGCGGCGGACAAGTGGGGGATTGCCAAAGGAGACGTGATCCTCCTGAGAGACGCGAGCGGTGGCGGACCCCATACCGCAGACCTCCTCATCGATATGGAGGTGGAGGCGGTGATAACCGGGACCGAGATGGCTCAGTCGGTCAGGGATCACTTCACCGACAGAGACGTTCCGGTCCTCTCGGCAGAAGAGGTTCCGGTGAGAAGGATCGCCGGGGTGGCCCTGATCGATCCCTTAGACCTGGAAGAGGCGAAGGCCAGATGGGCAGAGCACAAGAAGGTAAGGACCGCCCAGAAGAAGACCGAGTGGCTGGAAGGATTCATCCAGGAGTACCGGTCCGATAGGCGAAGGGACGAGCGCCAGAGGAGGGGGGAGTAGATCAGCCCACCGATCCGTTCAGCACCAGCAACTTCTCCGGATCTTCCATCAGCGTAGTTCCCACCAGAAGCGCATCCGCCCCGGCGTCCACCATCCGGCAGGCGTCTTCTCTCGTACCAACGCCGCTTTCTGCAACCAAAAATACCCCCGCCTCTTTGGCCACGGGCGCCAGGCGCTCGAACGCTCCCAGATCCACATCGAGGGTCTTGAGGTTGCGGTTGTTTATTCCTACGATCCCGGCATCGGTTCTCAGTGCCAGGTCCAGTTCATCTTCGGTATGCACCTCCACTAAGGGCACCATCCCAAAAGAACGCACAGCATCCACCAGATCGTCCAAGGGCTTGGAGAAGGCGGCGATGAGGAGCACCAGGTCAGACTCCACCTCGGATAGCTGACGCGAGTCGAGGACGAACTCTTTTCTGAGCACGGGAAGTGAGGTGGCCCCACGAGCGATCTTCACGTTCTCCGGCGACCCGAAGAAGTAGGTGGGTTCGGTCAGCACCGACACGGCACAGGCGCCCATCGTTTCGTAGACCCTGGCCCGCTGGGCGACCTCTTCTGGCGTAAGAAACCTGCCCAGAATCCTGGGCTTGATCTCCGCGATTATTGGGGTGATACCCTTTGACCTCAGGAACCGGGCAGATCCCACCAGGTCTCGGGCCTCTATCGAGAAACTGCGATGCACCAGAGAGTCCAGACGAGACTCTACGGACCGTAAGATATCCTCCACCACCTCGTTCACCTAGACCACCACCCGATCCACCCAGTTGGACATAAGCTTCTTGCCCAATGGGGTGAGAACCGATTCTGGATGGAACTGCAGCCCAACCACGGGCAGCTTGTTGTGCCTCAGCCCCATCACGACCCCGTCGGGGGTCGACGCCGAAACCTCCAGGAAGGGAGAAAGCCTCTCCACGGCCAGAGAGTGGTACCGCCCCCCTGTCAGAGGGCTCTCCAACCCCCTGAAGATCCCCCGGCCGTCGTGGCTGATCTGTGAGGTCTTCCCGTGTAACGGCTCGACCCTGGCTACGGACCCGCCATAGGCCAGGTTTATGGCCTGGTGACCCAGGCAGACCCCCAATATGGGAATCTTGTTGAACTCCCGTATGATAGAGATGCAGTTCCCTATGTCTCTCGGGTTTCCCGGGTTTCCCGGGCCAGGAGAGATCACTATCCCCAGGGGGTCCAGCTCTTTGACATCCCCGAGCCTGATGCTGTTGGGACGGACCAGTACTGAAGGATAAAACTGGGATACGTAGTCCACCAAATTCCAGACGAAGGAGTCCTGGTTGTCTATGAAGAGGATTGGTCTCTCGGTCATACTGCCACCCCCAGGGCCTTCTTCATGGCCGCCATCTTCCGTTCTGTCTCCAGGTATTCCTTATGAGGGTCTGAGTCGGCCACGATCCCCGCACCCGCCTGTACCAGGGCGATCCCGTCCCGAAGAAGAACGCTCCTGATGGTGATGGCGAAGTCGGCAGACCCGTCTGCGGAAAAGTAGCCCACCCCACCACCGTAGATGCCCCGGCCCTCCGATTCCAGATCGTCGATTATCTCCAAAGCCCTGAGCTTGGGGGCACCGGATAGGGTTCCTGCAGGGAATACCGCCCTGGCGGCGTCGAACTGGTCGCACTCCTCCCGGAGGTCGCCGCGGACGGTGGTCTCGATGTGCTGGACGTGGGAGTACATGATCACGGACATGAAGTCCTCCACCGTCACCGTCCCGGATCGGGATACGCTCCTGGCGTCGTTCCTGGCCAGGTCCACCAGCATCACGTGCTCTGCCCTCTCCTTCTCATCCTCCAGCATCGACCTTGCCAGGAGCTCATCCTCCTGGGGAGACCCGCCCCGGGGACAGGTTCCTGCTATCGGGTTGACGGTAAGCTTCCTCCTGTAAACGCTGAAGAGGGTCTCTGGAGATGCGCCCACTATGGCCAGATCTCCAAACTCGAAGATGTAGGTATAAGGGCTTGGGTTGATCTTCCGGAGCCTCATATACAGCTGCACCGGATCGGGGTCCTGCAGTTTGACCATAGTCGCCCGGGAGAGGACCACCTGGAATATGTCGCCGTCTAAGATGTGCTCTTTGGCTATTCTCACGCCCTCCTCGAACCTGGCAACATCTCCGGCTTGAAGAACCTCCACCTCGGGCTCCGGCCCCGTCTTCGGAAGAGACGACTCGACCAGGAGATCTTCTTTTGCCCTGGCCGCTATCTCACGAGGATCGTCTCCGTCCAGCAGCGGTACCGCGGCCAGATGGACCTTCTCTGTGAGGTGATCGAAGAGAAAGGCGGTCTGGAAGATCCCAAACTGAGCGTCGGGAACATCGGATCTCGACATTCTTCCCAGCCGTTCCTCCACCAGGTCGTAGGCCAGGTAGCCCATGCCGCCGCCGACGAAGACCTGTCTATCGAACTTTGGAACTGCTTGACCAAAACAGGGCATAGCGCTCCTCAGGGCATCGAAAGAGTCGAAACCCTCTCGGATATCGCCTTCAAGAATCGGGCCCCTCTCGGATACATCTGCGAGCTCCGCCAGCCTCGGTGCCAGTACCTCCTTCACCTCTTGCCGGTGATGAAGGGCGCGTACCGATATCTTCCGGTTCTTCACCGTCACCACCGCCACAGGGTCTGCTCCCACGAAGGAGAATCGTGCCCGGTGACCAGATTTCTCCACCGACTCCAGGAGGAACGGATAACCCCTCTCACGCAGGGTCGCATAGAGATCCAGGGGTGTGTGGGGATAGACGATATCCGTGATCTCGAAGAGAGAAGGCGCAGGCGCGGTATCCCCAGGGACGTCTACTGCAACCGGCAACCTCTCACCTCCTCGATGAAGTCTCTGATCTTCTGGCAGTCTTTCTCGCCGCCGGTCTCCACCCCGGAGGACACGTCTACGGCATAAGGCCGGACACGTCTCACCGCCTCGACCACGTTGCCCGCATCCAGCCCCCCTGCCAGGATTACCGGGACCTCCAGGTCCTCGACCAACCTCGCGCTGACCGTCCAGTCATGGACCGAGCCCGTCCCACCCAGGCTGCCGTCTTTATAGGTGTCCAGGAGAACAGCGTCCACATATCCCGAGAGGTGGCGTGCCTTCTCTTCGGCACCGGGGATAGCTGCTACTGCACCTACAACCCTGCAGCCGGTCTCTCTAAGCCCCTTCAGCTCATTTCCGTCCAGGGCGCTGTGGACCTGGATCGCATCTGCACCGGTATCTCTGGCCAGACCTCTTGCCTCCTCTGCCGACCGGGGGGTGATCACCACCACAGAGGTTACGAATACCGGGATGCCCTCAATTAGAGACCGGGCCGTATCTCGATCGATGCTTCTCTTCGATCCTGGGACCTCCACCACGAACCCCACGGCATCCGCACCTGAGGATACGGCGCAGTCCCTCTGGCCAACGTTCTTGATGCCGCAGATCTTGACCCTGGCCCTTGTCACAGGAACCGCCTCAGCAAATCAGGATCCCCTCCCGCAGCCACCAGGCTTTCGAGCGTCTCCAGGGCTCGGCCCGAGTCAAGGGCATCTTCGGCCATCCTGGCACCTTCGCGGAGCGAATCGACCCGACCCGAGACATACAGAGCGGCAGCAGAGTTCATGGCCACGATATCTCTTCCAGGGGTCTGCGCTCCCTTGAAGATCCTGACCAGCTCTCTGGCGTTATCCTCGGGCGAGCCGCCCTTGATGTCGTCAGGGGTAACCAGGGGGTAGCCAAAGTCCTCCGGCACCAGGGTGTAGGTCTGCACGATGCCGTGGTCCAGCTCCGAGACAAGGGTCTCCCCGGTGTTGGTGATCTCGTCCAGACCGCTCCCATGAACCACCATCGCTCGCTCGGTCTCCAGAATGCTGAGCACCATGGCCAGCTTCTCGCATAGCGCCGGGTCGTAGACCCCTATCACCTGGGCGTTGGCCCCGGCCGGGTTTGTCAAGGGCCCCAGGAGGTTGAAGACCGTCCTCGTCTTGATCTCCCTTCTCAGGAGGGCCACCCGCTTCATGGCCGGGTGAAACCGGGGGGCCAACATGAAGCCTATGCCCAGGGTCTCGATCGTCGCCTTCACCTGGTCCGGCTCCAGGTTCACGTTCACCCCAAGCTCAGAGAGGACGTTGGCGCTCCCGCAGTCCGAGCTGACCGCGTAGTTGCCGTGCTTGGCCACCGGAACCCCACATGAGGCAGTCACCAGAGCGGCAGCGGTGCTGACGTTTATCGTATTTGCGGCGTCACCGCCTGTGCCACAGGTGTCCACGAGCGGGCCTTTCACCAAAGGAGAGATTCGTATCGCGGAGGCCCTCATCGTCCTGGCCATTCCGGCGATCTCCGATACGGATTCTCCTTTCATCCTGAGGCCGATCAGGAGTACACCGATCTGAGCGTCCGAATACCTGTTGAAGATCTCCTCCAGGAGTGCCTCTGCTTCCTGGATGTTCAGGTCTTTTCCCTCTACGATCTGTTGAATGAAGTTCAAAGGATCACCAGTTTAATGTATAATTGTGTACTATATATGTCGGAAGAGTACATTACATATAAGATTTGTGCATCGGACCGTATGGGGGGACAAGACAATCTTTTTAAGCGCCATCCCTAAGTGTCCCAGTCGTATTTGTAGAGGACCGATCATGCTTACCGATGATATCTTGAGGTTGAAAGAAGAGCAAAACGCGGTGATACTGGCCCACAACTACCAGACCGGACCGATACAGGATATCGCCGATCTGCTGGGCGACTCGCTGGAGCTGAGCAGGGCCGCAGCCAGGACAAACGCCGAGGTGGTCTTGTTCTGCGGGGTCGATTTCATGGCGGAGACCGCGGCGATACTCTCCCCGGAGAAGAGGGTGATCGTGCCCGAAGCAGGGGCGAGCTGTCCCATGGCTCAGATGATCACCGCCCAGAGTCTAATAGAGTTCAAGAAGAAGCACCCCTTGGCCGCGGTGGTCTGCTACGTCAACTCCACCGCCGAGGTGAAGGCAGAAAGCAACATCTGCTGCACGTCTGCCAACGGAGTGGAGGTGGTAAACTCGCTCGCCGAGGATGAGGTGATCTTTGTGCCCGACAGGAACCTGGCCCATTACGTCTCCAGACACACGGAGAAGAAGATCATACCCTGGGACGGGTACTGCTACGTCCATGACCGCTACACCAGAGAAGACGTCCGCAAGGCCAGGATGCTACACCCCCAAGCGGAGCTGCTGGTTCATCCCGAGTGCCGGCCCGAGGTCATCGACGAGGCCGACTACGTATACAGCACCTCGGGCATACTGAGGCATGTCCAGGAGAGCGACGCTGGGGAGTTTATCATCGGGACCGAGGTGGGGATGAACTACCGGCTCAAAAAAGAAGCGCCAAAAAAGGAGTTCTACCCTCTAAGCGAGGGCGCGGTCTGTCTGGACATGAAGAAGACCACCCTGACAAAGGTGCAAAAAGCGCTGGAGACGCTGGAGCCCAGGATCGTGGTTCCCAAAGATGTAGCAGACAGGGCCAGAAGCGCGATCGAGAGGATGCTGGCGATCTAAGAGGTCTGACGACGTGGACCATCCTTTTTATCCTCGTCCTCAGGCCCCGTCTCCTTCCTCTTCTTCACTTCTCTCTCGCCTGTCCGGACCAGAGAGTCGGGGATTTCGGCTCCACACATCTCGATCACCATCCATGTGATCATCTCAGAATAAAGACCTGTTGCGTGCCCCCCATGACCACAAAGCCTATTATCTGAGGGCATATCTCCCGCCCACAATGGCTAATTTGAACGTAGCAACCATCGGACCCCAAGGTTATGCCAGAGACCTGGGGAAGCTGGGAACCACCACAGACATCACCTTCTATAACATGAAGAGGGGGGAAGACACGGTCACCTTGATCGAGCCTACCAGGTACCCCGATCGTCTGGCGCCACTATTCTTCGCCGTCACCATGGCCAGAAAGGCCATCCTGGTCGTGGAAGAGCTCGGCCCCCACTTTGGCGAAAGCGTGGTCATGCTCCAATGTGTGGGGCTGAAGGAAGGGTACATCGTGCTGCGGAACTACCTGACGCC
>CAYQFP010000051.1:0-10253 GCA_964416865.1 uncultured Methanotrichaceae archaeon
TCAAGCTTGTCTGATTTAATATGTCGCTATAATCTATATACCCGAAAGTCATGTATTACACCCGTGGAATATAAACTATTGTGAGATCGAAAAAACTGGCACCTCACTGTTTCCTGTGAGTAAGATAAATCTCTAGAAAATAAATTCATTAGTGATGTGTGGTTTGGTGCCTCATGGATCCACTACAAATCGCCATGCATAGCTGTTAATTGCTTTAGAAATGGGCCTGATAATGCAACAAGAGTATCACGAGTGATTTAACTGGTGTTAATGCCACCCACACAATATAGCAAAGAGCCGAAGAACTGTTGTGTTCTGGTCTCATATTACACAGCAAGTGCGACGATAAGAGAAAGCAGATACAAGACAAGCTCGATGATAAGTCACAAAAAATGAGAGTTGATCCAGATCTTGTGATCTGGATATTACATCAAGACTCAGATGCAAGGCAGCCAATCTACCTGCACAGCACTGCAGGATTGGTTACCCCAGAGCTGGATGAACTTCTCGATTGAGAAGACACCAGTGAGATCTTCAACGCTGCGACCGTATTCGACGTGACGTCCCTTCTGCGTGGCGATTGGGTCCTTGGACAGCCAGCCGATGTGAGCAACACCGATTACATCAGAGTTGAAGTTAGCTTCCAGAGCACCGGTGCAGTTGCCACAAGTGGTCATCGTGTTCTCATTGCAGTCCTTCCGGGTCTTAACCTCGGTGTTCTTCTGCAGGTGTTCTGCGTGAGTGTACATCTCCACGACGGTAGCGCCGATGAAGTAGTTCTGGACGCAGAGCTTCTCGATCCACTTCTGGTCGTATCTGCCTGTCTGATAGCTCACAGGCATGTACTCGAACTCAGCTTCCTTGGTGAAGTTGATGTAGTCAGGACAACATCCGTCATTACCATGATCACGTACATCTTCGTTAGAAGCGTCTCTCTCGGCTTCGATCTCCGTCTTCTCGATGATCACGTTGCCGCTCCCAGACTCCTTTTCGACAAGCTTGTTGCCGTCAAGACCGTACTGGGTCTGGATGATCGTTTCAACGTTCTTGTAACCGACGCCCTTCACCGTGGCCTTCTCGTACATGTAGTTGGCAGCGCCTGCCATACCTACTAGAGCCATTCCGATAATCAGTAAAACCGCTAGTTCTCTCTTCATTCATTCCCACCTCCTGTTCCAGTCAATAATCACTAACCGTTAATGTATAGCTCTCCGGCGGAGTAAACAAAAAAGCCAGCCCCACCAGAGCTAACCACTTCGTTAGGTGCTATGGGTTAATATTTCAATGTTTTGGTCAATGACATATCAACCTTTCGAGAAAAATCATCCCTTCGATCGGATTTACTCGATCACATAAATTTATACTTTATGTACAATGAAAAAAAGTACATCAGAAAGTTAAGAGGTCTCCAGATCTTGAGATCTGGAGATTAAATTTGAGTTTAGATACAAGGTAGCCAGTCTACCTGGACATCACCGCAAGATTGGTTACCCCAGAGCTGGATGAACTTCTCGATTGAGAAGACACCAGTGAGATCTTCAACGCTGCGACCGTATTCGACGTGACGTCCCTTCTGCGTGGCGATTGGGTCCTTGGACAGCCAGCCGATGTGAGCAACACCGATTACATCAGAGTTGAAGTTAGCTTCCAGAGCACCGGTGCAGTTGCCACAAGTGGTCATCGTGTTCTCATTGCAGTCCTTCCGGGTCTTAACCTCGGTGTTCTTCTGCAGGTGTTCTGCGTGAGTGTACATCTCCACGACGGTAGCGCCGATGAAGTAGTTCTGGACGCAGAGCTTCTCGATCCACTTCTGGTCGTATCTGCCTGTCTGATAGCTCACAGGCATGTACTCGAACTCAGCTTCCTTGGTGAAGTTGATGTAGTCAGGACAACATCCGTCATTACCATGATCACGTACATCTTCGTTAGAAGCGTCTCTCTCGGCTTCGATCTCCGTCTTCTCGATGATCACGTTGCCGCTCCCAGACTCCTTTTCGACAAGCTTGTTGCCGTCAAGACCGTACTGGGTCTGGATGATCGTTTCAACGTTCTTGTAACCGACGCCCTTCACCGTGGCCTTCTCGTACATGTAGTTGGCAGCACCTGCCATACCTACTAGAGCCATTCCGATAATCAGTAAAACCGCTAGTTCTCTTTTCATTCCGTTCCCACCTCCTGTTCTAGTTGATACCCATATATTGGCATCGCCAACCGCCAGAAAGACAGTCATGCGACCCCATCATAACACTACTCCTAAGGATAGACAAACTTGGGTACCCTGAGTGGCCCTGACCATAAAGGCAAAACATTACCTTGGATCTGCTGATGTAGTTTGAGCAGACGGTTGTTAAGAGCACACCCCCCCAAGAGCAGGATGCCTGATGTGACAGATTTTAACATCGTTAATACTTCTGCCAGGCACATTCGTCTCAAGCAGTTGATGGCATATAAATCTATCGAGCAATTACTTACCGAGTTTATCTACACCATGTCATCGGCCAAACCAGACACCAATAACACGACCCCATGCGATATCTATCTACTGAATTGTTAGTGCTTTTTCAAGATGTTGATGTTTTTCGGAAATACTGTACCGAGGATGGTTTTAGGGGAAAACATATTCAATCGAGACCATCAACAAAAAACATTGCAGAGCCACACCGATGATAAAATATCAGGATCTATATTGGTGGTATGTATACAATAATCACAACGCAGCTTGCCGCCGACCGCCCTCTGAAGAATTGCTCATCCGAGCAGAAATGATCCTGATGCTCCGGCCGGGATTTGAACCCGGGTCTTCGGCTCGAAAGGCCGGAATGATTGGCCGGACTACACTACCGGAGCTCAAGTCTGAGACTTCGCTCCTGTATATGTAGTTTCTGATAGGGCATCCGCCGCCTGAAAATGGTGAGGATAGTCCCGGGCGGATTCGAACCGCCGTCCCAGGCTCCAAAGGCCTGCAGGATTGACCGCTACCCTACGGGACTCCAGCCGGACAATTAATCTGCATAAGATATATATGGGCTTCCCCGCAGTTTTTCGCAGATGGAGCTGCTCACCAAGGCGCACACAAGCCAGCGGAGGCTTATAGAGATCCTCAGGGTCATAAACGATGCCGATAAGCCCATCGGCGCCAGGGCGATCTCGGACGAGCTCTCCAACAGAGGATACGAGATCGGGGAGCGAGCCGCCAGATACAACCTCAAGCTGCTGGACGAGCTGGGTTTCACCAAGAAGCGTGGCTACAGCGGCCGGGTGCTAACGCATTTGGGACATAGAGAGCTCAGCGACGCGCTGGTGGACGACAGGATAGGCTTTGTGAACACCCGGATCGAAGAGTACATCTGCCGGACCGACTTCGATCCCGGCTCGACAGGCAACCGGGTGATCGTGAACACCAGCCTCCTGGACAAGAAGGACTACGAGAAGACCTTGGAACAGCTCAAGAGGATCCACGACGCCGGATACGCCATAAGCAGAAGGGTACAGGTTCTGGACGAGGGCCAGGAGATCGGGTCGATCAAGGTCCCTTCTGGGTCCCTGGCCATGGTCACGGTATGCAGCATCACCATCGATGGGATGCTCCTGAAACGAGGGATACCGGTCAACACAACATTCGCCGGGGTAATCGAGGTCGAGGAAGGACGCACCACGGCCTTCACCGACCTGATCGCCTATGCAGGTACCTCTCTCGACCCCATGAGGATCTTCATGGCCCGGAAGACCGCCCGGGTCAACGCCGCCGTGAAGACCGGCAACGGTATGGTGCTCGCCAACATGAGAGATATCCCCCTGGCCGCGGCCGACCTTGCCAAGGCCGTCCTGGAAGAAGCGAGGTCCGCCGGAATCGATGGGTTGATAAAGATGAGTGAGCCGGGAGGGCCGAACATGAGCTGCCCCGTCGCACCGGGCAAGGTGGGGATAGCTCTCTGAGCCGGGGTCAACGCCGCCGTGGCTCTTGAGGAGGCGGGCATACCCATAAAGACCTCGCCCATATCCGCGCTGGCAGATTACAGCAAGATGAGAGAGATCTGACGACCGAAGGGTATAGAATCCCGTGATGAGAACGTTCTAAATCAAATACATGCAGGGGGATGTACATTAGCATTCGCGAAGCGCGCCTATTGGTGGGACTGCTGCTCCTGCTGGCAACTTATTCTTCACTCGTAAGCATCGCTCTGAGTGATGAATCCGGAAGCTCTGGCACCGTCCAGCTGGGGTCCGGCCCCCGTCCCGTCTACCAGATAGGATACTCCAGAGATCAACCGATCGACATCGACGAACTGATCGAACTGACCCGCCTGAGCCCAGGCGATGGACCAAAACTCGACGAAGGTCAAGATACGCCACCGTCAGACCCAGTTCCAAAACCTTCACCAGAGATCCTCGACGGAAATGAAGCAAATCCGCAGCCCGAGAACGCTTCTGAGAAGAAAGACGCGGGACCGACCGTTGTGCAGGTCCCCGTAGTCTCCAATCCACCGGGCGCAGAGGTCTACGTCGATGGGATGTTCTACGGCCTTACCCCGACGATAGTGAACGTCGAGACCGGAGACCATCTGATAGAGCTGAGCCTCGAGGGCTACTGGAACTGGTTCAACATCGTGGATATCGACGACAACAGCAGGACGATACCAGTCACCTTCACTCCCGTATCGGTGAACGCGTCCGAGCCTCCGGATAGCACGACCCACCCCGAGACAAACGTTACAGATGAGGCCGCACCTGCCGCGGCGGCCCCCGATAGAGGCTTCTGGGAGGATAACTACAGGATGGTACTGGTGGTGGTGGGCCTTCTCAGCTTCTTGATCGGCTCGGGGAGCATCGCCACCTGGTCGTCGTCGTACTTTGCCACCTCGATCAAGATCAACTTTCCTCGCGATGGCGAAGAGCGATGGGCTGGCATGGTCGAGGGCAGGTCCCGCCGGGTATACGGCACCAAGAAAAAGATCTACATCCTGGTGAGATACGAGGGTGACTGGCTCCAGGTCAGGAAAAAGGTGTACCCGAAAAAGGATGGTTTGTGGTCCACGCAGTGCGACGTAGAGGAGGGTGTGGTCTACAGGATCTATGCGGTGATAACCGAGAAAGACCTACCCGAAGGGAGCTACCTGGACGGGCTCCCCAACTACCGTGACATCTCCGAGGCAGGGCCAGTTACCGGCTGGGTGAATAGTGAATTGCAGGAACCAGGCCCGAGCACTTCGCGATGAGCCGATCTCTGGATAAGGTTTTATATGGGTAGGGGGTGTACTTTGGCCCCTGTATATAATGTATAACATTATGTGCTTCGAGCGAATCCGACCTAAGGGCAGATTCGCTCGCTGATCAGTTGTGAGGAGAAAAAATGGACTTCCGAGTGGTTATTTCAGATCCGGACAATGGAAGAGCATACCAGGTAGAATCGAAGGACGCCGCCGCCAGCAAGTTCCTGGGACTGAAGATCGGCGACACCGTCGACGGCGAGGCGGTCGGGATGCCCGGCTACGAGCTCAAGATAACAGGCGGGAGCGATCGGGAGGGCTTTCCCCTGCGACGCGACCTGCCCGGATCGAAGCGGAGAAAGATCCTGATAGCGGGTGGAATAGGATACCACTCCTCAGAGAGTGGCTGCAGGCGTAGAAAGACCGCCCATGGCCGCGACATATCTGCCGACGTCGGTCAGATTAACACCAAGATCGTGGGACGGGGCGTGAGACCTGTGGAAGAGCTTCTGGGCACCGCGCCCACCGGAGAAGAGACTTCCAAAGATGAGTGAAACAACTCTGTTTATCGACACCGCATGGGTAGTACCAAGGAGGCGATAGTTACGTCTACGTTTCATGGGGTGAAGATAGGATGCTAGAAGAAGATACCTGCGCATCGGAAGATCCGCACCAGGTGGAAAGACAACGGTGGTTCTTTGGTGGTGTAGCCGATGAGAGAAGTCAATACTTCAGAGGACACATCTCTGCTCTCCGAGAAGGGAGCGGATCTCTCGCTCTTGGTGGCTATGCCTGCGGAGGTGAACGATAACCTCGCTACCACCTTCGGTAACCTGCCCAAAATCATAAAACAGAGCTTTTTTGCGCTATTTATCTGTGCGGCTGCTTGCATATTCGCCGGACTTTCCATTGCCAAGATGGCCGATATGATGGTCACTTACCCCGGTCTGATAATCCTGATACCCAGTGTCATAAACATGCGGGGCAACATCTTCGGCTCGTTCGGAGCCCGTCTGGGCACTAGCTTCCATACCGGCGAGATATCTCCCCCCCTCAACGAGTCTCAGGCACTCCGCCAGCAGGTCAAAGGGACCATGGTCCAGACCCTGGCCATGTCCCTAGTGCTGGCCCTGGTGGTGAAGGGCTTCGGCCTGGCCGCCGGTCTGGAGACCATGAGCATATACGATCTGATCCTCATATCGACCATCTGCGGCGTCCTCTCGGGCGGCATCCTCCTGGCCTTCTCGCTCTTGCTGATCTCCCAGAGCTTCCGAAAAGGATGGGACCCGGACAATATCTCCGTGCCCCTGATCACGGCCGCCGGAGACGTGATCACCATCCCCCTGCTCTTCGCATCCGCGATCTTCGTCTCCTGGCTGGGCGACCCCGTGGTGAAGGCGATCGGCTACCTGCTCATAATGATCTCCACCGCCGCGACGGTTTACAGCCTGGGAGCCGAATATACCCTTCTGGCCAGGATCGTGAGAGAATCGTTCCCCATCCTGATAGCGTCTTCCCTTCTGAGCACCATCGCCGGGATACTCATGGGGATGAACGTCGATATGCTGGTAACATTCTCCGCGGTGCTCCTCCTCATCCCCGTTTTCAACGCCGAGGGCGGGAACCTGGGAGGCGTCCTATCTTCCCAGCTCACCTCGGCATATCACCTGGGACTGACTAGGCTGGGCCGAAGACCCGACCAGAGAACCAGGAACAACCTCATCGGCATCTTCCTTCTCTCCCTGCTTATATTCCCCTCCCTGGGACTCCTGGCCTACCTCATCTCCAGGATATTTGATCTGGCATCTCCAGGGTTCGGAGAACTCATCTTCATCTGCCTGGTGGCCGGCCTCTTTACTACCGTACTGGCCATCATCACCACCTATTACTTTACATACTTCTTCATCCGGATAGGGGTCGACCCGGACAACGTGACCATACCCATGATAACCAGCGTGATGGACGTCCTGGGCACGGCCTCGCTGATCCTGGTGACCATGGCGGTGGTGACCTGACCTCCGTTTGCGATGACCGGCGGTTCTCATGAGCTATATCGCCGAGGGGAGCACCTTCAAGGGTTTCCTCAAGATATCCGCACCCATCGTTGCCAACAACGTTCTGCAGAGCGTCCTGGAGATCGTCGACCTATATTTCGTGGGTCGCCTGGGTGCGGAGGTCATCGCCGGGGTGGCGATGGGCGGCGTAATCATCATGGTGCTGGGGAGCATCATCATCGGCTTGGCGACCGCCACCACCGCCTTCGTATCCCGTTTCTACGGGGCAGGGGATATGCAGAACGTAAGGAAGACGATCGTTCATTCTCTCTACCTAGGGCTCGTCTTTTCGCTCATCCTGGCCCTGGCAGGCTCGCTCTTCGCAGAAGATATGCTCCACTTCCTCGGTGTGGAAGAGGAGGTCGCCGCCATCGGCGCTTCTTATCTCGACGTCCTCTTCGCAGGATGCTTCACCATGGTCCTCCTCTGGCTCGTCTGCTCTTCTCTCCAGAGCTGCGGCGATTCTGTCACGCCGATGATGATCATGGTCGTCGCGAACATCATAAACATGGTCTTCGACCCCATATTCATCTTCGGGTATGGTATCATCCCACCGATGGATGCCGCCGGCGCAGCCCTCGCCACGGTATCTTCCCGTGGCGTGGGGCTGGTCATCGGGATATGGGTTCTCGTCAAGGGGAAAGACCTGATCGAGATCCCTTCCGTGCGGCGGCTCGATCTCCACCTGATATGGAGGCTAATCAGGGTGGGCGTTCCGAACACCGTCCAGTCCGGGATCCGGAGCGTTACCTTCCTCGTGATGACGGCAATCGTGGCTCTCTACGGAACCGCGGCCATCTCCGCTTACGGGATCGCCGGAAGGATGGAGCTGGTTGCATTGATGCCCGGCTTCGGGATTGCCGCCGGCACCGCGATCATCGTGGGGCAGAACCTGGGGGCAAGAAAGCCAGAGCGCGCCGAGAAAGGGGTGATACTCTCGTTGATCCTCTATGGCGTCTTCATGGTCCTCGTCTCCATCACGTACTACGTCTTCGCCCCGCAGATCATGATCTTCTTCGATCCCAGCGGCGCGAGCTTAGCGGTAGGCGTCTCTTACTTCCGCACCCTTGCACCCTTCTATCCCGTCATCGCGGCGGAGGTGATCCTCTCCTTCGCGCTCAACGGGGCGGGTGATACCAAGAACCCCATGTACGCAACCCTATTCTCCATGGTATTTCTCCAGATCCCGCTGGCGTACTACCTCTCGGAGGTCCTGGGCACGGGGATCGAGGGTGTGTGGCTGGCGATGATCATCGGGATTGTGATGCAGTGCATCTTTCTGGTATGGGTGTACAGAAGAGGGAGATGGAAACGTACTGTAATATAGGTCGGTGGATCCGGTCCGGCACTGGTGACCGACGCCGTGACGGCCCGATCCTAGATATTCGCGACCAGGTCGTGCACCCTCATCAGAGACTCCGGTACCTGCCCTCTCTGGGTGGCCTTCATCTGTTCTGGCGGGATCATGGCCAACAGGGCGTCCATCAACCGGTCACTGCACATGACCTTGTCCACCAGGTGTCTGATGCGGACCGAGTTATCCAGCTCTTGTCCCATCTCGTCGGCGGTCCGCGAAGGGTACTCATCGAGTCCGCACCCGCCCCGGATGTAACCTGCAGCCACCTCGCCTGCGATGCGCCCACCCACCATGGCCAGGGGTATCCCGCCACCGCTGGTGGCCATCACCTGACCGGCGGCATCGCCCACCAGTAACAAGTTCCCTTTCAAAATCGAGGGCGAGATGCCTCCTGCAGGCACCAGCCCCCGCATGATCGCGACGATCTCGCCATGGCGAAGCTTATCTCCGGCCACAGGATGATCCCGGACGAAGTTGTCGAGGAGTTCTCGAAGCTTTGTGCCCCCGGCCAGGTAAGACGATCTCACCCCCACCCCCACGTTCGCCGCGTCCGGCCCCATGGGTATTATCCAGGCGTAACCTCCTGGCGCGCAGCGGGTCCCGAAGTACATCTCTGCGGCCCGGGGATCGATATCCACGCCGACCATCTCGTACTCCAGACAGACCCCCACCTCCGATCGCTTCGCCATGCCCGCGCCCCGGCCGATGGTCGACGAAGGTCCGTCGGCCCCGATTACCACCATCGCGTCGACGGGCCCGGAGAAGTGGCCGGATAAAGAGAGACCATGGGTGAAGCTCGCCCTGGTGGAGACCATCACCTCGGCACCCGCCCTGGCCGCCCTCTGGACCAGGTAACGATCGAAGTTCCTCCGATCGATCACCCGCCCTTCGACCGGAAATTCCTTGGCCCGGCCGGAGGGCGAGTAGATCCGCTGGACACGGGTACGATGGAGCATGATCCTCTCGGGGATCTCCATTAGGGGCTCGGGCAGGAGAGCCCTGGGGAGGAGCGCCCTCAGCTCGTGGGGCTCGGGCAGAAAACCGCCGCACTGTATGGGAGAGCCAATCTCCGCTTTTCTGTCGATCAGCGCAACTTCTGCGCCCAATTTGGCTGCGACCTCGGCCGCGGTAGAGCCGGCCGGACCGGCCCCCACCACGGCGATCTCGGTTTTCATAATCACCGGACCGGTGATACGACCAGGTCCAGCCCGCTCAGGGTCTCTTTTATCTCCTGATAAGATACGTAGAGCTCGTCTTTCTCTTTTTCTATCTGGCTCAACCTGGGATCGGTGGATAGCCAGATCTGGAGGCGGTCGCCGCGGACCATCTTGACGCAGGCCTGCATGTCCGCCTGGGACAATCGGTAAACGGTGTTGCTTCCTGTTGGGGTGAACCACTTGGGATGCCTGCCTTTGATCCTCTCTACAAATGAGTTCCATTCGAGCTCCCCACCGTCGGCCATCAGCGGCTCGATCTCCAGACGGAGGTGCAGGTGAGCCCGTTCCCCGACCATCTTCTCTTCGATCTTGTTTCTGACCTTGATGTAGAGAGGATCGTCCCTATTTACCGAGAGGGCTTCACAGCCGAAGACCTTCGCGCCCATCTCGGGGAAGAAGGGGGCCAGCCTGATGGGGT
>CAYQFP010000052.1:0-10158 GCA_964416865.1 uncultured Methanotrichaceae archaeon
CTTTAAGCTGGGAGTTCTCGTGTCCGTCAGTCGTTTTGTGTAGGTTGCAGTAATGATCGGGCTTCGTATCGTTTGGCTCAGGTGTGATCACTCATCCAGTGGAAATCATGGGCTAGGGGTGTTTCAGTGGAAATGAAGGGGTTCTCACCGGTGTTGTTTATTCACCCCAGATTGGTATCATCATCCATATAGTTAGATTGATCTTTTTTGGCAATCTTCGCGACTCGGAAATATATGAGGCGCATCTCCAGTGGAAATGGTGGGGTTCTCACCGGTGTTGTTTATTCACCCCAGGTTGGTATCATCATCCATATAGTTAGATTGATCTTTTTTGGCAATCTTCGCATCTCGGAAATATATGAGGCGCATCTCCAGTGGAAATGGTAGGGTTCTCATTGGTGTCGTTTGTTCACCCCAGTTTTGTATCATCATCCATATAGTTAGATTGATCTTTTTTGGCGAGCTTCGCATCTCGGAAATATATGAGGCGTATCTCCAGTGGAAATGGTAGGGTTCTTACCGGTATCGTTTATTCGCCCCATACCGGTATCATCATCCATATAATTAGATTGATCTTGTTCGGCAATCTTCGCGTCTCAGAAATATATGAGGCGTATCTCCAGTGGAAATGGAGGGGTTCTCACCGGTGTTGTTTATTCACCCCAGATTGGTATCATCATCCATATAGTTAGATTGATCTTGTTCGGCGATCCCCGCGTCTCGGAAAATATATGTGGCGCGTTTCCAGTGGAAATGGAGGGGTTCTCATCGGTTGTAGTTTATTCACCCCCTGGCTGGTATCATTATCCATATGATTCGATTGATCTTTTTTGGCGATCTTCGCGCATCGGAAATATATGTGGCGTATCTCCAGTGGAAATGAGAAGGCGGATATATAGTCAAGAATCAGTTAGGACCTGCAACAAAATAACTGCCACATAAATGCACGTTGGCATTACACAAAATCGCCATACACCGGTTTAAGTATAACAATTACGTGGCATTCATATAACTTAGTTATTCCGTTGCGGTTTCTTGGTTAGATCATACTAATGGTTTCCTCACCAGAGCGGTGCCCAACGACAGCAATAGACGAACTCGAAAACTTCAACTAATTTCGAACTAGTCTAGAGAGTAAGGTTATACACTTCCACTCTGGTGGGTGTTGTGTAGTGCCACCCAAGCATCATGTTTTCAACATTAATCAAACTCAATGTTTAGAGCCGCTTGGCTGTTAGACCGTTTGCACTCCTTTTTCTAGCAGGAGCCATGAGAGTTTCTCACTCCTATATACCTCTATATGTACCTCTGTACATAATGCATAGGTCTTGTGGGATGCATCCTCTATTGCATCGGAAAAGAAGAGATATCCTCTCAAGTTTTCTGCGGTTATATTAGACTAGTCCACAGGTATGGTTTCCAGCTGACTTGCAACGTTCCAGACAAGAGTCCTGGTATGGAGGGGTATATTCGGGTCGTTACTTATCTCATCGAGGACAGATATCGCAGATGCTGCCCTGACCGCTTTGGAGTCGTCGTCGTTCAGGAGAGTTTTCCTTACGTTCTCTGCAGAGCGCCTTATGTTTCTAGGAACGGTATCATCACCTATTATACGCTCTAATACTTCAACACACTGTTTAATCACATTTTCAGTTGTCATGGAATCACCACGCACTATTTGAGACGGCAAAAGGGTTAAGGATAACATCCGTCTTACTCATTGACTACGAGTGATATTGTAATATTTAAACGTTGGTGGTGTCTGGTGATCTGTTTGGTCTGGTGATGTGAATGAGCGAAGAAGAAGCGATCAGGAGAATCACGAAGTTGCTGGAGTTGGGTGGGACCATGCTTGCTGAGCATCACGACTGTGGAGCTCCATTATTTCGGTACGGAGGCAAGGTAATCTGTCCAGTATGTTCCTTTGATGAGGTATTCGGAAATACGCCTGCCGTGTCCGAAAAAATGGATCCTGGAGGTCCGGGGGTTGGGTCACCATCACCTGGTGTGGAGGGGTCGGTTAGCAGAGATGTGGAAGGTGCCTCTGGCAAAGTGGCTGGAAAAAGGGACTACATACCTGAAGAGCGATCTTTTTCTCGTCTTCCTCTGGCCAAGCCCGTTTCTCCCTCACGCGAGGGTGGAGAGGGTGCGATGGAGGTTAGAGGCGAGGCCGATCTGATAAAAGAGGAGCTACGGCGGTCTGTTCTTTATAGGCTAGGAAAACTCTCGGATAAGGTCAGGAACGAAGAGGATCTGAGCAGACTCAAGAGCGAGCTAGAATGCATGGAAGAGGCTCTCAAAGTTTTGATCACCTTGGAGCGGTAAGATCAGGAGACCGTCTGGAAGGGATCTGCCAGAGGATCTCATCTGTAGCTTTATGTTTCTTGTTCTTGGTCTATTAATTCTCCAGTGGAAATAAAGGGGTTGTGTTATTGACGAGTTCCCGGTCTATTTTATTTCTCTTGATACTGTTTCTCTTGTTATCCTCGGGCTGTCTCCAGGATTATCAGAGATCAATTCTTCGGGACGGGAATGGGTCTATGGAAGCAAAAGCACCATCTTCAGATCTGTCCGGAGAGAATTTGTCTGGGCAGGTTCTGTCTGGGGCGGTCTTGTTTAGGGGGTCCGGAGATCGGCCCGGGATTGATATGGACTTCGAGTCCTTCGTTAGCAATACTCTCTTTCGCACGAGAGGGTCTCTCATCCTTGAGAGTGACGTCTCTCTTCCTTACCTCTTGCTCAATGCCACCCTCTGGGATGGTGGTCTCCTGCTGGAAAACACCAGGTATATGATAATCGATCTGGATCCCGGCCAGAGCTGCGATTTCGACATATCTGAGAACAGAAGGCTGGATCCTAGTGGTCGTTATATCTGTCTTCTTGAGGCTCACGGCCCAGAGGGCTTGATCTGCTCGATGGAGCGGCGGTGTCAGGTGGTGATGGATGATCCTCTCCTCGTAACCGGGAAAGAACCAGAAGTGGTATCTGGAGGGAGACCGTTACCGGAATACGATCAGTCCGAGTACCCAGGTCGTCTTGATGCGTCCTATCGCGGATCCTCCGACAGCGGTCTCGTCTCTCATCGCGAGCTTTCTGATATCGATGATACGGCTTCCTTTTATGATGAGCCCAGACAAAACCGCGCCGAAGCAGACCAAGAGGCGATGTACATGGGTAGCACCACCTCGGATAAGTACCACAATCTCGACTGCAGATACGCTCAGAAGATCAAGCCCGAGAACAGGATATACTTCGTCGATGCCGAGTATGCGCGGCAGAAAGGTTACGTCCCCTGCAAGGTCTGTAATCCTCCGTGAGCTTGGCCTTGTTACCGTTCAGCGAAGGCGAGATCCGGGATGCCGATTGCGTATCAATCTTCATCATTTTCTTGCGTAAGGTGGTTGTAGATCCCGATCATCACACAGGCCAGCCCATCGGACAGCGGCGGGTCCGAGGTGTTGCCCATCACGACTTTCTCCTCTGGGTAACCCAGATCGGTGAGCACGGCCACCTCCCGGCCCAGCCCTCTCTTTTCCAGGTGCTGACACAGTCTTGCCAGGTCGGTAGAGTCGTCGACCAGAAGAAATACGCACTTTCCCCTCCCGATCTCTTCGGCTATCGACCCTGGTTCCATCTTTCTTCCGTGGACGGTTATGGGAACGACCCTGATCTGGCTGAGCCCCAACCGGGCGCAGGCTACCTGCATGCTGGATATTCCGGGGACAATCTCTCCGTCGAGGTAGCCGAGGCCGCTCAACATCGGGTCTCCTGTGGATAGGACGACCGCGTCATCGGGCAGCTCACGCAGCGTTTTGTAGTCATCGATGACTTGGACGTCGGATCGGGGGTCGATCTGGCTGGAGGCCAGCTCTATCGCTCGCTCGGATCCGTAAATCAACCTCGCCTCACCGATGGCCTTGGCTGCCTCGAAGGTCAGCATACCAGGCCCGGCACCCACACCTACCACTTTCATGTTTTATCATCCCTTAGCATGCTTCCATCTCTCCTCAAAAGCACGATCCTGGTATTGGGTAGCCTCTCTTGCACCTTCCTCAGAGCCGTATCTATCCTGGGGTGGTCCTTTTGGTCCTCGATCATCTCGGCCACCGTCTTGTACCCGGTACCTTTCAGGATCTCGGGCATTCCCCACTTCAGGATCAATGCGGGCAGGCCGCAGAGTATGCTGTCTTGCTGGTCGCCGAGGTCGAGTCTGTCCAGCTTGTTTCCGATGAGCACCGCCACGTGGTCGGGAAAGAGGATCCTGCTGTACTTCAATCCTACTCGGCCCGTGGTCACCACCACTTTGTCTAGCATCTTGATATCGGCCCCTCTGCTCTCGCCGAGGTGCTCGTTCCAGGGTTCGACGAACCCGGTTGAACCTAGGATGGATATTCCGCCCTTCACCCCCACCTTGGGGTTCAGGGTCTGGAGGGCGATTTCCTCACCGTCCGGGACTTCCAGCTCGACCCGCGCTCCGGGGAATCCTGTTGCCTCCAGCCCTTCTTCGATCGCGCCCATGATCTCCCGTCTGGCCGACTGGCTGATGGCCGCTTTCCCCAGGGGAGCGCAGAGACCTCGGTTTTTGATCCTCCCGATTCCGGGACCGGCCACCAGCATCGTCTCTCCGGCGGTCTCGACTCTGGCTCTTATGACCATGCCCGCGGTTACGTCGGACTCATGATCGCCGCCCACCTTGCTTGCGGTACAGATCCCGCCTTCGGCCCGGACCGGCACCGGGACCCTTATGCCTGCGGGGGTGAGAATATTGACTTCGGTCGTAGGCCCGGTCGGATTGGCCCGGGAGAGGACTGCCCCCTTACAGGCTGCGGCCGCGGTCGTGCCGGTAGTGTACCCCCGGCGGAGGAGGGTTCCGTCGGAGAGGAGAACCCATCTGCCGCTCTTCACCCTCTCCAGGACGTTGGGATCGTCTGCTTTCTCTATCCAGGGGCCGGGTATCACAAACTTGGTTACCGGGTCAACGGTCGGTTCCGACATGGTGCATATTTATAATCTCGTTTATTGCTGCCACGGCGATGGGGGTGCCTCCCCGGGTACCTACCGTGGATACGGAGGGGACGTCGATCTTTCTTAGCCTTTCCTTGCTCTCCGTGGCGTTCACGAACCCCACCGGGACTCCTATCACCAGCTCTGGCATGATCCTACCCTCTTCCATCAGCTCGCAGAGGGTCATCAGGGCAGAAGGGGCGTTGCCGATCACCACTATGCTCCCTGAGAGTTCGTCCGCAAGCTCGATCACCCCTGCAGAGGTCCTGGTGATGCCCTCTCTCTCTGCCAGTTCGTCACCTCTCCCGATGAAGGTCGTCACCGGGCAATGGTGACTTTTTTTGACAATCCCCGCCTCTACCATCTTGATGTCGGCATAGATTCCGGCACCTTTATCCAGGGTCCTGAGGCCCGCGCCCACCGGGTCGTTCACGAACCGGAGCGTCTCCGCTATGCTCAGATCGCCGGTGGCGATGACGCATCTCTGTCGGATCTTGTCTTCCGGGTTCCTATCGCCCACCGTCTCGGCGATGAACTTCCTGCTCGTATTGTAGATATCTCTGGCCTGAGGAGTGACCGCGCCCAGATCTGGATAGGTATCTTCACTCATTTTTGCATCAGTTGTTCTAGTAGTCGTACTTGGTCTCATAACCTCTCCGGGTAATTATTTTATCATTTTGTATATACGAGTTGGGTCCTGCAACTATGATGGTCCATCTCATTCCTTCAATCTCTCTCTTCTGCGCCGCGAGGTCCAAGATATTGGCGACGGTCACCACTTCTTCTGGGCGAGCGACGTCCCGGGCCAGGGCGGAGGCCCTGTCCATATGGCCGACCAGGTCTGTTAGGAGGGATAGCCTATCGGCGTCCAGGTTGTAGATCACCACCCCGAAGCCCTTTTCCATCAGCTGGAGGATCTTTTCGAGCCGCGGGCCATCTCCTGGCCAGGATAGTACGATGAAATCGTTCACCAGGGGTGCACCGGCCCTGGCCGCGACCGCGGAGAAGGCACTCAGACCCGGGGCGACGTGAACGCTGCAGCCGGAACCTCTCGCCTCTTCCAGGACTCGCCAGGAGGAGCCAAAGAGGCTGGGATCACCGCCCGTCAGTATGGATGCGGTCTTCCCCCTGTCCGAGGCGGCTTTCGCTGTCAGCAGGCTGGATTTCATCCTCTCCTCTGGGATGCCTTGGTGAGGGATCGTCTCCCCTTTCCCTTTGATCATCTCTTTTATCGATCTCAGGTACCTCTCCGCTCCCAGGACTATCTCTGATCCCTTCAGAAGCCTCTCGGCCTCCAGCGTGAGGTGCGATTGGTCACCTGGTCCTATCCCCACGATCCCTATCCTGGAATCCGGGACCGGCGATCCAGACCGGATCATGCCCTCGCCGCCGATGATGAT
Source organism: uncultured Methanotrichaceae archaeon (assembly GCA_964416865.1). GTDB lineage: Archaea > Halobacteriota > Methanosarcinia > Methanotrichales > Methanotrichaceae > UBA204. The sequence continues at coordinate 6,405 of CAYQFP010000052.1, forward strand.
CAGGGAGAACATGTCCACCTCGTTTCGCAGCTCTTCTTTCTCCATCATCTGGTCTACAGAGGTCCAGAGGATTTCTTCCCCCGGACGGGCGACTTTCTTGGCCACCAGGAGGTCTTCGTTCCCCCTGCCCTGCCGGGAGCAGATCTCCAGGGTTTTTTCCAGTTGCCAGGTTCTCTTCTTGCTTCGGGGGTTGTAGAGGGCCAGGGGCATCCCGGCCGCTGTTACTGCTCTCACCCTCTGCTCGATATCGCCCCACGGTGTCAATAGGTCGCTGAGGCTGATTATGGCTGCCGAGTCTCTGAAGGTGATCCCGGAGTGGCAGGCAGCGGCGGTGAATGAGGTTATCCCCGGCACTACCTCCGCCCGGTCGAGATCCACTCGGTGGGAGGCTACCTCAAGCCCCAGGCCTCCCATCCCGTAGACGTTAGGGTCTCCGCTGCTGATCAGGGCCACCGATCCCTTCTCCAGGAGGTCCACGGCGGTCTTGGCCCGGTCCACCTCGCCTCCCATCCCGCTGGAGACGACCTGTTTATCTCCAAGCAGGTCTCTCACCAGGTCCAGGTAGGTCCTGTAGCCGACTACGTAGTCTGATCTTCTTATGGCCTCTACCGCCTTTCGGGTAATCTGATCATGGCCGCCGGGACCAATCCCCACGATGTAGAGTTTACTCTCCGAGGGCAACGGTAACCCTCCCGTAGACCTTTTTGGGCATCAGTAGCCTGGTCGAGAGGGCCATGGCGGCGGGTTCGGCCACTCCGATCAGACCCAGGTCCGAGGCCCTGGAGGGGGTGGTGGTGGTCTGGGAGTTCAGGACGTGCTCGTCCAGGTAGACGACCTCCCGGTCCAGGTTCTCGGCGGCCTCTTCGATCCCTCGTTCGTCATTTTTGATCCAGGCGGTGGCCATCACCCTGATCTCTCCGGGGGTTTTGCCCACCGACCGGAGGGCGGTGGTGATCGCGTCGATCACCTCTTGGGATGTCACCCCCCGCCTGGTGCCCAGCCCCACCACCACGCCTCCTCTGCTCTTCAGGACGGCCACATCATCGTCTACCATCACCACCTTGGGGCCTTTCAGCCTCAGGATGGGGACATCGACATCTTCTTGGAGAAATGCCAGGTTCACCTCTTTGGAGCATTCTCTGTTCACCAGTTTTGCACCCAGCCGTTTGGCGGTGCCTTCCAGGCTGGGTTTTCCGGCAGAGTCGGTGGCGGTGGTGATCGCCGGGTACATGTTCATCTCCTCGGCCAGATGGAGGGCCAGGTCGTTGGCGCCGTGGTGTCCTCCCACCACGGGGACGGCGCATCTCAGCGATGCGTCTACCGCCACCACCGGTGTTTCGGTCCATTTGTCTTCCAGGGTGTTGCAGAGGAGCCTGACCACTATCCCCACCGCCATGACCGCTATCACCAGGTCGAACTCTTTCAGGCGTTCGAAGGGCGATCGGTCTTGCGGATCTTTGTCCGGGTCTTTCTCTTTCTTGTAGATCTCTAGCGAAGGCCTATACCGGTTGGCCAGGGCATGGCATACCTTTTTGCCATCTCTCTTGTTCCTCGGGAAGACCAGCACCGCTACCGACTTTTGTATAGGTGAGACCTCCTGAAACCGCTTCTGCTGATCACGTTCCCCACCAGGATTATGGCGCTTTTTTCAATCCCTGCCTCTTCCACCTTCTCTGCGATGTTTTCTAATGTTCCCAGTATGATCTTCTCGTCAGGCCAAGAGGCCCGGTATACTACTGCTACCGGGGTTTCGGCGGGGACCTCCAGCGATCGTACCACCTGTCTTATTTTGTCCACGCCCAGAAAGATGGCGAGGGTGGTTCCGTGCTTGGAGAGGGAGGCGATCTGGTCCTGGTCCTGTTCCAGGGTGGTTCCTGCGGGCCTGGTGATTATCAGCGACTCGGAGACGTCTTTGAGGGTGAGCTGGGTCTTGAGGGCGGCGGAGACCGCGAATATCGATGAGACCCCGGGGATGACCTCGACATCCGCCCCAGCCTCTTCCAGGGTTTTCATCTGTTCGAGTATGGCTCCGTAGAGTGAGGGGTCTCCGCTGTGGAGTCTCACCACCTTTTTCCCGGCCCGGAGGGCTTCTAGCATAGTGTCTGTGATTTCTTCGAGGTTGATGGTGTTGCTGTCCACCAGCTCGGCTTTGAGGCCCTCCAGGAGGATCGGGTTGACCAGGGACCCGGCGTAGACCACCAGGTCTGCCCCGGCCAGGAGCTTAGCGCCCTTGACGGTGATCAGGTCTGGGTCGCCCGGACCGGCGCCGACGAAGTAGAGTTTCATTGCTCGTCACCAATATGTACAAAAATATAGATATAGCCCATGCTCTTGGAGATCATTTTTCTATTTCCTCCTTCTCCTGGCGTAGAGCACGCTGAAGTAGTCGCTATGCTTCGGCATCTCTCCTACGATGATCTTTTCTTCCGGGGTGTAGAGGCGGGTGCCCAGGATGAACTCATCGAATCCTTCTTCTCTCAGCTCTGCTGCCATCTCGGCGGGTCTTACGGCCTTCATCCTGATTATCGTATTCACGGGGGAGCCGTCGGTGACCTGGAAGGAGCCGCTCAGGTCCGCCTCGAATTTGGAGGCGAGGGCGGGGATGGTTCCAACGCCTGGTATCGTCTCGATCTCGATTATGGGGTGGCGCTCTTTCAGAACCCGTCTGAGGTGGGAGAAGGTGGAAAAGGTGTTCACGTCACCGATACAGGCGAAGGCGGTCTTCGTCTGGGCGGCGGCATAGCTGGCCACCCTGTCGGCGTTTTTGGCCCAGATCTCTTCCAACTTCTTCTTGTCGGAGATCATGGGGAACTTTAGCATCTCCGGCTGGGAGTAGGGGTGGACCAGGTCTGCTGCCATCTCGCCGGGGACGAAGACCTTCTCTGCTCGTCTCAGGGCATCGGCGGCCTTGTAGGTCAAAAGGTCGGGGTCGCCGGGGCCGAGGCTGACGCCGATCAGCATGATATCTTCTCCTGGCGGTGGTGTGGCGAGGTGGAGATTGGATCTGTTAGCGTCCTGGTCAGCAGCATCCCACCACCATGAATATGGGGTTCTCCGGCCTGAGGGCGATGTCCCCGGCCAGGTCGTAGCCTCGTGATATCCCTATCTGGATCAGTTCTTTGAACGTTCCTTGTTCCTTCATCAGCCTTGCTATCGTGGTGGCCACTCCCATCCTGGCCAGGTTGGCCACCATCATGCATTGCGGGGCGGCGCTTTCTACAAGAAGGGGGAAGAACTTCTCGATGTCCCTTGTTCCTCCGATGAAGCACCGGTCGATCTCGGGAAGGTCGGGGATCAGGTCGACGGCCTCGCCGCAGAGGAAGGTCCCGAAGGGAACTTTTGCCTTCGACATCTCCACCGCCTCCTGTCTTTTGTCTATCCCGTAGATCTTCTCGGTGAACCGGGATGCTGCAAGGGAGACGGCGCCAGAGCCGCATCCCAGGTCCAGGAAGGTCATCCCGGGTCTGATGTCCAGCTTCCCCAGCGCTATGTAGATGTTCTCCGGTTGGGTTGCGGTGCCTGGAAGTTTCATATATACAAAAGGGTCTGGGGCGGATATAAGCTTAATCCAATACAAAGCTGCTGGCGATGAGTAAAGGAGACTGGATTTGTGGACCGTCCCGGAGGGTCCGGGCAGGAGGCCCGGCGCACCCCCTGGTTGGTGCTTACCTTCGCCGGAGCGATTCCAGGTTATTTCGCACTAGTGTCCTGTCATCTAAGTAATGTCGTAAAGACGACCGTCATTCCCGATGAG
>CAYQFP010000053.1:0-9999 GCA_964416865.1 uncultured Methanotrichaceae archaeon
ATGGAGCCTCTCAAAGAAGTCATCTGCATGTTCCGCGAACAAAAAGAGCAAGATCATGGTCGAACGCGGCCAGATCGTCAAAATCAGAGGGTAAAACCGCGAATGAACGCGAATGAACGCGAATTAAAAGAAAATATTAGCGTTCATTAGCGGTTGAAATAAGGAGATTGTATGTGTTTAGCCCCCTCATAATCAATCGCTTGATAATGGTTTTAATCAATAGATAAGCCATCTGCTACAAGGCCAGCGTTTTCTTGGGCTGGGGGCGTCTTGCGCATCGGATAAGTATCAAACTTAGCGTTCAGGAGTATAACTGGGTGGAGATGCCCCCCACCCCCCTCAGACGAACCTCGGCCGCTCCGACAGCATCACCGGCAGGGGCAGTCTCCGCCGGGGTTTGCCCGCCGTCTTCTGGCCTACCTTTTCCTTCAGCTCCTCCACGGTCATCTTGACCCGGTGAGGCTTCTTGGGTGCCGACTCTGCCCTTACCGTCACCGCCAGGCTATCTGAGCCCAGCTCCTCGTCTCCGATCACCACGACGTAGGGGATCCATTCCCGACCCGCGTCCCGGATCTTTCTGCCCACGGTCTCGTCCCGGTCGTCGATATCTGCGCGGACTCCCAGACCTTCGACCACCTCTTCTGCCCTGGCCAGGTGGCGTTCGGCTACAGGCACGACCCTGACCTGGGTAGGCGCCAGCCAGGTGGGCAGCATGGGAAGAATACCCTCGGCAGATATCATGCTGGCCTTCTCCAGGAGGGCGTACATCATACGCTCGATAGCCCCGCTGGGGGAGCAGTGGAGTATGATGGGTTTCCTGAGAGTGCCATCGGCATCGGTATAGGTGATATCATACCGCTCGGCGTTCTCCACGTCGATCTGCACCGTGGAGAGGGCGCTGGCCTTGTTCAGGGCGTCTACGAAGTTGAACTCGAACTTGAGCACGAAGTAGAAGAACCGGTCGTCCCACATCTCGATGAGGACGGGCTTTTTCACGATATCCACCAGGCCCTCGATGAACTCTTGGTTCTCATCGTAGAAGCCGCGGGTGAAACGGATGGCCACCTCGTAGTCATCCAGGTCCAAACCCACCTCTTCCAAGACCGAGATCGAAGCCTGGTACTGGTTCCTGAACTCCTCGATGGCGCTGTTCATGTTCCCGCAGAGTGTGTGCATGTCGGGCATGGTGAAGGTCCTAAGCCTTCTTAGGCCGACGAGCTCCCCGCGCTGTTCCCGCCGGAATGAGTACCGGGTCATCTCGATCATCTTCAGGGGCAGAGACCTGTAGGAGAGCGTCATGTCGTGGCTCATGAGAAACTGGCCGAAGCAGGCGGCGAACCGGAGGAAGAAGCTCCTCTTCTCCGCCTCGATGGAGTACTGGCGGGCGGGGAACCGGTTCAGGTACTTCTTCAATGTGGGATGGTTCATGTCGTACATCACCGGGGTCTCCACCTCCATGGCCCCCATCTTCGAGGCCCGGTCCAGGACGTATTCCTCCAGGAGCGCCTTGATCATCCTGCCCTTGGGGTAGTACCTCATGTTGCCCGAGTCTGATCCGGGTTCGTAGTCCACTAGCTCCAGCCGCCGCATCAGCTCAACATGCGGTGGCATGGCATCTACGGCCCGGCTCTTGGTGATCTCATAGTTGACGAACTTTTCGAGGTTTTCGTGACCGGAGAACTCGAACTCCTCTGGGGCGATCATCTCGCCGCCAGGGGTCATAACCCGCCAGTGGGATACCGCCTTCTCCTCGGCCTTGAGCGCTTCGGATACGACCTCGCCTTCACCCAGCTTGATGGACCGGGAGAGCTCCGACAAGGGATGGCCTTTGCAGCTCAGCTTGAAGGCCTTGTACCAGCCAAAGGGCGCTCTGGCCACCTCGAAACCTTGAAGCGCTTCTTCGAGGCCGTGCATGATCTTGATGGCGGTATCGGGCGAGGAGAGATCCGAGCTGAGGTGGGCGTAGGGGTAGAGCATTATCCTCTCCGCATGGACCTGCTCCGCCACGGAGGATATCTGGTCGGCGCCCTCGGCAATGACCGCCGGGATATCGTCTTCGTCCCACTTTTCGACGGCGATGAAGGCACAGAGCGCTTCTTCCAGCCTACCCGACTTCTCCGAGTCTTCGATCTCCTCGGCGACGGGGGTGGGTCTCTTGGCTTCGAATTCGATATAATCAGAGTGAATTAAGAGCAACTGCAAGGGAAATCACCTTTCTGCACGACAGAGGATAAGGCCATGTAGTTCAACCTTTCGACAGGGCTTTCGTCCCACAAGGAGCATCGCTCCGACGTACTGCTTGGTCTTCTTATTTTTCATGAAGACGTCTTTCATCTTGCCCACCTGCCCGAAAATCTTCTTCATCCTCTTGTCAAAGATCATATGATGGATCGACCACAGGATCAGCTTCAGCGTCTCGGCCCATACGCCCACCGCTTTTGCGTACTCCCGTACGCCGTAGGTGTAGTCGACCTCCTCCTGTCGGATGTCCTCCAGACCGGCATCCCTGAACCATTCATTCCATAGGTGGAGCGTTGGCAAGACGATTGGAAGTCCGACGACTATCCTCGAACCTGGCCTCGGCCCTCTCCCAGGCCCGCTCGACCATGCCCTCGGAGATGTCGATCCCAACGACCCTGCAGTGGTACTTCTCCGCGATGTGGCAGGCGCTGTATCCTGTTCCGCATCCGACGATCAGGACCCGTTTGCTCGAATCTATCCTGCAGAGGCTGGCCTGGCGATCGGTGGCCCGCATCCCGCCCCAGTGAAAGTATGGGACGCCCAGCCGGGCCAGGAGGTCGTAGTAGCCTTCGTCTATAGTCGCCTCGTCTTGCATATGATCACCACATAAAGTTTATACTTTATGTACTAGTACAGACCCTTATAAGAGAAAAGTCGAGAGGTATTTCGATGGAACTTGACGAGATGGCGAAATGTTTGAAAGACTCACTGGATCTGGAGTACAACCCCGTGGGAATCGTCTTATTCAGAAGAGAAGAAGACATCCCCGACGATGTTGAGGAAGTTGAAGAACCGCACAGACACTGCCAGATGGTCTTGGGCGCGAGCAGGAAGGGAGAGACCTACTTCGCCCGTAAGGACACCCACAGCTGTAAGGGTGGGGCCACAGGACTTGGCCTGATAGACTGGCCCCCAAACATAAGTTCTGGAAACCTCTACCGTTCAAAGCTGAATAAGAACATAAGCCAGGGCGTAGCTCGCAGAGTGGTCGCCGAGATGCCGCGTCCTGCGCCGGGGAGCACCATCGCAACGCTCATCGGACCCTTGAAAGATCTGAAGGTAACCCCCGACGTCATAGTATTCATAGGCACGCCCTTCCAGGCGAGACGCATAAGCCAGGCCGTCGTCTACAAACAGGGCGGAAGGCTCAGCTTCAACTCGGCCGGCATCCAGTCCTTCTGCGTCGATGCCACCGCGGTGCCCTACTTGACCGGCAACATCAACATCTCCATGGGATGCGACGGCGCGGCGAAGAACGCCGGACTGAAAGACGACGAAGTGGTAGTAGGGATCCCATTCGAGCTCTTGGAGGATATCTGCACGATATTCAACGAGCGGCACGAAGGATGGGATGCCTGGATGCGCTCTTAATATCAGGAACGAAAGCGCCACCTGAAGAGGGCGCCTTCCCCTATCCGCTCGATGGAGACCAGATCGAGCCGGGGATAACCCTCTCGGAACCCGGCGCCGTCCACCAGGGTCGGTGCGCGCTCACCGCCGATTATGAGAGGGCCGACGTAGACCGATATTTCGTCCACCAGGCCCGCCTCGATGAGGGCAAAGTTGAGGGTGGCTCCGCCCTCCACCATCAGTCGTCTCACCCCTTTTTTGTGGAGCGCGCAAAGAAGCTCGGATAGGTCCACCTTCACCGCGCCCGAGGTCACGATCTCACAGCGTTCCGATAGTTCCTTTCGCCTACGGGACGGCGCTGTTTCGGATACGGCCAGGATGCATCCGTCGCCCAGGACCTTCGCATCAGCGGGTGTGCGGGCCTGGCTGTCTACCACCACGCGGAGAGGGTTTTCGGGCAGGCCGCGGTCGACCCGCAACTTTCTCAGCTCCTCGGACTTGATCCTCAGGTGGGGATCATCGGCTAGGACGGTTCCGATCCCCACCATTATGGCGTCGCTATCTGCCCGGAGACCTTTGACCCTATCTAGATCCTCCCGACAAGATATCCGGACCTGTTTCCGCTCGACCGAGCTTAGCTTACCGTCGACGCTCGTGGCGCTGTTGATGTAAACGAAGGGCCTATCCATGGTGGTCACCAACCAGGGCATAACCTAAATAGCTTCTTTTCCCAGAGACCATCCATAATGCAAGACGCCCGGAAAGAAGAGATCATCCTCTCCGGCACCATCCTCTCCGGCGAAGAGTTCGAACCCCTGGAGGGCTACCTCTGCATAAAAAGGGGGATCATCATCGAGATGGGCAGAGGTCGGATAGAGGCTGATCTGGAGGGGATCATCTGCCCTCGCCTGGTCAACGCCCACGTTCATGTCGGAGACTCGATCTTCAAGGACCCCCCTTTCACACCTCTAAAGGAGCTGGTGGGTCCGGGTGGGATGAAACACCAGGCTCTGGTTCGGGCGTCTGGAGATGACCTGGTCGAGGGGATGAGAAGGACCTTTTTGGATATGGTGGCCACCGGCACCGGCGCGTTCGCCGACTTTCGCGAGGGCGGTACCAACGGCGTGGATATGCTCCTGGAAGCCCTGGGCACAATCCCCTTGCGATACCGGATCTTAGGGCGGCCAGATCCAGGGTCTGTCCAGGTTCATGATGAATGCTGGGGGATAGGGATCAGCAGCACCAAGGATTATCCTCGTTCCTGGGTGGAAGATGCTGTGGCCGCTGCCAGGTCAAAGGGGATGAAGGTAGCCGTTCACGCCGGCGAGGCTGGGGGAGGTGACATCGAGGACGCGCTCGCTCTGGAGCCGGACCTATTGGTCCACATGACGAAGGCCTCGACCCAAGATCTTAGAGAAGTTGCAGACGCGGGCATACCTGTAGTGGTCTGCCCCAGGTCCAACCTGTTCACGGGGGTGGGCCTGCCCGAGGTGACCAAGATGCTGGACCTGGGCATCATGGTGGGGCTGGGGACGGACAACGCCATGCTAAGCTCCCCCGACCTCTTCTCGGAGATGAACTTCGTATTAAGAGCGTTGGTGCATAACGATAGACAGGTATTTAATATGTGCACTCTAAACGGGGCCCGGATCTTGGGTATCGATAGGAGGATAGGCTCGATCGATGTAGGACAGGAGGGATGCGTGATGGTCATTGATGGGCGATCTGACAACATGTGGGGATCGAGAGATCCCCTCGCCAGCGTGGTCAGAAGGGCGAGACCATCCGACCTTCTGGCCATCTTCTAGGGGGTTTTGTCATTGTTTGATAAGATCATGATTGCAACCGATGGTTCGAAACACAGCGAGAATGCAGCTGAGATGGGAATAGAGATCGCCAGACTCTCTGGTGGAGAGATATTAGTGGTTTACGTTGCCGATACGGGCAGGCTGAGCCATCTTCCGGAGGACATGGCCCTGGTCAGCGTCAGGGAACTGATGTTAGACGAGGGCCGAGAGGCGACCGATCATATCGGGGAGATGGCCGAAAAAGCAGGGGTGACCTGTACCAAGGCCGTGATCGAGGGGAACGTCGGTGAGGAGCTGCACCGCTTTGCAGACGAATCCGGAGCGGACGTCGTCGTGATAGGCAGCTGTGGTCGCACCGGCCTGGAAAAGTTTCTTCTGGGCAGCGTGGCCGAGAAGGTGGTCCGCGGCTCGAAGGTTCCCGTCTTGACGGTGCCTGGGAGGGTGGTTTGAGCCAAGTTCTGGTCAGGGATGTGATGGTAGATGAAGTGGCCTACGTCACCATCCCCGGGTCCAGGGACAAAGTTCTGGAGACGTTGAAGAGCAGGTGGGTCTCGGGAGTCCCTGTGGTGAAGAAGGGGGCTGTCGTGGGTGTCGTGACCAGATCCGACATCTTGAGAAACCCGGAAGAGGAACAGATCGCGCTCCTGATGACCAGGAACCCGGTGCTGGTCAGCCCAAAGAGCACCGTCGTCGGGGCGGCCAAGCTCATGTTAGATCACAGTATCCGGCGGCTTCCCGTGGTGGAAGACGGCACCCTGGTGGGCATGATCACCATAGCAGACGTGGTCCGGATGATGGCAGATACGAAAATAGAAACGACCATCGAGGCTTACATGGAGAATACCCTGGTAGCCGTCTGGTCGGAGATGCCTCTGCCTCTTGTAGGTGCGGTAATGGAGTATGCGGACGTTCAGGCCTGTTCCGTCTTGGATTCGAACCTGGAGCTTATAGGGATCGTCTCCGACCGAGACCTGATAAACGCCACCATGATCAGAGACTACGTGGAGAAGTCGGACATGGCGGCTGCCTCCGACGAGGACGAGTGGACCTGGGATAGCACCAGAGATACCATGAGCCTCTACTACGGGGTCTCGCGGATAGAGCTAAAAGATGTTCCCGTGAAGGACGCCATGGTGCCGGCGATAACCGCGATCAAGAGCAGCGAGGTTGGCGAGTGCGCGCGAATGATGCGCAGAGAGCAGATAGATCAGATGCCAGTGGTGAACGCTCATCAGAAGCTGATAGGGATGCTGAGAGACCGCGACTTGCTCCGGGCGCTGATCGATTGCCAGGAGAAGGAGCAGGCAGGGAGCTGAAATGCCCGGCGCCGCGTTTCGTCTGCCCCTCGGCGGGCCTACCTAGTCTGGATAGAGCTCATATGCATTGGGATATATCCTTCTCCACCACATCGCCACCCGGCTTTGCCTCTGCGAAGACCTGACCCTCGAAGTAGAGAACTTCGGTCTCTTCGTCGATCCAGGCGTCCATGGGGAGGCCAGCCTTGTGGCAGGTATGGCAGAGGAAGTCTGTCGAGTCGAAGTTGCACTCAGTGGCTACCTGGGGCAGGAGCAGGCCGGAGAACATATCTCTGGAGACTATCAGCCCGTGTTTGCCGATCTTCACAGCCCCGGGTAGATCTTTCTTCTTCACGTCGTAAGGCCGGGGTGGGGTGAGCACCGTGACCTCTATTACGATATTGTTCAGTTCATCGGGACTCACCGAGGAAAAACGAGGGTCGCTGGTTCCGGCGCTGATGGCCGAGTCCATGATGGCCCTGTCCAAGTCCATTATCGGCTGGGGATAGCCGATACACCCCCTGAGAGAGCCATCTTTGTGCAGGGTGACGAAGACGCCGCGTTTTTCTCGGAACGAAGGAGACAAATCCGTCGTTTTTATCTGTTCGCTCCTCTCTACATAGGATGTGAGGGCTTCTCTGGCCAGCTTTACGGCCGAACGCCCTTCGTCGATGGTCAACATGGGGAACGGTCGGGTTACAAGGTACTAGAAAGTTGTGAAGGAACCATATAGGGTCTCATGAATGTTTCAGATGCACAGAGAACCGGTCCTCGACCTCCTGGCGGTGGAGGGTGTTGTAGGTGCAGAAAGGTATGATCCTGCCATCCGGTGTGGCATAATGTATCCCGCACCGTTGTACCCGCTTCAGGTCGAAGTTGTAGAGATCCTGAAAATGCATCGCCCCTAAGAAGAGGGCCTTGTTGTGAAACTCTTTGAGAGATTTGCGAGTTCCGTTTCTGAGGACGTTCAGGAGCATCTTCGTAACGTGGAGGTCGCTGGGAACTTTGCTTTCATCGATCAGCCTGGGTAGCTCTTTGATTATCTTGCCGTTCATCTTCAGCTTGTCCAGGCGCGATCCGTTGAAGTCGGCAACGACGTCCTTGATCAGCTCGAAGAACCCCTCCACGTCCATGAAACGGTTGATGGGAATCAGCCTGTCCTGGTGATGAAATATATAAGTTGCCGCCCCGCAGTGGGGATGAACGGAAAAGATCACCTGGGGCAGGCCTGTTTCTGCTTCGATCAGATAAGATACGGGAGCCACAAAAGGAATAGGATAAAAGTCCTCCCTGGTTATCTGGTTATCTGTCTGCTCCTCCAAGAGGGCCAGAAAGTCGGGGATCGTGATCCTCCTCTTGGCCCTCTCTTCCAGATCTATCCTTCCGGCAAAGGAGATCGGCTGCACGTTTATGCCCTTCACCACGTCCAGGTTCTGGATTGCAAGCCTCACCATATCGCCCATCTGGCCATCGTTGACCCCCCACTCCAGGGTCGGAACCAGGACCACGCTGGTGAGCCCCGATCTCCTGCAGTTATCCAGGGCTTTCATCTTGATGGAGAGGAGATCGCGGCCCCGCAGACTTATATAGGGCTCGGGGGTGATCCCGTCGAACTGGAGATAGATCGTGTGCATCTCGTTCCGTTCGAGAGATCGACATAACTCCAGGCTTTCTGCGAGTTTTATGCCGTTTGTGGCCACCTGGATCTGGGAAAAGCCCATATCCCTGGCCATGGCGGTTATCCTGGGCAGGTCATCCCGCAGCGTGGGCTCTCCTCCGGAGAACTGGATCGCCGGACAGGGCACGGGTTCTTCATCCCGCAGGTTCTGCATCATCTCTCGAATCATATCCAAGGAGGGCTCATAGAGACGACCGGTCACCTCTGTGTTTGCAAAGCATACAGGACACTTCATGTTGCACCGGTTCGTCAGATCGATTATGGCCAGCAGCGTGCCCGTCTTGTGGTTTTGACATAGTCCGCAGTTGTGGGGGCATTCCTGGTCTGAGTGAGTGTTGGGGTTATCCAGCCCATCGCCACCAACCCCATATCGATCGAACTTTTTGTAGAGGTTTGCGTCCGACCAGTAGATATCTTCGAACTCTCCATGCTCCTGACAACTTTTCAGTATTTTTATGGCATTGTTCTCTTCGAATAGGTGTGCCTCTATGACCTTGTGGCAGATGGGGCATAATGAAGGAACCCTTTTATCTATTGTAGTTAGGGCCATAACAACCAGATTAGTATCGATGAGAAGACATATAAATATTATGGTATGAGTAGGAATTATCATGGTAGACCGGTATGTCTGTTCCGGTTCGGATCTTGGCAAGGTCCCGGCGATATGTGCCGTTTGCCGAGGCCTTCTGGCAGCTTTCGTCGGACCCAAAAAGTTATATAATATGAAGTTAATATATACTTCTCATGAGGTTCGTGCTCATCGCCTTGGCCCTTATTCTGGTGCTCTTCACCCCCGGGCAGACGGCAGAAGACGAAGATTACCTTGGGATGATCGATCCGGGTGGCACCATGGCCGGTACCAACTATTCGGAGTATACTCCGGCTTTCGCAGAGTTCATGATCGTCGGACCGGTTGAACGGAACCTATCGGCTTATCCACCGTACCTTGGCGTCTTTCTAGACTTGCCTTTGGGGGTGGCGGCCATAAATTATAGTATGTATTCACAGGCTTTCGCGGAGTTCATGAGCGCCGGACCGGTTGAACGGAACTTCTCGGCTTATCCACCGTACCTTGGCAGCTTTCTAGACTTGCCTTTGGAGGCGGCGGCCATAAATTACAGTAGGTATTCTCCAGCGTTTGCCGAATTCATACCGGACTTCGTGAGTAAGGAGTATCTTCCCAAAAGGTTGTAAGAGGTGGTGGTGATATAGGTGTGGATGTGGTGGATGAAATGAGGTGAACTTCTGTTGAAACGAACTCGAGTTCGGTTATTCACTGTTATACGCAATCGAGGCAGTTAACATCAAAGAAAGCAATTTTATGACTGAAAGAATGAAAGAAACTTAATAACCTAAAGGGAGTTTTTCGTATATGTCTGATAAATCGAAAAACAATGAATCTCAAATGAAAACAAAAGATGCACGACATTATTTTTTCTTGAGTCCTTATGATGATATGGCCTTTACTCGTTGTCCAAAGTGCGAAGAAAAAACAAAAATTAGAAAATATTGCTTACTGATTCACATTAATCCAAAACATTTATTCTCTCTCAACAAGTCTTGTCGATATTGTCCTAAATGTGATCTTATCATTGTCAAACAAACAGATTTGGAAAAACTTCTTATT
>CAYQFP010000054.1:0-2345 GCA_964416865.1 uncultured Methanotrichaceae archaeon
AAATCCGACCGAAGGGAGGATTTTCTTGTCAGAGCCGTCTCCAAACGTGAACGGCCCTCTGCAAGGCGGTGATGTGGCTGGTTATCATGGTAAATACAACGCCCCATCCCAAGATCTGGAGACCGATCATGTCTTGTGGATAGACGGCGTTGGCCAAAGTGACCAGAAATATCAGGACGAGCCTGTCGGCACGACCCATGACCCCCCCGTAGTACCGGCCCACCTTCAAGGCCTGGGCTTCGGTCCCCACGTAGCTGGTCAGCAAGACGCCCATCACCGCAAACATGCCTATCTGATAAGAGACGTACCCCGCCGATACGATGCCTGCCAAAACGAGCATATCTGCGTACCTGTCGATGACGTGGTCCAGAAAGTCGCCTCTGGGCTGGGCCCTTCCCGTCCTCCGGGCCAGAGCACCGTCGACGGCATCGAAGGCAGCGTTCAAGAAGACCATCATAGCGGCAGCATAGAGATAGAGGGGCATCTCCGGGGAGAAATAATAGAAGATTGCCGCTGCTAGGGCGAATACCAGAGAGAGAAGTGATATCTGGTTGGGCGAGGCACCCGCGCGCTCGGCCAGAGCTGCCAGCGGTTCTGTCACCACCACGGCCTTGCTCCTCAGGTCATTCAGGGTCAAATTCCATCTCACCCATCCAATCGGTCCCACCGGGCGGAAGCTCGATCTTCCCCCCTATCACCTTGATTATCAGATCTGCCACCTCTTCTGGCGACCTATCCGTGGCGTCGATCTCATGAACCACATCGCACCACTCCACGGCCTCCACCAATATCACGTCCAAGGCTTCTGCTTCCACGTTCTCCCTGACCTTTTCTTCACGATACCCTCGCTCTTCCAGACGCTCTCTCAGAACAGGCGGCGCCACCCTGAGCACGATGGCCATAGGAGTGAAGTGGTGGGAAAAATGCCCCTCTAATACGGTGATCGCCTTCTCATCGGCCAGCTCCTCGATCCTATCTTCCAGGGCCTCCATGTCCGCCACCAGACAACCCCTTTGGGAATCAGATCCCTTCTGCAGACCGTTCTTGACCAGGGCATTGAGGTCGATAACCCTGTAGGGAAGGAGCCGAGAGATGGTGGTCTTTCCAGTCCCAGGGGTGCCGGTCAGCGCTATCAACATATCTCCCTATAAGCCTGGAGGAAGGTCAGCATCTCCTCCGGGGTGCCCACGGTCACCCTGATGTGGTGCTCGCCCGAACCCCTAAACGATGCACAGTCTCTGATTATCACCCCTCTATCAAGCATCTTCTCTGCGACGAGGCCAGACATCTCTTTTGTCTCGATGTACAGGAAGTTTCCTCCGGACGGGTGAGACTCCGGGATCGCTCTTCGGAGCAGGTCCCGTTCTCTTTTGATCTTCGATACCACTATCCTCATGTGCTCTTGATCATCGAGGGCCGCCATTCCTGCAGCCACCGCAGGCGATGCCACCCCGAAGAAGGGGGGTGCTGCTTTTCGGTGCTCATCGGCGATCCACCCCGGGGCCACGGCGTACCCCAGCCTCATGCCGGCCAGACCGAAGGCCTTGGAGAAGGTCCTGCCCACCACCAGGTTCTCGTACTCGCCCACCATGCCCAGGAAGCTCTGGTCTCCGAACTCGGCATAGGCCTCGTCCAGGAAGACTATGGCATCCGTCGTCTCCACGATCGCTCTTAGATCTTTCTCTGGGATCTCGTTACCCGTGGGGTTGTTGGGCGAACAGATGAATATCAGCTTGAGATCGTCGGGGATATCGGGATCTGCCTCAAACCGCGATCCTCTGGCCGAGAATACCGGCTCCGCCCCGCATAGCCTGGTGAGGATCTCGTAATAGCTGAAGGTGGGGGTAAATATCAACGTTCTATCACCCGGGTCCAGAAACAGCCTCGTCAGGGTGTCCATCACCCCGTCCATGCCTGTACCGACCACCACATCTTCTGGTGATGCTCCTGCGTAACCTGCCAGGGCCTCCACGAGATCGTCCATCTCCGGGTACCTCTCCAGCCTGGTCCCTGCCATGGCTTCCCAGACCCTGGGGCCGGGACCGTAGGGGTTCTCGTTGCTCCCCAACTTTACTATCTTTTCGGGAGCGAAGCCGTACCCTTTTGCGATCTCGCCTATGCCCTTACCTGCCACGTAGGGCTTCAGCTCGCTGAGGCAAGATCTGAGGTTATTCCAGTATTTCTCCAAGCACCCTCACCACGTGATCGATCTCCACTCTTCCCACTACCAGGGGCGGTACCATCCTCAGGACGTGTTCGCTGGTGCAGTTGAGCAAAACACCCTTCTCTCGGGCCTCGTTCACGATCCGGGCGCAGTCCTCTTCCAGCTCCACCCCTACCATGAG
>CAYQFP010000054.1:2445-9737 GCA_964416865.1 uncultured Methanotrichaceae archaeon
CCGGCCACCGCCTTGGCCAGAGTCATTATATCTGGCCGGACCCCGCTGTGCTCCTTACCGAACCAACGACCCGTCCTGCCGAACCCCGTCTGGACCTCGTCTAGTATGAGCAAGGCTTCGTAATCGTCGCATATCTGGCGAGCGGCTCTGAGGTAGTCGGGACGAGGGACGTTGACCCCGCCTTCACCCTGGACCGGCTCCAGGACGACCGCCGAGGTATCCTTCGTAACCGCCATCTTCAGGGCCTCATCATCGTCGTAGGGGACGAACCGGGCCTCGTTCAGCGGTGCAAAAGGCTCACGGTATACGGGCTTATAGGTCGCGCTCAGAGATCCCAAAGTTCTGCCGTGGAATGAGTTGACCGCCGCCACCAGCTCGGACCTGCCCGTGACCCGGCGGGCCAGCTTGAACGCGGCCTCCACGCTCTCTGCCCCGGAGTTGCAGAAGAAGGCCTTGTCCATGCCGGTCAGTATCTTCAGCTCGTTGGCCAGCAGGACCTGGTTCTCGGTGTAGTAGATGTTAGACGTATGGATCAGGGTGCCTGCCTGCTCCCTTATGGCCTCTACCACCGCAGGATGACAGTGACCCACGCTGTTCACCGCAACACCAGCCACGAAGTCCAGATACTCCCGTCCTTCTGCATCCCAGACCCTCGCACCAGATCCTCGCACCAGGAGTACCGGCTGCCGGGTGTAGGTCTGGATGATCGATTCTGCCTCCATCTCCATCATCACGGCGGTCTTACCACCGATCTCTTCGTCGACGTTCATGGTCATAGAACGCTCCTGGCAAACCTTAGGCTTGCTTTGATCTGGCTGTTTACATCTCTATCGGTTACCTCCATGTGACCGGGATAGAGAACCCGGACGTCCAGCCCGGTCAGCCTCTCTATCGACTCGACAAGATCATCGTTGCATCCCGCGAAGAGGTCTGTCCTCCCGATGTTTCCCTGGGGAAATACGGTGTCTCCGGAGAAGAGCACTTTTGCATCAGGTTCGTACAGACATATGCCTCCCGGCGAATGACCGGGCGTGTGCATAACCTTCAGCTTCCACTCACCCAGGTCCACGACGTCTCCCTCGGAGAGAGTCCCGTCGGCCTTGATCTCCGGCGCAGACTGGCCGAATAGGTAGGCAACCGTGGCCAGGTCGTCTCCCAGGAAGCCTGCTTCCTCCTCATGGATCAGCACCTTGGCCCCGGTGATCTCCTTGATCATGGGGAGGCCACCGGAATGATCGTGGTGGCTGTGGGTGAGTATTATGAGCTCGATATCTTGGGGATCTATGTACTTTTTGATATTATTGACTGTGGGCTCCGGGACCATGCCGGTGTCAATCACGACCGGGGTCTCGTCCATTACCAGGTAGACATTGCCATCGAAGGGCGAACCTGTGACCTTATGCACTTCCACCATTCCAACACCTCCTCCGAGGATGGGCTCCCCCGATATATTAGTTGGCATCACGACTCAGCGCGGCATGATGGAAGACTGGCTATCGCAAAGGCCTAGCCTTGGCCGAATACTGTTCAGAGCGAAAAAAAAGATGCAAAGTGGGCGATATGACTCAGTCGCCCTCTATGTCATCTGGTTTCACGGGCACGACATCCTCGGGCTTGATGCAGATGCGATCGCCCAGTACATCATCCCATTCCTGGAACTCCATGTAGGGGTTCGGTGGTATCGTTACGTCCAGCCCCATGAGGACGGCCATTATCTCCACCTGGTCTGCAAAGGCCATCTTGGATCCGCTGGAGTTTCTGCCGTCCATTATGTTCCGTCTGCAGAAGGGACAGGTGCTGGACATCATATCTGCGCCCACATCTTCACCGTCTCTCACCCTCGCCTCGGCGCAGCCCAGGGCAAGGTCGGGAACGCCCGCCTTCACACCGCCACCGGCACCACAGCACCGCTGGAGCTCTCTGGAACGGGGCATCTCGACGTACTCAGCCCCCGGAAAAGCCGCGTATACGTCTCGCGGCGCCTCGAAGGCCCAGTCTCTCCCGACGGTGTGCATGAGGTGTCTGCCGGAGTGACACGGATCGTGGAAGGTCAGTTTCTTGCCCAACGAGTGTTTCCACTCTACCTCGCCGTTATCGATCTTCTCTCTCAGGTAGACCGCGAGGGGCACGTTCTTGTAAGGTATGTATCCCTCGTACCAGCGAGGCCAGTCGATGCTAGCGGTCCTGATACACCCGGCACAGGCGTACAGCACCGTCTCCACCCCTCTATCCTTCATGGCGTCGACGTTGTGGTTGGCATGGTCTCTCATTACGTCACGCTGACCGGTCCTGACCAGTGCAGAGGCACAGCACCATTCGTCCTCACCCAACATACAGAAGGGGATATCCAGGGCGTTCAATATCCTAACGGTGGCCACGCCCAAGGTCTGCTGTCGGAACGCCGCGGTACATCCTGGGAAGTAGGCGATACTTGCCGCCTCCAACACCTCGGCATCGTCGGGAACGAAACATAGCCGGTCTTCCTGCTTTGCTTGATAGGGGTTCCTGCCTTTTCCAAGCAACAGAGGGAAGAATGACTGTTTTCCCCAGGGTCCGTTTCCACGTACTACCAGGTTGGGCCTTATGGCCTCCCAGAGCTCGACGGTGTTGATACCCGATTCGCAGACCGAGCCGCAGACGCCGCAGGTGGTGCACATGTAGGTATCGTCTGTGAACTGGTTGACCTCGTCTTCGTTCAGCTCTTTCTGACCGAATAGCTTCGCCCTCAGACCGTGTTGGCTGCCCATGAGCTCCCTCATCCTGGCGATCTTGTACATGGGAGTGATCTCGGGCCGGTCCGTATACACGTCATAGGTAGGACACCATTTCATGCACTCCTGGCACCGGGTGCACGCATCCAGCTCCATGAGCTGAGTGGACTTGAGGAAACCTGATACGAGAGGTTTCTTCTCGGTATTTGTTGTTTCTTCTGCCATCTTACTCGCCTCCACGGTTTGCGAGAATGGTCAACGGTGCTGCTATTATGTGCAAGTACTTGCTCCAGGGCAGGATGACAGCGAAGAGCGCCAACGCCAATATGGTATGGATCAGAGAGAAATGAGGCGCATATATCGAGTTGGCGAAGGCATCTCCAACCAAAAAGGCGTTGCCTCGTAACCACTCGGCATAGAAGCCCGTTATGGTGATCAGAAACACACCGCCGATTAGAACTGCATCGTACGCTGAGGTGCCGTCTCTCACATCCTTGAGAATGAGTCTTCTCAAGACGGCGATGGTGGCTCCAAAGAGAAGCAGGTAACCAAATAGGTCAAAAGGTAGTTGTGACAGATGCTTTACCATCTCGGCTCCTTCGGCGAGCCCGAGGATGTTGAAGTGCTCGATTACATCCATAAACATCCCCAGACCCGAGAGGGTAGCAAGGGTGAGAAAACCGTAGAACATGGTCATGTGCATGACCCATCTGACCGGACTTCTCCTCAAGGTCCTTCTCAGAAGGAAGACATCTAGGATAAGTGTCCTTATAAATACCCATATACCGTCCTTAAACGCTTCGTGAATCCATGTGGCTATGAAAAGCCAGAAGCTGTTGCGCAGCTCATCCTGATAACCGGTCGACCCCATGCCCCACTTCTTAAAGTTGAAGTAGAGGCCGTAGATCCAGATCGCCAATACTGCAACCGTAAGAGCGATCATAATCGAAAAGGTGAGACCAAGTGTATAAAACGCCATTTCTATTTCCTCCTTCCTATAACAGGGTCACTATTGTTACACCGACTCCATCCGACCATCCTTTTCATTTGGAAGTAACTTACCCGAGGCACTAATACTTAAACATTCCCTTTCGTCGTTCCGAAACCTCGATCGCACGGAAGAAACCGATAGCAGAACCACGACACGACAGTTTGTTATATTTTATTATATATAAACTAGATCCGGCCGAATTGTGGACATACTCACACGATCTCATCGAAAACGTAGTCGTCCCGGCACCCCAAGAGGATCTCGAACTCGGGCGGGGTCAGCAGGGGGATATTGTACTTGGCGGCATCGTCCAAGGCGACCCTGGGGCACGCGGTAGAGACCGCAGCACCGACGCCGAGGTTGATCAGCATATCCGGCTCTACGTTCTCCACGAAGACCAGATACATATCCTTGCCCATCTTCTTTCCCAGGGCCATCATCTTCCGAGCCAGATCCATCCTCTCTTGACCAGGCTTCTTGGATACGAGGACCGCCATACTCTCCGCATCTGCCGCCCTGGCGATGGCCCCGAAACGGCGCCTGAGCAGGGGCTGTGGATCGATCACCGATGCCCTACGGGTCACAGGATCTGCGACGACTACCCTTTTATTCGTGGCCAGTGCCGCCCCCAGGGGATGAAACTGGCCCGTACCCACGAATAGGTACTCGTCTACGTCCAACGCCCTGGCGGCCTCATAATTGCATCCCAGGACCAATCCCCGATACCTCGTCCTCTTGCCGCCCGGAAATGCCACCCCCTCGATCCCTCGTTGCTCCAAAACCTGGAGCACTTCGTCCAGCCGGTCTAGATGCTGCACCGTGGTGATTACACCCACCCGATCGGACTCCAGGAGGGTAACCGCATTCTCCACGGCCTCTTTTGGGTCGGAGCGCATCCTGGCCTCCAAGTATATTACCCTGTCCAGAAGAGGGGTGCCCTCGAGCATCTCGGCATGGCCGATATGTACCAGCAGGTCCACCTCCCGGCAGAGAGTTAGGTCTACATCACAGGCCCCGTAGCAAGGATCTCCGGAGATGATCACCTCAGCGCCGGTCTCCTCTTCGATCTCTCTGGCGATATCTGGTGCGGACCGTTTCATCCCCTCGGGAACCTGGAGCCCCACCCGTTCGATCTTCCCCCTTCGGACAAGCTCCAGGACCCCTTCTAGATCGAGGTCGAAGAGGCTATGAAGGCTAGAACCATCGGTCCAACGTCGACTGCCCAACATCCAGCGCCTCCTCAAACCTGTGGACTGCCTTCTCTACGCGCTCTTTGGAGAAGCTCCTCTCATCGCAGAGGAAGGCGATTATCGCCTCCGCGCAGGGCTGGCCCATCTTGACCGTGTAGTCATCGGTGACCGGTGGATGGAGGAACAGCCCCCTGATCTCCCCCAGGTCCTCGATCGTCTCATTTTTGGCCGCCAGCACCGACTCCAGATCGCCATGTTTCTTGATCAGCTTCAGGGCGGTCTTGGGACCCACCCGTTTGAGTCCTCGGTTGTAATCGGTACCACACATCATCCCCATCTCCACCAGCTGTTTCCTGTCTACCCCCAAACGAGATAGCTCATCATCCAGGTTGATGAGTTCCGGTGGGACATCTATGTAGATGTTCTTCTTGGGCAGTTTTCGCTTTCCACCTATGGTCATGTTTCTCACCACCAACGGCGCGCCGAATAGGAGAGAATCGTAGTCTTGGCTTCCCACCATGTCCACGTCTCCCCGAATAGCCATCTGCGCCGCCTGGGCTTCCCCTTCGGAGGGTGCCTGAACCACAGAGATCCCCATGGCATCGAGCAGCCGCTTGGAGTCGGATATGATATCCTCGTCCAGCCTAGAAGCCGCCTGGGCGTACTTGAACCCGTCTAGGCCCTCCGACTTAGCCCTCTCCCACTTTTCCTTGGCCACTGCCCTGGTCTTCGACCTATTGTTCAGGGTCTTCGACTTGAAGTGGGAGGGCTCGCCGTCGAAGACGAAGACCACTTTTGCTCCCGACTCGACCAGGTTGGTTATCCGGTAGAGGATGCCCGATAGATGAGATGTCACCCGGCCCGAGTCGTCCATGAGCGGTGTGCCGTCAGGCTGCCTGATTATGCTCAGAAACTGATAGAGGGTGTTGAAGGCGTCTACCGCCACCCAACTACCTGAAAGATCCTTTATATCGATCTTCTTTCTCTCGATGACGTCTCCCAGATCAACTCCCATAGAAATACTACCTGTAAATCCTCTCGGAGATCTCCTCCCGCGCGATCCCTTGGCTGGATTCGACCAGATCCATCCTTTTCTCGATCATCTCCTCGATCTCTCCCATGTTGACCCTCAAGATCCGTTCGGAGGCTTCGATCTGCTGCTCCATCATTTTCAACCTGAGACCGATACTGGTCATGACCACCGCCAGAGAACCCACCAAAAACATCGCAGAGATCAGCATCCAGTAGTCTGACCTCTGGTAGAGGGCAAGATGTCTCTCGACCAGCACGAAGGCAGAGATTATCATGACCAGAGAGGGGATCGTCTCCTTCACGTTCATTACAATATCATCTGTCCTCCCAACGTATAAATCCTCGGCGCTTTTTTGGAACGAAACCGCTTAAATACAAGTTGAAGGAAAAGTTGGGTGGTCGGTTAGATGGCCGCAGTTTGTTGGTGATGGAGATGATAGAGGTCACGGATGTAGCAGCCGAGGTTTTGAGGAGCAACATGGTCGAGGGTAAGATCGTCAGGATGTCCCTGGTCGCCATCGACGCCACCGGTGCGAACTACGTTCTTTCCTGGGGCGACCCTCTCGATGACGACGTAGTCTTCGAGAATAATGGCATAGTGATTCACATGAACCCCGAGGACGCCGATCTTCATGGCGATAGCGAGACCACTATAGACTACGTGGATACCGAAGACCTGGGGAAGGGGTTCTTGATCCACGGACCCGAAGAAAGATCCTGTGGTGCATGTGGTCTCGATTGATCATCATGGATGATCGACCGCGCCCTTCGACCGCCTGGTAGAGCTTTGCTTCTTCCAGAGAACGAGAGCAACACGATAAGGTCCGCGTCTCCTCTTGAACCGGCCTGCATGTATCGGGTGGTCGCCGCACAAGATCATCATCGTGCCCGGAGCAACCGCGCTGGCTATCTTTCCTACATAATGATCGATGGATACCGCGGCATATTTAATCTCGTCCAAACCCAGGCCAAGGTGAGTTGTTTTGTCGATTCCTATGAAGTAGGATACCATCAGCCTGGGCTCTATAGCTAGAGCGTCCAGGGAGAGGCGGCATATCTCCCGGTCGAAGTCGGACGGGCTCAGGCTGTCGGGCACACCTCCGATGACATCGATCAGGCCTTCGTAGACCTCGGCTCCGTTCTTCTCCATAATGACGGCCGACCTCAGCCCGGAAGAGCTGGCGATCTCGGGAAAGCTCATAATCTTCGATCTTTTGGCGCTCTCGGTATCGTATATGTTGTGATGCTCGGGCAAGAGGCCGCTGAGAATAGAGGCGATGGCAGGCGAGGTGTGGTTTGAGACCGCCTCGGCATCGATGAGGATGCCATGGTTGGCGAGGTCGGATATGAACCTCAGGTCGGGTTCGA
>CAYQFP010000055.1:0-9702 GCA_964416865.1 uncultured Methanotrichaceae archaeon
TAAGGTTTTCTGGATTTTTTAGCCATATGTATCTCGTCTTCTTCAATATGATATTATGTGCTTGGCTCTTCGCTATCTTGTATGGGTGACCTTAGCACCAGTCAAGTCACTCGTGATACTCATCTGGTCTTATCTGGTCCTTCTCTAAAACCAATTATCTGCGATGCATAGTGGTTTTAGGTCGGATCGCTGAGGTTCCCAAAGCACACATCACTGGTGAAGCAATTTTCTGTAGTCCCATCCCACCCACGGCTTTTACCACATCCTAGACGAGAGGCTCCTTTCCCTGGTCGTGGAAGGACCTGATCGCCCCGAGGACATTCTCTACAAAAAAAACGCGCCAAAAGGCGGCCTGCTCGCCGGAGACGTCCGCTTACTGATACCCCCTCCACTTCGCCTCCAGCTCCAGATCCTCCAAAGTCTCCATCACATAATCTGCGAACTGTGTGCCGGTGGCGCCGTCGTCCCGACCGGTGAGCACCACCTTCTTCTCGAACTGGCCGCAGACGTCCAGCGCCATCTCCAGCCTCCTGGCCTTATCCTCGAACCCGACATGTCGTAGGAGCATCACCGCAGCTCGCATCATGCTGGAGGGATCGGCGTACTCGGCCCTTCCTTCTTCCACCATCCTTGGCGCGGACCCGTGGATTGCCTCGAACATGGCGTACCTCTTCCCGATGTTGGCGCTTCCTGCGGTGCCCACGCCGCCCTGGAACTCCGCCGCCTCGTCGGTGATGATGTCTCCGTAGAGGTTGGGCAAGACCACTACCCCGAACTGGGTGCGTCGCTTTGGGTCTACCAGCTTGGCGCACATGATATCGATGAACCACTCGTCCAGCTCGATGCCTGGATAATCCTGGGCCACCGCCCTTGCCATCTCCAGGAACTTGCCGTCGGTGGTCTTGATCACGTTGGCCTTGGTGACCGCGGTAACCTTATCGATGCCGTTATCTTTGGCGTACTCGAAGGCGAGCCTCGCGATCCGCTCTGTACCCTGATTGGTGATCACCTTGAAGTCAAAGGCCAGATCGTCGGTTGCGTTCAGCCCCCTGCTCCCCAATATGTAGGCACCTTCGGTGTTCTCCCTGAAAAATATCCAGTCTATGCCCTGGTCAGGAACCTTCACCGGCCTGACGTTGGCGAAGAGATCCAGCTCCCGGCGCATGGCCACGTTGGCGCTCTCCAGGTTGGGCCAGGGATCTCCCTTCTTGGGGGTGGTGAGCGGACCCTTGAGGATCAGGTGACATCTTTTAATCTGCTCAAGAACGTCATCGGGAAGGGTATTCATGAGCTTGGCCCGGTTCTCGATGGTGAGCCCCTCGATGGTCCTGATATCCACATCCCCCACCTCGATCTCTTTGTCGAGGAGGCTCTCCAGGACTCTCCTGGCCTGGCTGGAGATGTAAGGGCCGATGCCGTCGCCACCCAGCACCCCGATCACGAGGGGTCTGAGTTGGGTGTAGTCGATCCAGTCCAAGTCGACTTTCATCCTCTCTACACGATCCAGCTGTTCTTCCAGCACCGTCTCGAAGTGATCTTTCGCCTTCGTTATGATCTCATTTTTGTCAATATTGTCCATATTAACGTGACCTCCGGGCATTGTCTATATACTTGATTAACCGTGCTTTTGTATAACTAACCATCTACGACATAACTATAAACTAGAATAGTCCATCACGGTAAATATGGCACCACAAGAGATCATATTCTACGTCTTACTATTCCTGATTGTCTTCATGGTGGTTAGGATTATCACCAAGATCCGGCGTGGCTATTGATCATAAGATAGTGCGGGTCCGGTACAGCCCGAAAATCTAATAACCGATACGAGACCTCTTCGGCATATGTATCCACCGGTGATTGCTACAGTGGGCGGGAGCGGGACCCGGCTCTACCCGCTAACCCTCGACCAGCCGAAGCCTTTAGTGGACCTCTGCGACACGGCCATAATAGCGATCCTATTTCGGGTACTGGCTAATCAGGGTTGTCGGTGGTTCATATTGGGAAGCAAAGGTGCCCAGAACACCCTGGCTCTGAACAATTATTTCAAGGCGGGAGAGGGCTTCTTCAATAGGCTGGGGATAAATGACCACAGGGAGTTCGGATATCAGCCTCAGTATGACGACCGGGGCAGCGCAGATTCTCTGAGGTACTGCGCAAACTACTTCGACCTCGACGAGGACGTACTCGTCGTCTCCGGTGATAACGTAATCGACATCGACCTAAAAGACCTGATTGATTTTCACCGCAAGAAGAAATCTATACTTACCGTTGTCCTGAAAGAACTGGGCCCGGAAGAAAACATATCTGCGTACGGGGTTGCAGACATCGACGACGACCTTCGCATAAGGAGTTTCGTAGAGAAGCCTGAGCCCGGCAGAGAACCCAGCAGGATGATCAACACCGCATTCTACCTGTTCTCACCCGAGATACGCGAGATACTTTTTGACGTGGAAGAGGCAGCAAGAGACATCGGCGGCGATCTGATCCCGTACCTCACAGATCAAGGCTATCCTGTCTATGGTTACCCCGTCGATGGTTACTGGATCGATATCGGCACCCCGGAAAGGCTACTCCAGGCGGCGATGGACGTCTTGGCGAGCAAGATCGAGCACTACGCCTTCAGGAACGTGTACCGTCCTCACCAGTGGATCCACCCCAGCACCCTGAACCGGATCGAGAAGCGCCTGGAATCGGGCGATATCGTGCTGAGAGGAAACGTCTTCATCGGACGCAACTGCAAGATCGAGAAGGGCGTGGTGATAGAGAACTCCCATGTGGGTCACACCGGCCTGATCGAGAGAGACGTTACGATCAAGAACAGCATGGTGATGAGCTTCTCCAACATAAAGCGAAGCTCGGTGCTGAACAGAGCCATCGTGGGACGGAACTCCACCATCGGGACAAACTGTCACCTGGACGCAGATGAGCCCTGCCCCAACACCAAGATACCGGTGGTGGGCGAGGACGTCGTTCTGCCAAAAGAGTCCACCGTGGGGCCTGGGACCAGAGTAGCCCCGCTTAGGTACAGCCACAAGATCTTGGCCACCGGGAGGTTCCTCCAGCTGGGAACCGACGATGGAAATATATATTTCTGCGAGAAATGAATGTCCTACCAGAAGCGCTCCCAGCCGGTTTCCGCTGGCCTGAGCCTGAACTTCTCGCCGTTGTCGGTCAGGTACTTGTGGAGATCCTCGGGGCCCACGAAGAACGACTGGTCTCGCAGGTTGTCGTAAATATCCTCCGACGTGAACCCGCTCAGCTCGCCCCGGCCATAAACTACCTTCTCTATGGTATACCAGATGTCATCGAACTTTCTGAGACTTCCTGTCACTTCCACCATCAAAGACCACCTTTGATGAGTGTCTCAGCCCTGACCGGATAAGAACGTTTCGTTCATACGAGTAACACTTCCCTTCGGTCGGATCCGCTCGAGCACATAAACTTATACTTTTATCTCGGGTCCCCATCAGGTATGAGTATAATGTGGTCGGAAGAGATCAATAGAGATATCGAGTCCTGTGTTCGTTGTTCTCTGTGCCAGAGTCGGACCAGAGTCGTGCCTGGTGAGGGCCCCGAAGACGCCATGATCCTGCTCCTGGGAGAAGCTCCTGGAAGGGAAGAGGACGAGACGGGGAGACCCTTCGTGGGAAGGTCGGGTAGGCTGCTCGATGAGTGTCTCGCCGCGGCGGGCATAAAAAGATCAAATGTATTCATAACCAACGTGGTCAAATGCAGACCACCAGACAACCGGAGGCCTAAACGGGGTGAGATGGAATCCTGTCGCTCCTACCTCCGGGCCCAGCTCGAGCTGATCGATCCGCGAACTGTCTGTCTGATGGGTAACGTGGCCGCCAGAGCTGTTCTGGATAGAGAGGGGATCAACGCCCTGCGCGGCCAGGTCTTCGAAGGTAGGTTTATAGTCACCTTTCATCCTGCAGCGATAGTCAGAAACCGTAACCGCAAAGACGACCTCATCTCGGACCTGGAAAAGGCGCGGATACTGGCCGAAGGCCAGGAAGGATCAGGCAGCGAAGATCTCTCTCAGCTTTGACAAGGACGGGGACAGAGCAAAAACGAATAGGTGATCGCCTTCCTCGATATCGGTATCGTGCTTGGGCATTATGGTCTGGCCGCTTCTTAGGATCATGCCTGGAATCGCGTTCTTGGGCATTACCTCTGCGACGTTCTTCCCGATGACGGCCGCATCCTTCTTGATCTCGAGTTCCACGATCTCCGCCCCGTACTTGCTCACGGCTATTGCGTCCTCCGACCCGTTTATCATCTGGAGGACCGCTTCCACCGTGACCAGGCCGGGGCTGATGGCCCTGTCCACGCCCACCATCTCGAATAGGTTGATGTAATCGTTACTGTTAACCCGAGAGATCAGGGTCTTCGCCCCGAGCTGCCTCGCCAGGAGCGAACAGAGCAGGTTCTTCTCGTCTATCCCCGTCACCGAGAATACTACGTCCATGGAGCCGACGTTCTCCGCCCTGAGGAGGGTAATATCTGTCCCGTCGCCGTTCAGGATAAGGGTATTAGGAAGCTTTTCTGCCAGCTTCTGACAGTGGTCTTTGTCGATTTCCACCAGTTTCACCTCGAAGTCCATATTCTCCAGCCAGCTGGCAAGATAGAACCCGACCACGCCTCCTCCGACGATCATCACCTTGTGGATAGTGGCTGGTTTGTGTAGTATCTTTCTGAGCTTTGGAAGCGCGTTCGCCTCAGAGGTCAACAGCAGATGATCATGGGGCTGGATAACCTCCTCCCCGGCAGGTATTATGAGCCCGCCGTTTCTTTTGATGGCCACGATCTTGGTCTTCTCGGGGAGGTCGGCATGTTCTAGAGGTCCCAGAAGGCTTGCATCTTCGAGAACCTCGTGCTCGATGAGCTCACCCTTGCCGTCGGCGATCGGGCAGCTCATTATCATGGTGGGGAAGTAGAGACTCCTGACGATACCCTCGGCCATCACCAGCTCGGGACAGATCATGAGGCTTATGCCTATCTGCTTCCTATCCTTCCTGGGCTGGTCTATATACTCGGGGTTGCTGACCCGAGCGATGGTCCTTTCCACCCCGATGTGGTTGGCTATGATGCAGGTGATGATGTTCACCTCGTCGTTCCCGGTGACCGCCACCACGATGTCTGCGGCCTTCAGCCCCGCCTCGATGAGGATCTGGGAGTTGGCTCCATTGCCTCGGAGCACCGTTACGTCCGTCTCCTCGAGCCTGGCGCAGGCTGCATCATCCTCGTCTATGATAGTGACGTCGTTCGATTCTGATAAAGTGCTGGCCAGCTGGAACCCGACCTCACCTGCACCGGTAATTAATATGCGCACAAGATCACCTCTACATACGTCGTGTACAAACGGAAAAAAAGCTTTCGCGTGTATCTGCCTGGTGAGCGTCAGACTGAAGAGCGATTCCCCACCAGATAGAAGCGTGCGGAACCTGAGGAAGCTTTGCCGTTGGTTCGCGGACCACGATGGGGTACTGGTGGCCTTCTCGGGTGGTGTGGACAGTTCGGTCCTGGCCGCGGCGGCCTTCAGATCTTTGGGCCAGAGAGCTGTTGCTGTCACAGTCGGATCAGAACTTCAGTCCAAAGCGGACCTGGAGAACGCATGGAGAACGGCCTATGAGATCGGGATCGAGCACATCGTCCTGGAGATAGGTCTCTTAGATGTCGGAGATATCCGGGCGAACGGGCCAAAGAGATGTTACCTCTGCAAGAAGGCCATGGCAGAGACGCTTTTGGGGGTGGCGAAATCACGCGGAATCGTCACCGTGGTCGACGGCACCAACGCTTCCGATAAGGTCGAGGATAGACCGGGGATGAAGGCGCTTCTGGAGTACGACATAATAACGCCCCTGAGGGAGCTGGGGATCGCCAAGCCTGAAGTTAGGGTGATTGCGAAACAATTGGGTCTTTCCAGCGCCGATCGGCCTTCCAGGTCTTGTCTGGCCACCAAGATCAGAGGGACGCTCACCGCCGAGAGGCTGGAACGGGTGGAAGAGGCGGAGGGTATCCTGGGTCAGGGATGGAAGATCGTGGACCAGGGCGATCGGGTCGAGGTGAGGGTCCCAGCAGGAGCGCAGCTTTCGGAGGAGATTGTCGCGATGCTGAGGCAGATCGGATATGGGAAAGTGATAGCAAGTATATAAAAAAATTGAATCATAATCAGGCGTACTGGCCGAAGGTCATATCGAAGACATCTGGCTGCTGGGGCCGGGCCTGTACAATCTTGTTCCAAGCCGACTGAAAATCACTCTGGTAGATCACATCTCTCTCATCCTGGATGGCGAACATCCCCGCCTCCGTGGCCAGGGCCTTCAGCTCCGCCCCGCTTGCGCCATCGGCGGTATCTGCGATCGGCCTCAAGTCTACATCGCGGTGAAGGTTCATATCCCTGGTGTGGATCTTCAGGATGGCTAACCTGGCCTCTCTGTCTGGCATCGGCACGTAGATCAGACGATCGAACCTGCCCGGCCTCAGCAGCGCCGGGTCGAGCATGTCGGGTCGGTTGGTGGCGGCAACTAGCTTGACCTCTCCCCGAGGATCGAAACCGTCCATCTCCGCCAGGAGCTGCATCAGCGTGCGTTGAACTTCGCGATCTCCGCTGGTGGCACCGTCTATCCTACGAGTGCCGATGGCGTCCAGCTCGTCGATGAAGATGATCGCCGGCGACTTGTTCTTAGCCATCTCGAAGAGCTCTCTCACCAACCGGGCCCCCTCTCCGATGTACTTCTGCACGAGCTCGCTTCCCACCACTCTGAGGAAGGAGGCCTCGGTGCTCTGGGCGACAGCCTTGGCCAAAAGGGTCTTGCCGGTACCGGGCGATCCGTAGAGGAGAACGCCCTTCGGCGGATCGATGCCCACCTTCTTGAAGAGTTCTGGTTTTTTCAACGGCAGCTCCACGATATCTCTGATCTCCGAGATCTGATAGTCTAGGCCGCCTATCTGGTCGAAATTCGCGTCTGGCACATCATCGATCTCCATCCCGAATACAGCTGGATCGCGGGATGCCGGAAGCACGAACATGACCGCAAAGGACTGCTGGTTCAGGGCCACGCGCATCCCCGGTTTTAGGTCATCCTCTATGAACTGGGAGACGTTAACCACGAATCGCGGGCCGGTACTGCTCCTGACCACGACTCGATTATCGTCCAGAACGTCGTGAACAGCACCCACGATCAACGGTCCTGCCCTCAATTGTTCCAGCTCGCTGCGAAGCTTTCTCGCCTCACGTTCGAACTTGAGCTTCTGGTTCTCGATGATGCGTTTTTCGCCTTCTACCCTGTCCTTCTGCTCGCGCAGCACCAGGTTCCGCTCCTCCAACTGGCGCATACGGTCCAGAACGTAGCGCGAAAAATCGGCATCAACTTGCGATTCGTTCATGTGATCCCAAAGCGTATTTAACGTTGACAGCTATAAAAGTTTCCCGAGATGAGCGGGATGCAATGCGAGATATGCGGCGCAGAGATCATTGGTAAACCGAAACGGGTAGAGATTGACGGAACCGAGCTGGAAGTTTGCAACAACTGCGCGCGGTTTGGCAATGCCACTGATAAGTGGTCTCCGGCAACCAAAAAGATCATACCACCACAGCGTTCCTTCCGGCCGGAACCTAGACCGAGGCCTCGCCGCGACGAGTTCAGGGAGATGGCCGAGATCGTTCCCGAGTACGGGAAGGTGGTTAAAGAGGCACGCGAGAAGCTCGGTTTGACCTCGGAGGAGCTGGGGGTGAAGATCAAGGTGAAAGCTTCCCTGATCCGCAAGGTCGAGCGTCACGAGATCGTACCGGAGGACTCCGTCAGGATAAAGCTGGAACGCACGCTGAACGTCAAGCTTACCGACAAAGTAAGCGATGATGAATGGAAGGCCGGCGGTGGATCCAAAGGTCTGACCCTCGGAGATATCGCATCCATAAAACGGAAATGACGACCCACGCCGCACGTCTGGTCCTTTCCGGTGGGGTGATCGTCTACCCTACGGAGACCGTTTACGGGATCGGTGCTAGTGCATTGGAGGAGGACTTTGTTAGGAAGGTGTCCCGGATCAAGAGAAGGCCATCGTCGATGCCGCTATCGGTGGCCGTTTCCAGCTTCAAGATGATGGATGCCGTGGCAGAAATCGATGCGAACGACCTGGACCTCCTGGAGAAGTTGCTCCCCGGGCCGGTGACCGTCCTGGTCAAGAAAAAAAGATGTATCCCCGATCTGGTGACCTCGGGCTCGCCCCTGGTGGGGATAAGGTATCCTGACCACGAGCTGGCTTTAGAGCTGATCGAGACGACCGGGCCCCTCACGTCCACCAGTGCCAACGTCACCGGATACCCGACACCCGCCAGCGTAGATGAGCTGGACCCAATGATCAGAGATGCGGTGGACCTGGTCCTGGACGGTGGACGGTGTCGTTTCGCCCGGTCTTCGACCATAGTGGATATGAGGACCAGAAAGATACTCAGGGAAGGGGCGGGGATCGAGATGGTGCAGGCGGTGATGAGATGAGGGCCAGGATCAGAGACTTTCTGAAGACCGATGAGGGCTGGATCCTCGCGGTGGCAGACTACAACCATCCTAGTGGGATAAGGTCTATGCTCAGGTACGTCCCCGACCCAGCCGGGGAGAGAACTTCGCCCGACGGTGTGGGGTACAGAAAGCTGGACTTCGCCGCCGCCTTCGAGTATCTCCGGCAGGTCAGGCCGGATTATGTCCAGGACCTGCACGTCATACCCGAAGACGGGGTCTTCTGTCTTTATAGGCCGGAGAAGGTGCTGCCGTCGGTCGCCCGGAGGAACCCCAAGGTGGAGAAGATCGCGTCTATCCTGCGCGACGGCGGGATTTCTCAGGGGTGCATGGGCATAACAGGGTCCTGGTTGGTGGGGTTGGAAGGTCCCACGTCAGACATCGACTTCGTGGTCTACGGCGACGCCTGGCAGAAGGCCAGAGATCTTATAGCCAGAGCGAAGGAGGAAGATGGTTCGATCCAGGACTTGGACGAGGTCACCTGGAAGAAGATTTACGTCAAGAGGAAGCCCGAGATCAACTTCGAGGAGTTCGTGGTCCACGAGAAGAGGAAGGGCAACCGGGGCCTGGTGGATGGTACCTATTTCGATCTTTTGTTCACTAGGGAATGGGACCAGATCAAACCTGCCGTGCCCGGCAAGGCGGTTGGTCGTCGCAAGATCGAGGCCAGGGTGGTGGAGACCGACTTTGCCTTCGATAACCCGGCCGTCTTCAAGTTGGACCATGAGATCGGCGAGGTCCATTGTTACACCCACACCTACGCAGGCCAGGCTTTGCCCGGCGAAATCGTGGAGGTCAGGGGCATGGTCGAGGAGACCGAGGCCGGCTTGAGGATGGTGGTGGGAACTACCAGAGAGGCGAGAGGTGAATGGATCCGGTCTCTGACCCTTCTGGAGAAGGCTTCCAGAAGATCGTAGACGGATCTGCGCTGGAACGATATCGTCGGCGCCACGGTAGACCTGTCCTGGGCGATCTTCGAGGCGGACGTGATGTTCATGGAGTCTGGAGACGAGTACAGGATACTCTGCAACACCGATCATCAGAATGCCCAACGGACGGTATCGGAGATGGTAGGCCGTCTGAAGAAGCTCTATTTGGACCGGCGATAGGATGGATATGATACCCATTCCGGACCCCCCTCCAAAATCGCCAATAATAAAAGAGCAAGGTCGTGGTC
>CAYQFP010000056.1:0-9592 GCA_964416865.1 uncultured Methanotrichaceae archaeon
ATGCCTGCCGATTTTCATTCTTCGGGCATGAGACTGGGTATCATGAACGTTTACTTGAGCACATAAAGTTATACTTTATGTACAATAAAAAAAAACGATGCCCCGGAGCCGTCTACCCCAGGATCTCTCGCAGATGGAAGTGATGCGGCCCCAGCTTGCCCTCGAAGTTCCCCGCCGAGATCTTGACGACGCCTGGCACCGTACATGCGGCCTTGATCCCCGTGCGAATGGCCTCCTCGATGGCTCCCCTGTCCATACCGTTGATCACAACCTCGTAAGAGGCGTTGATATCCTCCGGCAGGGTGCAGATCCCCTCCCCCCGGAGAGTGGGACAGAACCTCTCGTTGGTCGAGGCCATCAGGAACTTATACCTGCTCCCCACCTTGGACCCGCTGGCGACGACCCCTCCCGGGAAAGGCGTGATGACACCTTTTATATTGTCTATGGCGCCTACCGCCGCCTCGGCCGCCATCAGGGCGCTGGCCTGGTTCTGGGCCATGATATAGAAGTTACCGCCAGCGATCCCGTCCACCGCTCCGATATGTTCCTCCACCACGAAGTCGCCGGACATAACCGGGATGACACAGACGTCACGATCGCAGTACCCTCTATCCTGCTGGAACCCATCACCGAAGAACTTGAGCTTCTTTCCCGTATCGAACTGCTTCTCCGCCTCGGGCAGACCGTTGAAGACCGCGGTGGTAGGCGCTGTCAATACGCACTGACCTATCCGATAGAGGAGCGAGTTCTCCAGGTTCTTGTAGCTCATGTTGCAGATCTGGATGTAAACACCTGGCCTCCCGTCCGGGGTCTCGTCCCTGCCCACCATACACTCGATGCCTGCCTCGGCCGGACAACCTATCACCGAGGTGCCGAACCCTGTCGCCTCCCGGGCCGCCACAAGAGCCCAGCGCTCGGTAACGGCCGTGATCAGCACCCTGGCCACCTTTATGGGGAACCCCTCCGCAAAGGTGTCTTCAACCTCTACACCGTTTATCTCCATTTCCAAACCTCAAAATTCATTCTGGGTTGTACGCCGCCAGCTCGTACCCGTCGCCTGACCGGAAGGCCGCCGCCGAACATACCGGCCTCTCCAGGGACAGGTCGAAGGCCGCCTCGGCCACCTGAACCGCGCCGTCTCCGGTGATATCTGCCGGCCGGAAGTCGGTCATCTCGTAGGTGGCCACCATGAAGGCGCAGTCATCTTCCAGCGAGAACCGCTTCACCCGGACCTCATCCTCCCGGGCGATCCCCAGCCAGCCCTGGCCGCCTCTGACCACGCCCGCGATCCTGGGCGTCTCCAGCTCGTCCCTCTCGTACCCGTAGGCTACCAGGCTGATGGCGATCGCGTCTTGCGGCTTCATCCCGTCTTTGATCTTCTCCGCGATCATCTCCGTCTGGGTGCCGTTGGTCACCACCGCAGCGTCGTCCACCAGGCGGATGCAGTTGTAGGCGATGTAAGGGTTCTTCATCATGTCCTGAAGGTCGATGGGCGCGACCAGCACGCACCCGTCACCCACAGAAGTCCTGCGGTTGGGAAACGACCGAGAAGATACCCTGTAGCCAGCCCAAGATCGCCCTTTTGTCCGACCCAGAACCACTATCCTGCCCACGTACATAAAAAAAACCTCAGTCCAGGAGGCCGAACTTCTCCGCGTTCCCGTCCGCTATGGCCTGGATCTCGGCTATGTACTCCTCACCGCCTTCCGCGCGGAATAGGTGCTTGTACCTGCCCTGGGTCTTGAGGTAATCCTCCACAGGCCTCTTGTTTCTCACCTTCTTGGAGCCGACCAGCTCACCGTTCACATACTCGTAAAGCGGGTAGATGCAGGTCTCCACGACCAACTTGGCCTGCTCGATAGTATTGCCATCGGCGTAGCTCCATCCTGTAATGCATGGAGTATTGATCTGGATGTAAGCCGGTCCTTTGATCTCCAGAGACCGTTTTACCTTTCGCCTCAGGTCCACGGGATAGGCTATGGAGGCCGTGGCAACGTAGGACGCTCCATGAGCCACCGCGATGGCGGGCATGTCCTTCTTCCTCACCAGGTTGCCCGGGCTCTGGGTGCCGATGGGGGTGGTGGTAGTGTTGGCGTAGAAGGGGGTGGACCCACTCCTCTGGACGCCGGTGTTCATGTAGGCCTCGTTGTCGTAGCAGATGTATGTTATGTTGTGACCCCTATCGAACATCCCCGAGATGGCCCCGATACCTATATCGAAGGTGCTACCATCGCCACCGATCACCAGGAGGTTGATATCCTTTTTCCCGAGCTTCTTGAGCGCGATCTCGACCCCCGAGGCCACCGCTGCAGGATTCTCGAATAGAGAGTGAATCCAGGGAACCTTCCAGGAACTCTCAGGAAAAGGCGTCGAAGTGACCTCCAGACAGCCGGTGGACGAGGCAACGATTGTATTCGGTCCGGCAGCATCGAGAACCAGCTTGACGGCTATGGGCATTCCACATCCTGCACAGGCCCTGTGACCAGGAGCAAACAAACTTTCTTGCATTTGATAATCCTCCTAAAGGCACTCCGGATTCACGCCGAAGATCTCGAACTCGGTCTCGGTATCTATGCCGTCATCCTTCACCTTGGACGCATTCTCGACTATCTTCCGGATATGTCTCTTGGCTACGTCCCTGCCACCAAGACCGACGGCGAACCCTACTATGGGTGCCCGGATAGACGTGTTGTAGAAGGCACCCTTAATATCTGTCAGAAGGGCACTCTGGTACCCCACCGAGAGGTCCTTCTCGATCACCGCGATCACGCTGGCGTCCTTGAGGGCCTCTTTTAGCGCCTCCACCGGGAATGGCCGGTAGCTTCTGATCTTGACCAGTCCCACCTTCGTGCCTTCTTTCCTCAACTCATCCACGACGTCCTTGATGGTGCCCACGATAGATCCCAGGCTTACCAACAGGATCTCGGCATCATCTGCCAGATAGGTATCGATAAGACCGCCATAACCTCTGCCAAAAGTCTCTTCAAACTCCTTGTCGACTTTCCCTATCAGATCCAGGGCCCTCTCCATGGCCTTGTGCTGGATGTACCTAAACTCCGTAAACCAGCTGGGGTCGGTAAAGGCCCCGAAGGACTTGGGGTTCTCCGGATCGAGCACGTCCACCGGGCTGAAGGGCGGCAAGATCTCTTTGACCAGATCCGGGTCCAGGAACTCCACCGGCTCGTAGACGTGGGTGAGGATGAAACCGTCCATACAGGCCATAGAGGGGGTTAGGATGTCCGGGTCCTCGGATATCCTGTAGAGTTGTGGGGTGAGGTCCATGGCCTCCTGCACGTTCTCCGCGTAGAGCTGGATCCAACCAGAATCTCTGACCCCGAAAGAGTCCTGTTGATCGTTCCAGATGCTGAGCGGTGCGCTCAGGGCTCTGTTGACCGTGGTCATCACGATGGGCAGACGCATTCCCGAGACATTGTAGAGCACCTCGAACATCAGCGCTAGTCCCTGGCTGGTGGTTGAGGTGTAGGTTCTGGCACCTGTCGCGCTGGCGCCGATGAGCGATGAAAGCGAAGAGAACTCCGAATCCACATTGATGTACTCGCAGTCCAGCTCGCCATTTGCAACTAATTGGGACAGATGCTCTACGATGTGGGTCTGCGGGGTGATGGGATATACCGATACCACATCTGGCGAGCAACATCTCACCGCGTCGGCTATGGCGTAGGAACCTTCCGCAACTCTCATCATATTACTTATCCTCCAGAACCATCTCTATCGCCCCACGGGGGCATTCATGGGCACAGACGCTGCAACCCTTGCAGTAGTCCAGATCAGGGACGAAGTTGCCTTCCACCTGATGGATGCAGCTCTCCGGGCAAAATATCTCACAAAGACTGCACTTGATACACTCATCGTGATCGATAACCGGTACAAACGTCCGCCAGGCCCCGGTCTTGGTCACCTGGGTGCTGCCCGGCTCGACCACCATACTTACTTCACATCTGGTCATTGGGACACCATCTCGTAAGCGGTCTTTATGGCTTTCAGGTTCTTCTCTCCAAGGGCACCTGTGAACCGGTCCAGGATCGCCTTGTTCAGGCCCTCCAGACCAACCTCCCCGGTCGCGCCACAGAATGCTCCCAACATGGTGGTATTGACGATAGGCCTTCCCAGCTCCTCCAGAGCGATCTTGGTGGCGTCTATGGTGATTATTTCTGCTTTTGTATCCAGGCTCAGTTTATCCTTGGATCTGTCTGTGTTGATCATGATCTTCCCGTCTGGCTTTAGACCGCCGGCCACATCGACCACTTCCAGGAGAGTCACATCCTGGACTATGACATAATCTGGCTCGTAGATCTGGCTCCTGACCCTGATGGGTTGGTCTGCAATCCGGGCAAATGCCATGACCGGAGCACCACGTCGCTCTACACCAAAGGCAGGAAAGGCCTGAGAGAACTTCTTATCTTCAAACGCCGCGATAGCTATCAGTTCAGCGGCGGTAACCGCTCCCTGACCGCCCCGACCGTGTAATCGAATCTCTTTCAACTGCAGACCTCCTCTTGCCGTTTGAGGCTATGACTGGATATAGCCTTTTCGGAGATCTCTGCGATCATCAGCACGTTTTAATATGGGATATACCCTTACAGATCCGAGCTTCGTATGAGCGATGATAAAGATGATGGTAACGAGTTGGTCTTCGCCGTAAAGGCAGTCGAGCGGAGCTTACCGAAAGGTACCAACTATAATATAGGTGAACTCCTGGCGTTCCTCGTGGGCATGGCCCCTTTTCTGGATAGAGACACTCTGATAGATATCAAGTGCCAAGGTTGCGATAACTACGCGTCCTCATTCTATCCCGTAGAAGGCGACTTAGATATAGTGGAGTTCCATAGGTATTGTCACGCCAAGAAGCAGATGCTACACCATCAGGCCCTCTTCACCATAGCCAAGTGCATGGAATACTCCAATGGGATGCAGAAGGAACTGCAGGAGACGGCCGAAGTCGTGGTGGAAGAGGACCTTCGCCCGGGCTTGGCCGGCAAGAAGCTCTACGACAGGAAGCTTTTTGCCAGCTACGACGTGGAGTTTCAGATTAAGCCACGTGTGGGGGCGAATGTCTCCATAGAGTTCGGACATAAAACCAACGGCGATTTCGTGGAGAGCGGGATCAGGATCTGCTTGCTGAGGCGACTGGATCCGGAGCTTTGCGAGCATAGTGCCAAGATAGTAACGGTGCAGAATCACAGTCGTACAACCATAGTAGTGATGATCGATCGCCAGATAAGACGTCAGCTGGGTGTAGACGAGATCTTAGAGAAAATCGCCGAGACGCGAGATATGGATATAGTTTACATCTAATTATTGTTAGATCGATAAACGGCAAATAACTTTTCGAAGGATGTTTAATAAGATGGTATCTTGTATAGTACCGGATACGAGCGTGGTGATCGACGGCAGGTTATCTACCAAGATCAAGTCAGGAGAGTTTCTGGGCAAACGTGTGGTGATCCCCGAGGCAGTGGTGGCGGAGCTCGAGGCTCAGGCCAACCACGGCCGCGATATAGGAATCAAGGGGCTAGAAGAACTCCGTAGGCTGTCGGAATTCGCCAAGTCGGGCAAGATCGAGCTGGAGTACGTGGGCATGAGGCCAGACCTGGACCAGATAAAGCTGGCCGGTGGCGGAGAGATCGACGCCATGATCCGAGACGTCGCCCTGGAGATGGACGCGTTCTTCTTGACCAGTGACTCGATACAGTCCAGGGTGGCCGAGGCCATGGGGATCGATGTAGAGTACATCCGGCCCCAGAAAAACGGTGTCAAGCCGCTCAGTCTGGACAAGTATTTCACCCCAGACACCCTATCCGTACATCTCAAAGAAGGCGCACCACCCATGGCAAAGCGCGGCCAGGTGGGCGAGTTCACCCTGACCAATATAGGGCGCAAGGTTCTTCGGGAGCGAGAGCTCAGAGATATCGTTCGGGAGATCCTCGATCGGACCAAGGCCGACCCTGACGCGCACATAGAGATAGAGAAGACCGGGGCTACCGTGATCCAGATGGGGCCCATGAGGATAGCCATCGCCCAGCCCCCCTTCTCCGACGGGGTGGAGGTAACCGCCGTCCGTCCGATAGTCAAAGTGGATCTGGAGGAGTACAAGCATGCCGATGAGCTGAAGGCTCGTTTGGGGGAGGGTCAGCGAGGCATAATGATCGCCGGCCCACCTGGTTCCGGAAAGACCACTCTCGCGGCAGGGGTGGCCAAATACCTCCTCGACTGCAACTACGTGGTCAAGACTCTGGAATCTCCCCGCGACCTCCAGGTACCTCCGGCGATAACCCAGTATGGCCCCCTCGAGGGGAGCATGGAGGCCTCGGCAGACATCCTGCTCCTGGTCCGTCCCGACTACACCATCTACGACGAGGTGAGGAAGACCAAAGACTTCGAGGTATTCGTCGATATGAGGTTGGCCGGGGTGGGCATGATCGGCGTAGTCCACGCCAACAAGGCCATCGACGCCCTACAGAGGTTCATCAGGAGGGTCGACCTGGGCATGATCCCTCAGGTCGTGGACAC
The DNA here is from genome assembly GCA_964416865.1 of uncultured Methanotrichaceae archaeon. Lineage (GTDB taxonomy): Archaea > Halobacteriota > Methanosarcinia > Methanotrichales > Methanotrichaceae > UBA204. The sequence continues at coordinate 6,532 of CAYQFP010000056.1, forward strand.
CGTGGTCTTCGTGGAGAGGGGCCAGGTCACCGGGGTTCTGGACGTGGAGTTCGTGGTTAAGGTGCCCACGGGCATGATCGAGGCCGATCTGGCCCGGCCGGTGATCGTGGTGAAAAACTTCGATACGGGCGACGTGGAGTACGAGATGTACACCTACGGCAACGAAATAGTGGTCATGCCTGTTGCCAAGGGCGGCAGCAAGAAGCCTGCCTCCTGGGATCTAGCCGCCCGCCAGATCGAGAGAGAGATGTCCCGACATCTGAAAGGGCCCTTCGAGGTGGAAATGCTCAGCGATTCCAGCGTACGGGTGAAGGTCCCTGAAGGGGAGGCCGCCAAGGTGATCGGCAAAGCGGGAAAGAACATCGAGCGGATCGAGAAGGCGCTGGGGATGCACATAGACGTCCAGTCCATAGAGAGCGGCCCTGCCTTCTCTCCAGAGTTCGAAGAAACCGCCCGCCACCTCATAATCTGGATCGGAGACGAGATGGCAGGGGAGGCCCTGGAGGTATACGTGGGTAACGAGATGATCTTCACCGCTACCGTGGGCAGGAGAGGCGATATCAGGATGGCCAAGTCTTCGGATATGGCCAGACAGATACTGCGAAGGCTGGGCCAGGGCGAGAAGCTGGAGGTCCGCAAGGTCCGCGGCTGATTTGATTCTCGGGCAGACCTCATCTCATTTTTGTCATACTCCCAGGACCAGCCGAAGGGTATTTCGCAAGGCAGGGGCCAGGCCGAGGACGAGCAGGGCTAGCTTGGTCAAGTTCTTCAGCTGGGGGTCGTCTCGGAGGACGTCGTCGATCAGGGCGAGCACCGGTAGCAAGATGACCAGTTTAAGAGGGTACATCACAACAGCTGTGCCGGTAATCCTGATGAGGAGATCGGGTATCACGTGTTTCTCGTGATATCCGAGAAGGTCGATACCGATGTAGGTGGAGCTGGCGTCCAAGAGATGAGAAAAGAGGATCAACATGTTCTGTCTCGTCTCCAGAAACTTGAGTTTAAGGGGCGATCTGAGCGCCCAGAGCGCTCCCGAGAACGCCAACCCCAGACCCAGTATGGCCACCAGAGCCCAGAGTCTCTCCACGCCGAGTGTGGCCAAGATCGCGAGGTTGATCATGGTCCAAGCTAGGCCTATAAGGGCGTAGACCCTCATCCAGCGGCTGCCGAAGGCGCTCCTGGTGAGGAAGAGCGAGGTCAAGGTCACTAGAGATACAAGGAAATAGATGAGAGGGGTTATGAGCAGATAACTGGCAGGTGGCGCCACCAGTCCTGCATCCTCGATCACTCGGAGGCTCGATCCTGCCAGGATGTAGGGTATGGTGTGGACCACCAGGCTTTCGTCCAGCTCGAGGTTCATCCGCTGGAAGAGCCTGATGATGATGGCTATCATCAAACCCAGGATCAGCGCCCAGGTCAGTGTATTCACCGGGTTGTAACCGGTGTCGAGTAGGATCGGCTCCATGTAGTGCTCGTATATCCAGGGATGCAAAGGGAGAGACTCCGATAGATCGGTATAACGACCATGTATTTCAACCTCGTTGTCACCAGGTATTCTCGAGTATGCATGGGGCAGATAGTAAATAGCGACGGTGCGTTCTCCAAATAATCATGGGCGAAGCCAAAAGCAAAAACTGCGTGCTGTTCGTCGCCACGGTGGCCTCTTTCCTTCCCGCATTTATGAACTCGGCCATCAACATCGCCCTTCCCGCCATCGGTGAGGAGTTCTCCATGGATGCGGTACTCCTGGGCTGGGTGGCTACCGCCTATCTTCTTGCCCTCGCCATCTTCATGCTTCCCCTGGGAAGGGCGGCAGACATCTACGGGCGGAAGAAGTTCTTCGTCTGGGGGATGGTAGTGTTTACCGTCTTCTCCTTCCTCTCCGCCTTCCCGTACACCTCGATGATGTTGATAACCTTCCGGTTTTTTCATGGGATAGGCAGCGCCATGATCTTCAGCACAGGGGTTGCCCTGCTCACCTCGGTCTTCCCTCCGGGGGAGAGAGGGCAAGCCCTGGGGATTAACGTAACCGCGGTCTATGTGGGTATATCGTTGGGCCCTTTTCTGGGTGGGGTTCTGACCCAGTATCTGGGCTGGAGGAGCATCTTCCTGGTGAGCGTGCCCCTGGGTGTGGGAGTGATCGCTCTCATAATCTGGAAGCTGGAAGGAGATTGGATCGAAGCAGCAGGCGAGAAATTTGACTGGGTGGGGTCTATCATCTACGCCTTCGTGCTATTCTCTGTGATGTACGGGTTCACCTTTTTACCGTCCCCTGCAGGCCTATGGTTCGTCTTTCTCGGCATCCTGGGGCTCGTGGTCTTCCTACGCTGGGAGATGAGGTCGGCAAGTCCCGTCCTGGACGTCGGCCTCTTCCGGGAAAACCGGGCGTTCGCCATGTCCAACTTGGCGGCTCTGATAAGCTACGGCGCCACTTTTGCGGTGGTCTTCATCCTGAGCCTGTACCTGCAGTACATCAAAGGCCTCGACCCCAGGAGCGCAGGTCTGGTGCTGGTGGCCCAGCCCGTGGTGCAGGCAATCTTCTCACCTGGTGCGGGAAAGCTTTCGGACAGGATAGAGCCCCGGATAGTGGCCTCCGCCGGGATGGCGATAACCGTTGTGGGACTGTCGCTATTGGTTTCTCTAAACGAGGATACAGAACTGATCTACATAGTCTCCGTCCTGGCCATCTTGGGCCTGGGATTCGCCTTATTCTCCTCGCCCAACACCAACGCCATCATGAGCTCCGTTGATAAGAGGTATTACGGGGTGGCCTCGGGCATGGTGGGGACCATGCGCTCCTTGGGGATGATGGTGAGCATGGCCATCGCCATGACCGCCCTGGCGCTGATCGTAGGAAGGGTCCCGATTACGCCCGAGTATCATGTCCAGTTCCTGAGAAGCGCCAGGGCGATATTCTCCATATTCGTGGTGCTCTGCGCGGCGGGGGTCTTGGCGTCGCTGGCCAGAGGCAAGGTGAGATGAGGAGGGTGCACTCGATGATGGCATTGGCATGTCTGCGGATATATGGAGATTTAACGAGCCGTGTGCGAACTGGCCCTAG
>CAYQFP010000057.1:0-5309 GCA_964416865.1 uncultured Methanotrichaceae archaeon
GCTTTTTGGTTGTAACGCCAACCGATAGGGAGATCGAATCCCAAAATAGAAATACAACTTGCAGTTTCTAAAATGACACAGTGGTGAACGTGGGCGAAATAAGTCTAACAATTGATGGTAGAGAGGTCAGGGTTCCAGAGGGTGCCACGGTTCTCGAAGCTATCCGGCAAGCCGGCACTTATGTACCTGCCCTATGCGACCATCCAGACCTCAAACCGATAGGTGCATGTAAGCTCTGTATAGTCGAGATAGAAGACTGGAACGTCTACCCTACCTCCTGTACCACACTGGCAGAAGAAAGCATGGTGGTGAGGACGAAGACGGAAGAGCTTCAGGAGATGCGGCGCCACAGCCTGGAGATGCTTCTGGCATTGACCAAGCACCCGACAAGCTGCCTTTTCTGCGATAGAAAAGACGAATGCACGGACCTCAGAGAGTGTATGAGGAGGCTCCCCGCCGCCGTAGGCTGTAAGTATTGTCCCAATGATGGTGAATGTGAGGTCCAAGACGCAGTAGAATATCTAGAATTGAACCGGATGAGATATCCAATTTCTTACCGCAATACACCCATTTTGAGGGAGCCTTTCTTCGATCGAGATTACAACCTATGCATCTTATGCAGTCGATGTGTCAGGACTTGCGAAGAGGTAAGGGGTGAAGGAGTTCTTTTCTTCGACGTTGACTACCACCAACAACATTCGGTAGGACCGATCTCACTGAAGGATGGCGACTGCAAGTTCTGCGGCGCCTGTGTCGACGCCTGTCCCACCGGGGCCCTCTATGCACGGTTTGAGAAGTGGGGAACGCCAAGCCATTTTACCACCACCACCTGTCCTTTCTGCGGTGTTGGCTGCCAGATGGACATCGGTGTACAGGATAATCGCATCGTTCGGGTCAAGGGAAATCGAGGAGATTCGCCCAACGATGGTCAGCTTTGTGTCAAGGGCAGGTTCGGCCTGGGCTTCACAGCAAACCCCGAAAGGCTGAAGACCCCGTTGATCAGGAAAAACGGTGAGCTGGTTCCAGCAAAGTGGGAGGAAGCTTTTGATCTAATCGCTGGCAAGTTATCCCAACACCAGGGCGATGGCTTTGCTCTTCTCTCCTCTGCCAAGTGTACCAACGAAGAGAACTATCTCGCCCAGAAGTTCTGCCGACTGGTGATGAGGTCCGGCAACGTAGATCATTGTGCGCGATTGTGTCACGCATCTACTGTGGCCGCGCTCGCCGATGCCTTCGGAAGCGGGGCCATGACCAACTCCATCGAGGAGCTGAAAGACGCCCATTGCATATTCGTCATAGGATCCAATACCTCGGAACAACACCCGATCATCGCCCTGAAGATAAAAAAGGCCAAGAAAAACGGGGCGAAGATCATCGTGGCCGATCCCAGACAGATAGATCTTTGCCAGCTGGCCGACATCTGGCTGAGACAAAAACCTGGCACCGACGTCCCGTTGGTACAAGCCATGTGCAGGGTGATAATGGACGAGGACATGGTAGACGAAGACTTCGTCCGGGAACGTTGCGAAGGTTTCGAAGAGTTCAAAGACTCGCTGGGCAAGTTCTCACCAGAGATGGCCTCAGAAATAACAGGGGTGGATGCTCAACTCATAGAAGATGCGGCCTTGCTTTACGCCCAGAACAAACCCTCTTCCATCATCTATTGTATGGGCATAACTCAGCATTCTCACGGCACAGACAACATCCTCTCTCTGGCCAACCTGGCCATGATGACTGGAAACGTGGGCAAGCCTTCCACCGGCATCAACCCCCTCAGGGGCCAGAACAACGTCCAGGGAGCCTGTGACATGGGCGCTCTGCCCAACGTCCTGCCTGCCTATCAGGCCGTGATTAACGACGATCTCAGAGGCAAGTTTGAGGCGGCCTGGGGCGAAGAACTACCAGATAAACCAGGCCTGACGGTGGTGGAGATCTTCAACGCCATTTATGATGACCGGATAAATGCCATGTATATCATCGGAGAAAACCCCCGTCTCAGCGATCCCGACTGTACTCATGTGGTAGAGGCGCTAAATATGTTGGATTTCCTGGTGGTTCAGGACATCTTCCTCTCAGAGACGGCTCAACTGGCCGATGTGGTATTGCCCGCGGCCAGCGGTATGGAGAAAGAGGGCACGTATACCAATACCGAGAGACGAGTTCAGCGAGTGAGAAAGGTGCTGGATCCGGTGGGCCAATCCCTTCCCGACTGGGAAATTCTTTGCGAATTAGGAAAGAAGATGGGATACCAAGAACAGTTTTCCTTCAGCGGCCCCTCTGAAATCATGGACGAGATCTCCAAGCTCGCCCCCAGCTACGGCGGAATAAGCTACCAAAGACTTGAAGGCGGAGGATTGTGGTGGCCCTGTCCAAATGGCGATCATCCAGGCACCGTTTATCTGCACAAAGATGGGTTCACCCGAGGCAAGGGGAAGTTCTCGATGGTCGAGTACCGGCCTTCTATGGAACTCCCTGATGAAGATTATCCATTTATCCTCACCACGGGCCGGGTGCTTTATCATTATCACACAGGCACCATGACCCGGAAGGTCGAGGATCTAAATTACATCCGGAGCCAAGAGTTTGTGGAGATCAACCCCCATGACGGTCAATCTATGGGGATTGAGGATGGGGAGCTGATCGAAATATCATCAAGGAGGGGAAAGCTCAAGGTGAAGGCCAAGATAACAGACAAATCGCCGCCGGGTGTGGTATTCATGACATTCCACTTTGCGGAGACCCCCACCAACGTGCTAACCAATCCGGCGCTCGACCCCGTGGCCAAGATACCCGAGCTGAAAGTCTGTGCGGTGAAGCTGAATAAAGTCATTGGAGGCTAAAGATGTACCAGATAGTAAAGAGGGAAACTCTGGTCCCCAATATCATTTACCTCGAAATAAAAGCTCCAAAGATTGCCAGAGTGGCCCGCCCCGGTCAGTTCGTCATTATCATGGTGGACGAGACCGGAGAGCGAGTGCCCATGGGACTAGCTAACTGGGATGATGAAGTAGGAACTATAGGCATAGTGTTCTATGTTCTTGGAACCAGCACCATGAAGCTGGCCACCCTGAAAGTGGGTGAGAGCATCTTAAACGTGGCAGGTCCCATGGGAACGCCCACGGAGATTGAAAACTTTGGCACGATAATCTGCGCATGTGGTTGTTTCGGGATCGGACCCACCTATCCGCTGGTGAAGGCCCTCAAAGAGAAAGGGAATCGTGTGATCACCGTCATGGAGGGAAGAGGTCAGAGCTTCCTCTTTTGGGAAGATAAGTTGAGGGAGTACAGCGATGAGTTTTACGCATTTTTGGGAGACGGAAGCCGAGGGAACAAGGGATGGACCAACGATTTCATCGCCGAATACCTGGAGTCTGAAAGCCCGGTCGACAGAATCATAGTTCATGGTTGCCCCTTCATGATGATGGAGTGTTCCAAGGCCTCCCAGCCTTTCGGGACGAAGACTCTAGTCAGTCTAACACCCTTAATGGTCGACGGGACCGGAATGTGTGGTGCCTGCCGGGTGGAAGTGAATGGTGATACAAAGTTTGCCTGCGTCGATGGCCCAGAGTTCGACGGTCACGAAGTCAACTGGGAGAATATCACTCTCAGGCTGCGCCAGTTCATCGCGGAGGAGGAGCTCTCGCACGGCGCTTGGGAGAGAAAAAACTGGCATAAGCTGGTGGATACTTCGCCGCACAACTTTGGCAGCATGGTAAACCCTAAGCAGAAGGAGAAGATAACAATCTAATTATTTATTTTTTGGAGATAATATCAACCCGGTGTGCGTGCATTGGTCGCTGGACACATTTAAATACCAGGAGTTGGCATGCTTGTTCCGCCCAGCTCGTGTGAATTGTGTTTGGGTATTATATTATACTGAGGAGATGAAGATGGCAGAACTTAATCCGTTTGAGATCTCACGACGGCAGTTGGATGATTGTGTAAAAACCCTCAAATTAGATGATGATGTTCGTGAAATCCTTCGGCATCCGATGCGTGAGATTCATGTATCAATTCCTGTCCGCATGGATGACGGCACCACCAAAGTATTCCAGGGGTTCCGAGTCCAGTACAACGATGCTAAAGGACCGACCAAGGGTGGCATCAGATTTCATCCTGACGAAACTATTGATACCGTTCGAGCCCTTGCGGCCTGGATGACCTGGAAGTGTGCAGTTCTCGATCTGCCCCTCGGTGGGGGGAAGGGTGGCGTCATCTGCAACCCAAAGGAGCTCTCTGATAGTGAATTGGAGCACTTAAGCCGTGGCTACGTCGACCAGATATGGCAGTTCGTCGGCCCGGATAAGGACATACCCGCCCCAGATGTCTATACAACTCCTCAGATGATGGCCTGGATGATGGACGAGTTCTCAAAGCTGACCGGGAAGAACGAGTTTGGCTGTATTACCGGCAAGCCGGTTTCTATAGGCGGTTCTTGCGGACGTGATGATGCAACTGCACGTGGCGGCATGTACACCGTCAGAGAAGCCGCAAAAGAGCTCGGCATAGACCTATCAAAGGCCACGGTCGCCATACAGGGTTATGGAAATGCCGGGTGCCATGCCTCTTACTTATGTAAAGATATCTTAGGCACTAAGATCGTGGCCATCAGCGACTCTAAGGGTGGCATATACAACAAGGACGGTCTAGATCTTGACCTTGCCTGTAGCATCAAGGGTAAGACTTCCTCAGTAGTCCATGCCCCAAAGGAATCCGCTCAGCCGATTTCCAATGAAGAGCTGATCGAGCTCGATGTGGATATACTCGTCACAGCTGCTCTGGAGAACGTCATCACCGAAGAGAACGCTCCAAACGTTAAGGCCAAGATCGTTGCTGAGTTGGCCAATGGGCCGACAACGCCTGAGGCAGACGCGATCCTGTACAAGAATGGCGTTCACGTGATACCAGACATTCTTTGTAACGCAGGAGGTGTAACTGTTTCGTATTTCGAGATGGTGCAGAACATGTCCTGTTACTACTGGGACGTGGAAGAGGTCTATGAGCGTCTAGATAAGAGGATGACCGAATCCTATCACACTGTGCTGAACGCCTCCAAGACGTATAACATTAATATGCGACAGGCAGCTTATGTGGTGGCCGTAGGCCGTGTGGTCGAGGTTATGAAACTTCGTGGTTGGATTTAGATGAATCACATCAAATCCATCCTGCAACCTTAGCCTTCCTGGTCGTCCCATAATATCTCCACGTCCAGCTCTCCGGAGGCCTTCTGGCGTGCGGCACGACCTGCGACCTCGTACGCCTTCGGGAGGAGAGTGGCGAGGTTTGCCTTGCCTATGGAGAAGGGCGCG
>CAYQFP010000057.1:5409-9482 GCA_964416865.1 uncultured Methanotrichaceae archaeon
GTACGCCTTCGGGAGGAGAGTGGCGAGGTTTGCCTTGCCTATGGAGAAGGGCGCGTCACCGAGCCTTCTGAGGACGACGCTTTCCACCACGGGGGGCGCGGGATCGACAACGATGGCGTCCAGCGCGCCCTTCGCCACCCAGAAGGTGTCCAGACACTCTTCGAGAGGTCTGACGTCGTCGCCTGGTACGGCGTATGCCGTATCCTTATCCTCTCCGGTGGCCTGGGCGCGCCGCGCCCGGAGCGCTTCGATGATCTCCTCTTTCGTCCGGCCCCGGAGCTTGAAGATCAGGAACGGATCGTCGTCGAACTGCTCCGCCAGGAGGTAATAGACCGCTGCGATATGCTTGCAGGGGTTCGCCCAGTCAGGACATGAACAATAGGTATCGAGATCCTTTATTGTCTTCGGGAACAAGGAGACCCCGGCCTCGGCGAAGGCATCCTCGATATCGGTCGGCATCTCTCCCGAGAGCAGCTTTGCTGCGAATATGGCCTTCGATGCCATCGCCTCTATCACCTTATCCCAATCGTCCCCGGCGATGGGGGTCAGTTGAATTTCGATGTCGTAGGGTCTTGAACTTGCGCCCTGGACCTTCGCCTCCACGATGCCGTTTTGAACGTCGATGGAGGCCACCTGCCCCTTCCGGGCATATGCGCGTCCCCTGCCCAGCCTTGCACCCATATTGAAGGACTCAAGGACGCCTATCCACCGTTTTGACCACCACTTCTCGCCGATGGCACCCCTTTTGCTCTTCGCTTTTATGCCGTCCTTGACCTTCTTGGGCTTTGCCGGTTTGTAGTATCCCCAGTAGCCGTTCCCCATATTCAATCACCCTTTCCAACGGCGCTGCGGCTCAGGGAGAGGACCTCTCTGAGATCTTCGGTGGAGAGCTCTGTCAGCCACGCCTCGCCCGTACCGATGACGGCGTCTGCAAGCTTCTTCTTCTCTTCGATCATCTGGTCTATCCTCTCCTCGAGCGTGCCCGTACAGACGAACTTGTTGCTGAAGACGTTCTTCTGCTGGCCGATGCGAAAGACGCGATCGGTGGCCTGATCCTCTACCGCCGGGTTCCACCAGCGGTCGAAGTGGAAGACATAGTTGGCCGCCGTGAGGTTGAGCCCGAAACCGCCTGCTTTGAGCGAAAGAACGAAGAGCGGCGGGCCTGCGGACTGGAACCGCTGGATCATATCGTCTCGCTTCTTCTTCGGCGTGCCGCCGTAGAGAAATAGCGTTTCGCATCCCAGCGTCTCCTGGAGATGGTGCTGTAGCATGGCTCCCATCCCGGCAAACTGTGTGAATATCAGCGCTTTGTCTCCTGCGGCGAGCACCTCCTCCAGCATCTCCACGAGGCGGATCAGCTTTCCGGAGCGCCCGTCCAGAGGGCTCCCGTCCTGGAGGAAGTGGGCCGGATGGTTGCAGATCTGTTTAAGCTTGGTCAGGGTGGCCAGGACCAGCCCTTTGCGCTCGATCCCCTCCAACGACTTTATCTTGTCCAGCATGTCCGCAACCACGGCCCCGTAGAGAGACGCCTGCTCTGGGGTGAGGTTGGTGTAGATCTTCGTCTCTACCTTCTCGGGCAGATCATCTATTATCGTAGGATCGGTCTTGAGACGCCGGAGGATGAAGGGCTGGGTTATCCGCCGGAGCATGTCCGCACGCTCTTCGTTTCGGTACTTCTCGATGGGCAAGGCGAAGTCTTTGCGGAAGCCCCGCGCAGATCCCAGGTAGCCGGGGTTGAGGAAGTCCATGATCGACCAGAGCTCGGATAGGCGGTTCTCCACCGGCGTTCCTGTGAGGGCGATCCTGTGTCCCGCCCCGATCTTCTTTATCGCCCGGGTCTGCTTGGTGCCCGGGTTCTTGATGTTCTGGGCCTCGTCGAGGACGACATGTTCCCAATGGACCGTCGATAAGACGGCTTCGTCCCGCTGGGCGGTTGCGTACGTGGTGACGACGAGGTCGTGTTCCTCTGCCGCCTCTGCGAAGGCACTCTCAACGAGCCTCTGGGCTCCGTGGTGGACCATGACCTCAAGCGACGGTGCGAAGCGCTCGACCTCTTTCTGCCAGTTGCCAACCACCGACATGGGACATATCAGAAGCGTCGGTGCCGGCCGATCCCGGCTTTCGCGTTCGTGGAGCAGAAAGGCGATGAGCTCGATCGTCTTTCCCAGCCCCATGTCATCTGCGAGACATGCTCCGAGACCGAGCTTGTGGAGGTATTCGAGCCAGGAGAGGCCCTTTACCTGATAAGGGCGGAGGATACCTTCGAAAGCAGGAGGCGTGTTGATGGTTTTGATCTTGCTCTTCCCGGAGAGGCTCTTCAGGAGGTCCTCGATTTGGCCCTCCGCCTCGACGTCCACGACGGGTAGGCCCTGCTCTTCCCTCTGACCTTCTGCCTCCAGCCCGAGCAGCATCGCATCTTTCAGCGTCATCTCGCCGCCTTCGCGCCTCTGCTCGAAGAACTCTATAGCTGTCTCGATATCCTCCGCCCGCAGCTCTACCCACTTGCCCCTGACCTGGACCAGAGGAACCTTCAGAGAGGTCAGCTCCCTGAACTCGGCCTCGGAGAGGGTCCCGTCACCGATGGCCACCTCCCAGTCATAATCCAGGATGGATTTCAGGCCGAAGATCCCCATGCTTATGGCCCGTCCGCTCTCGTCCAGCGAGTCTTTCAGCTTGAGCTTCAGGCCGATACGGGCACTTGGTTTCTCCCACCATGTGGGGAGGAGGACGCCGAAGCCGTTCTGCTCCAGGAGGGGTGCCGACTGGCGCAGGAAAGAGTAAGCCTGCTCTGTTTTGAGCTCCAGCCCAACGGGGCAGGCGGTCTGGAGGCTTCTCTCGATCGAGGGGAAGATCTGGGTGGCCCTGCCCAGGTCGGCGAGGAGCTGTTCCTGGGGGTTTTTGAAGCTCCGTTTGAGGAAGGTGACTGTATCTGATCGTGCTTTCCATACCTCTTCTACGGGAACCAAAAGGCTCCGGTCGTCCCTGGCCTGGAGGAGGAAGCAGACCATCCACCGGTCTTCGTCCTCCGGGCATGATGGAGGTTCAAGCCTGAAGCAGGTGCGAAAAGGGGCGTTTGGTCTAGCGGGCCTAAGCTGGGCGAGCCATGCCGTCATCTCATCCGAGAAGGCGGCCAGCGCCTCGGCAGGCGCATCGATAGAGGGATCTTCGGCGGTGATGGCCCGGAGGAACTGGCGCGGCAGAGGGGCGACCTTGGGGGGGCGACCCCGGCGCGGTGGGAGGAGATCGGTGGTCTTCAGAGACTGCCGGACGAAGGCATCTACCGTCTTCTCGATGAAGCTCATGACCAGTTCGTGGGGCGACGGGGCTTCGTCCTCCTCTGCCGGGAGGCTGAACGCCCTGCAGATGGGAGGCTGCGCCCCCGAGAGGATATGTACCCGTTTCGAATCTTCGTCGTCGATCACCGGCACCCAGACGCTCTTTTTGGCCCTGACCGTGGGCGCAAAGTGCTCTCTGGCCACGATCTCGAGAGAGAGCTTCGCGGTTTCGATCCAGAACCGGAGCGAGCTGCCGAAGGCGACCCCGTGGGGTGGGTGGGCAGGCAGATCGAGGAGGAGGTTAAGGGCTGCGCAGGGGTCGAAGGCCAGCGTCTCGACATCCCAGGGGAACAAGCCGGTGGCTCCATCAGGCATACCATCCTCCCGGATGAGCCACGGCGACGGTAGCGGGCCTCTCCTGGTTGCGGGCAGGCGAAGGGTCCTTCTCTCGATACTGGAGGGTCTCTGGCCGAAGACGATCGTGATCTCGTCGTGCAGGTCGCCGCCCGAGAGCGCAAATGGATGTGGTCTCGGCTTCGGTCTCTTGGGAGGCCTTCCCCGGACCGGCGGGACGTTCGGCGGGAGCACGGACGACTCCGCCCAGGTATGGAGGGTGTCAATATCCCAGGTTGCATGTAAAACGAGCATGGTCTCGTTCTTTGGACAGGGTTGTGGTTGTATAAAGGTTTCTCGTTGTATTTCCTATTCCGGACCCCCTCCTAAAAATGGCAATAATTTCCGAACAGAGTATTCCCTGGCGAACCAAGGTCATTATAGTCCTGAACGCTAAGTTTGACA
>CAYQFP010000058.1:0-9440 GCA_964416865.1 uncultured Methanotrichaceae archaeon
CGTTAAGATGAAAAGACGGCTACCATGATATCAGCCATCGACAAAAATTTCGGATGGAACCCTTCAGAACCGGCACCGAAGGAGTTCGAACTTCCCTAAGATACGCCTATCAACTAAGACAAAAAAAAACGCGATATATCAAAGGTTCTGGGCGGCAGGTTCAGCAAGTATTCTCTTTTTCAAATCTGCCTTTCTCAGTCTCATTCGCCCGCTCCATCGCCTCCTTGGACAGCTTGATGGCACAGAGTTCGCTACACATGGTGCAGGTATCCAGTTCCACCCCCCGACGGTGTCGGATCTGGCGCGCCTTCTTGGGATCGATGGCACAGTCAAACTGAGCAGACCAGTCCAGCTCGTTCCTGGCCACGGCCATCTTCCTGTCCCAATCGCGGGCCCTGTCTTTGACATTCACCTTGGCCAGGTCTGCGGAATGTGCCGCGATCCTGGTGACTATGGTCCCCTCTATGATGTCTTCTTCGGTGGGCAGGTCCAGGTGCTCGCTGGGCGTGGTGGCGCAGAGAAAATCGGCGCCGTACATCCCCGCGATGGTTCCACCTATGGCCGCGGTTATGTGATCATAGCCGGGGGCGATGTCGGTAACCAAAGGACCCAGCAGATAGAGAGGCGCGCCATCGGCCACATACTTCATCGCCTTCACGCTGGTCTCGATCTCGTCAGCAGGAACATGGCCTGGTCCTTCCACCATGGCCTGGACCCCCGCTTCTCTGGCCCGATCGACCAGCTCGCCCAACATTATGAACTCCATGTACTTGGCCCGGTCGCTGGCGTCCTCGATGCATCCCGGCCTCAAGCCGTCACCCAGGCTCAGGGTCAGCTCGTACTCCCTGGCGACCTCCAGCAGATAGTCGTACTCGGCATAGTAGGGGTTCTCTTCGCCGGTCTCGCTCATGTACTTCAGAGTGAGAGAACCGCCCCTACTCACAACCCCCATGATACGATGGCTTCTCTTGAGACGCTCGAAGGAGTTCAGGTTGACCCCCACGTGCACGGTCACGAAGTCCACACCATCCTTGGCCTGCCGCTCCAAGGCGTTGAAGAGAGCTTGTGACGTCAGATCACACTCAACCGCGGCCTGGTAGATGGGAACTGTACCCACGGGCACGGCCACAGATGTCAGTATCTTTTGCCTGATCAGATCCAGATCGCCCCCTGTGGAAAGATCCATCAGGGTGTCGGCGCCTGCCTCCACGGCAGCCATCGCCTTTTTAACCTCGGCGTCAGGCTCGGCCAGATCCTGGGACGATCCCAGGTTTACGTTCACCTTTGTGGTTAGAGTCTCGCCTATGCCCAAAGGCTCGACGTCCCTTCGGATGTTCTTGGGTATGACCACCCTGCCACTAGCCACCAGCCGCCTCAGCTTATCCGGCTCGATCCCCTCTTTATCGGCGACCAGCTTTACCTCCTCGGGGATGCGCCCTTTTCTTGCTTCTTCCATCAGAGTCATGGTACCAACTAGCATCTTGTAACAGCCGCATTCTTGATAGTAAATCCGACCAACTGGAGGATTTACTCGTGATATCTATCATCATGGTTGGAGTGCATAAGGTTAACGGCATGCAGGACCCACCCGAAGATCACGTCTTCGATAAGGGTAAATGGACGGAGAACCTAGCAGTACAGGATGGCGACTATCAGCGATCCGGTCCATGGGTATGTGAAGCTCGACGACCTGGCTCTCGACCTGGTGGACACGCCCCAGATGCAGCGCCTGAGATGGATCAAACAGCTAGGTCTGGCGAACCTGGTCTACCCCGGCGCCAATCACACCAGGTTTGAACATAGCTTGGGCGCCTTTCACCTGGCGAGCCGCCTGGTCCATCACCTGGAGCTGGACTGCGAGGAGCAACAGGAACTTCGCGCAGCAGTCCTCCTCCACGACGTGGGTCACGGCCCACTCTCCCACGTCACCGAGTCGGTGCTCGCCACCTACCTGAGAAGAGATCACGAGAACGTGAACGATCTGCTGAGGAAGAACGAGCTAGGAGAGGTCCTGGACACCTGGGGATTAGACCCTGCCCGGATCCAACGGCTGATCAAGGGCGAGACCTCCCTGGGCCAGATAGTAAATGGCGAGATGGACGTGGACAGGATGGACTACCTGGTACGCGACGCCCATTACACCGGAGTTGCCTACGGGGTAATAGACTACCAGAGGCTGATGGAAATGATGAAGATCTACAGAGGCCAGCTGGTCGTCGAGGAAGGCGGAATCCACGCCGCAGAGTCTCTCCTGGTCTCCAGGCTGCTCATGTATCCTACCGTCTATTACCATCATGTCTCCAGGATCGCTCAGTCCATGATCGAAAGCGGCATCTTGTGCCTGATAGAAGAGCACGGTACCGACCCCGGAGCGATCAAAGATATGTGCGACCATGATCTGATATTGGCGATGTCCTCTGCAGGCGGTTACCCTTTCGAGATCGTGGATCGTATCAGGTCGAGAAGACTTTTCAAACGGGCAGTCTATGTGGGCAAAGAGGGGTTTGAGTCTTCTGTCATATCCCGAGAGAACAAGAGGCTAATCGCCGTGGAGATCGCCGAAGAGGCAAAAGTAGACCCCAGGTACGTGCTCGTGGACAGACCTCGTCTGCCCCGGGTAGCAGAGGGGAACGTGCCCGTCCGGGTCGACGGAGAGATCAGGAGCCTCGGGGAGGTATCGCCTCTGGCCACAATCTTGGAAAGAGCCCACCACGCAGCCTGGAGGCTAGGCGTCTACACCATAGAAGAAGACCGGGAACGGGTGGGCAGAGCCGCCAGAAGCTGCCTCAATATCAAGAAAAACCCGATCCAGAAGACCTTTGCCGAGATCTAGATCGAAGGTGAGACTGATGGTGATAACAGACAATAGACTGATAATCAAAACGGTTCAGACCATGAACCAGCACCTCCCCGGCAGAAGACGGAAACTCACCGAACTGCTCAAAGAGGAGAAACCGGGGGTCCGAGGAAAAGACAATACATTTTACATAATCGACAAGGTCGAGCTTGATCTCATATCGAACTCCCTCCCCAGGTACCTTTGGGACAAGTTGAGGTTGCCCATACTGATAGAGATGGCACCTCAGTACGGGAGCGGCACGGCCCGGATACAAGGTGAGGCTGAGTGCGTGGTGGTGAATAAGCTGTTAGAGACGAAAAGGGGCGACGAGAAGCTCATGTTGATATACATGCCCGAAATCAGGATACTGAGACGGAAACTCCCCACCACGACCCAGTATGCCTTCATCACCAGTCTGAGATGATCGCATATTTTATAGGAGGTTCGATAGATATGGCAAAAGATACGCTCTCCGAGGGTGTGAAGCTCTTCGAGGAGAAGATGGCCAGTGGTCTGTATAAGGAGGCGGCAAAGGTGAGAGAGGACCGCTCCTTGCCCTTGGACATGCTCCAGGAGGCCGCCACCAAGGCATACCGGAAGAATGTAGACCAGGGTGAGTACTCCGTGGCGGCAGCGCTGGCAAAGCTGTATGATCTACCCGAGAACCTGATCAAGGGTGCTGCGATCCGGTCGTTCCAGAGAAAGGTAGACGGAGAACACTGCAAGGCCGCGGCAGAGTATGCCAAGGAGTACGACCTTCCGCCGGAGATGATCAGAGATGCCGCGATTCTGGCCTTCAACAAGAGCGTGAGCTTCGGGCTGCTCAAGAACGCGGCGGAGATCGCAGACCTGTTCGATCTGCCCGAGAGCATGAAAAAAGATGCCGCAGAGATGGCCTATTCCAAACATATGGAAGCTGGCCTCTACAACAAGGCTCTGAAGATCGCCCAGAAGTACAAACTGCCCGAAAAGATGGTCCATGAGGCCGAGGCAAAGGCGAAAGGACGCAAGTGATACATGACCGACGTTCTTCTTTCCATAGGAGGATCCGACTCTTCCGGTGGGGCGGGTATCCAGGCCGACGTCAAGACATTTTCCGTTCTGGGTGCCCACGGCGTTTCCGTCGTCACGGCGGTCACCGCTCAGAACACCATGGGCGTGAGATCCATCTTCGGACTCGGCCAAGAGGCGGTCTCCGCCCAGCTCGATGCGATCCTGGAGGACTTCTCCATAGGATATGCCAAAACAGGCATGCTCCATTCGGCAGATATCGTCTCCCTGGTCGCAGAGAAGATAGAGGATGCAGAAATCGGCCTCGTGCTCGACCCGGTGATGGAGGCCGAGGCCGGTGGTCGTCTCCTGGACCGAGAGGCGGCAAAGGTGCTGCGCCATAGGCTGGTGCCCCTGGCCAGGGTTGTCACCCCCAACATCTTCGAGGCGGAGGCGCTGTCCGAAGTCCCGGTGACGGATGAAGAGAGTGCCAAGAAGGCCGCGAACGAGATCCTCCGTCTCGGCGCAAAAGCGGTGATCGTCACCGGCGGTCATCTGGAGGGTCCAGACATTCTCATGGAAGGCAACCGGGTCCAGCTAATCGGCGGAGAGAGAGCGAGCGGAGGCGGCCACGGCGTGGGTTGCACCTACTCTGCAGCTATCACCGCCTTTTTGGCCCGGGGACTGAGTCTGAGCGAGGCCGCATCCAGAGCCAAAAAGTTCGCTGCAGCATCCATATCCAGAAGTCACCAGGTGGGCAGAGGCGCCTCGCCCGTGAACCAGGCAGGCAGACTCGTGGAAGACGCCGAACGGTTCTTTGTCCTGTCCGAAGTTGAGAGGGCGGTCGGCTCGCTGATGGAAGAACCTTCGCTTCGCCTCCTGATCCCGGAAGTAGGGTCCAACGTAGGCATGGCCATCACGGCAGCGACAGGTTCCGGAGATGTGGTCGCCGTGGAAGGGCGGCTGGTCAGAGCAGGCCAGAAGATGCACCAGTCGGGGTGCGTCCGGTTCGGGGCCAGTGATCACGTTGCCAGGATCATCCTGGCGGCCATGAGCTTTGATTCGAAGATCAGGGCCGCCATGAACGTCCGGTTCGACGGGGCCGTCCTGGAGATATGCGAGGACGGGGGCCTCAGAATTGCCAGTTTCGATAGGATGGAAGAGCCCACCGGGGCCGATACCATGAGCTGGGGCACACAGCAGGCGATCAGAGAATACGGATCGGTGCCGGAGGTTATCTGGGACGCTGGTGGTGTAGGAAAAGAACCCATGATCCGGCTTCTGGGCGTCACGGCAGGTGAGGTCTCTACCCTGGCGATCAGGATATCGAGAACTCTGGACGGCAATCTATAAATCAAAGTTTGATCCTAGAAATGCTGTTTTCTCTAGCTGGAGTGTTTTGTCATGGGAAGCGTGAAGCCTAGTTATATTAAGAATTTTGCAATGGAGCTGCTAAAAACCCACGAGGGGTCCTTTAGCACCGACTTCGAGCAGAATAAAGCGTTGGTAGCGGAGTACACCGATATCGAATACAAGACGATCGCAAACAGAGTTGCAGGTTACATTACCCGTATTAAGTCTAAGTCCAAAGGAGTGTAATTTAGATGTTCGAAGGTGTACTGCCAGCCATCATTACACCTTTCAAGGAAGAAGGCGAGCTGGACGGGGAGGGGCTACGGAGGAACATAGAGCTTCTCGGTGAGGCCGGTGTCTCTGGCGTGGTTCCCTGTGGTACGACCGGCGAGTCCGCCACACTATCCGTCGAAGAGCACAAGATGGCGGTAGAAATAGCAGTCGACTGTTCCAAGGTGAAAGTGATAGCGGGCACGGGCTCGAACAACACCATCGAGGCAGCGGAACTGACCAAACATGCCGAGGATGCCGGTGCAGACGCCGCCCTCCTGATCACGCCCTACTACAACAAGCCCAACGAAAGGGGCATGTTGTCTCATTATAGGTATGTGGCAGAGAGCTGTGACATCCCGTTGATACTTTACAACGTCCCTTCCAGGACGGCAATCAACCTGAGGCCTGAGCTGGTCGCGGAGCTTGCCAAGATCGAGAATGTGGTCGGCATCAAAGAGGCCAGCGGCGACCTATCTCAGGTCTCGAAGATCATCGAGTTGACCAGGGACGAAGATTTCATAGTCATCTCTGGCGACGATAACCTGACCCTGCCCATAATGTCACTGGGGGGGTCCGGCGTGATATCGGTCGTTGCCAACGTAGCCCCTAAAAAGATGATGGCTCTAACAGATGCTATGCTCAGGGGCGACCTCGAAAAGGCCAGAGAGGTTCACTTCCAGATCGCACCCCTGATAAGGGCCATGTTCCTGGAGACAAACCCTATACCGGTTAAGACCGCCTGCCAGATGATGGGGATGGCTGCCGGTCCTATGAGACTCCCCTTGGCTTCCATGTCCGAAGAGAACGAGCTGGTTCTAAGAGAGACCCTGGACGCACTGGGCGAGTTCTGATGAAGACGAAGGTAGCGATCACCGGTGTGCGCGGGCGCATGGGCAAGATGATAGTCGACGAGCTGGCGCGCGTCCCCGATCTGATGCTGGCGGCGGGCTTCGACCAGGAAGGAGTGGGCGACCCCATCGACGGTGTGACGGTCACCGACGCCGCCCAACTGACAGATACCCTGACGGCGATTAGACCCGATGTCTTGATAGACTTCACCACCGCCTCTGCCGTTGTGGATAACGTCAGGGCCGCGACAGACCTGGGCATCAACCTGGTGATCGGAACCACGGGTTTCTCGGATCATGACCTGAATACGATGAAAGGCCTGATCGATAGACGAGCGGCTGCGGTGATATCGCCCAACTTCAGCGTTGGGGTGAACGTCTTCTGGAACGTCATCGAGATGGCGGCTCGAGCCCTCCGGGGCTACGACATGGAGGTGATCGAGGCCCACCACAGAGGGAAGAGGGACGCACCCAGCGGTACCGCCGAGGCTGCCGTGGATATACTTACCAGGGCCATCGAGATCGACCGGGATAGCGTGGTCTACGGCAGAGAGAAGGGCACTAGACTGCGCGGTGAGGAGATCGGGGTGCATGCCCTCAGGGCAGGGGACATCGTGGGCGACCATACCGTCCTCTTTGCAGGCCCTGGCGAACGACTGGAGATCAAGCACCAGGCTCACAGCAGACAGGCCTTCGCCAACGGGGCGGTCAGGGCCGCCAGATGGGTCGTGGGGCGGCCGCCGGGGATCTACAGCATGAAAGACGTGTTGATCCAGAAGATGCCGTGACCGGATGTGCAAGATCGAGCAGGGGAGTCATCGCCTCCATCTCCGGGGATCGAAGATCGAACCGACATCATCGGAGGAAAATTTCGTAGGGTTCTGCGAGAGGTGCGAGGGGGAGCTTCTGAGTACAGCCTATTACCGGTCGAAAGGGGACTGGTTGGTGGCCGCCCGCTGCGAAAGATGCGGCCACATGCTCCTGATAAAGTACGACCGGTCCTGGGGGTGGCAGGGCGATTCGGCGGCGGAAGTGATCGAGCCGAGACCCACGAGCTTGTCCTCTCTGCCCAGGGAACAACTTGAGGCGGTATTCTCTCCCGCGGAGCTCAAGGCCATGGAGGCTTGTGAGGGGGGCGAGACCTACGTCCGCCAGAACCTATCCAGGGCCAGGGCCAAGTACGATAAGTTCGAGAGGCTCTTCGGTCAAAAGATGGTGATCTGATCGATAGAAACATGTCCCAGAGAGAGATGAGGATCGGCTGGGCGGCGGAGGTCCTAGGCCTGCCGGAGACGGCCACCATGAGGAAGATAAAAGAGAGCTACAGATACCTGGTGGCCAGATGGCATCCCGATACCTGCGACGGTGATCCTGAGCTCTGTAGAGATATGATCCAGAGGATCAACCAGGCTTACGAGATAGTCATCAGGTACTGCCAAGATTACGAGTACTCATTCCGAGAAGAAGAGATCGAGAAGGCGGAGAAGAGAGAAGACTACCAGAGATGGTGGAGAGAACGTTTCGGCGACGATCCCATATGGGGCGGGACGAAGAAGAAACGTAGATAGATGACCGCCACCGTCCGATAGATAGGACAAAGGTGAGACGTCACTTACAGCCGAGCAAAATGCCTAAAAAAAATTCCGATGGGTGCTGGCCTGGACACAGCCCCGTTCAGAATATCACAGCTATTAAGTAGGCCGGCAACATGAACATTACTAAGAACCCTACAATCATCAATATAATTGCTACACCATTATCTCCCATAAAGATCCTCTCCTAAATGATTATCTCCCGGTTGATGATGTAGTTGGGTAGAGGTTATATTAATTACTATCGGGACCCAGTCGGGGTACTTGGTATCTTCTGACGCCCATATCTTTAACTATCTTCGACAAAGAGGACGTAACCGTGCGATCTATCCAGAAGACCGGTACAAAAGAGCTGGGAGGCAAGCTGGATAACGGTAGGATGTCAGGGGCGAAGTACGTCTTGCTTCGACCAGCAGGATATCCACTGAAAAGCCTCTTTCAGGACAGTCCCGAGGTATCGAACACCCACCTTTTCGAGCTATATGCCAGAGAACAGTGGTACGGCGAGGTTGTGAAGCCTGGATGTTACCTATTCGATAGGAGGCTTTACCCAGACTTCGCCTTCCAGGTGGTGAAGGCTTACCCCAGAGTCTCCATCGTTGGGTCTGATACCAACATAGTGGTGGAAAAGAAGATTGATAAGAAGAATATTGAGAGCGACGTTACCTTCGATGACGTGGTGGGCCAGGACAACGCCCTGCGCAAGATGAGGATCGTCGAGAAGTTCCTGACCGAGCCTGCGAAGTTTGGGAAGTGGGCGCCCAGGAATATCCTCTTCTACGGACCCTCGGGCACCGGCAAGACCATGATGGCCAAGGCCCTCTCACGAGAGACGAAGGTACCCATGATGCCCATAAAGGCCACCACCCTGATAGGGGAATTCGTGGGTGAGGGGTCCAGACAGATACACAGACTCTACAAGAGCGCAGAAGATATTGCACCCTGCATAATCTTCATAGACGAACTCGATGCCATCGCCCTGGACCGGAGATACCAGGATCTTCGAGGCGACGTCTCGGAGATCGTCAACGCCCTCCTCACCGAGATGGACGGCATACACCGCCGGAAAGGCGTCTGTACCATCGCTGCCACCAACAAGATCGAGTTTTTGGACAGCGCCGTAAGAAGCAGGTTCGAGGAAGAGATCATCTTCAACCTGCCTACCGAAGAGGAGAGATACCAAATCCTCGATAAGAACGTGGTCACCCTTCCCCTAGAAATGGAACGGCTGGACCTGAAGGCTATATCCAGGAAGACCGAGGGGTTCTCGGGAAGAGACCTGGTGGAGAAGGTGCTGAAGGTGGCCCTTCACCATGCTATCATAGATGATTGCAAGATCGCTCAGGCCCATCTGGATGAGGCGATCCGAAACGCGAGGAAGGATCGCTTGAAGCCGCCTGCAGATATGTTCACCTAGGCGCGAGCATTTCTGCAATTTTTTTTTGTTGTACATAACTCGACATTGTCACATTGGACCACCTAATTGAGGCAGTCGTCATGCACTCTATTGATTAAAACCATTATCAAGCGATTGATTCTGAGGGA